>CAZVUT010000004.1:0-54411 GCA_964630155.1 uncultured Synergistaceae bacterium
CTGGAATAGGAGTGGTCCGGTATGGCGAAGAAGATCCGGATTCGTCTCAAGGCTTTCGACCATCGCGTGCTCGACAGTTCCGCGTCACAGATAGCTGAAACAGCGGAACGGAGCGGAGCGAAGGTTTCCGGGCCGATTCCGCTCCCGACGGAAATCAATAAGTTGACTGTCCTGAAATCTCCTCATAAGGACAAGGACGCGCGGGAGCAGTTTGAAATGCGGACTCATAAGCGCCTCATCGACATCATCAATCCGACGCAGAAGACGATGGATGCGCTTATGCAGCTGAACCTTCCTTCTGGAGTGGATATCCAGATCAAGTTGTAGGAAGCTCTGAGCTGAAAGGAGAGGGAAACAATGACCATTGGAATACTGGGGCGAAAATTGGGCATGACCCAGGTCTATACGGAAGAAGGAAAAGCCGTCCCCGTGACGGTGATTCAGGCGGGTCCCTGCCCCGTGGTCGACCTTCGATCCAATGAGAAGAATGGCTATGAAGCCGTTCTCCTTGGATTCGGCGAGGTGAAGCCCCAAAACGTAACGAAGCCCCTCAAGGGCCTCTTTACGAAAGCGAATGTTGAACCGACGAAGACACTGCGCGAGTTTCGCGTTTCTTCATCGGAAGGCTTTTCGGTCGGACAGGAAATCAACGTTACGATGTTCGAAGTCGGAGAGCCGGTTCATGTAACAGGAACCAGCAAAGGGAAGGGGTTCGCCGGCGTCGTCAAGAAGTATCATTTCGGCGGACAGCAAGCCTCCCACGGTGTGTCCGTCACGCACAGACGCGCCGGCTCTTCCGGATGCAACAGCTATCCGGGCAAAGTCATGAAGGGAAAAAGGATGCCCAGCAACATGGGTAACGAGAGAGTGACCGTGAAGAACCTGACGGTCGTGGGGATAGATTCCGATAACAATCTCCTGCTCGTTAAAGGCGCTGTACCTGGGGCGAAGAATTCTCTCGTCACAGTGTACAAGAAGAACTAGGCAGGGACGGAAGGAGGGCTGCATCAATGCCGACGGTTAAAATGATCAACTTCAATGGGGAAGAGGTCGGTGAATTTTCTCTGACCGATGCCGTGTTCGGCGCGCCGATTCACGTCCCCGCCATGCACCAGGTCGTTCTCGCCCAGCTTGCGAATCGACGTTTGGGCACGCAGGCGGCAAAGGGCAAAGGCGAGGTCAGCGGAGGCGGAAAGAAGCCGTGGCGACAGAAGCACACAGGACGCGCGCGACACGGAAGCACCCGTTCGCCGCTCTGGATTCACGGCGGAGTGAGTCACCCCCCGAAGCCGCGGGATTTCCGTCAGAAGGTCAACAAGAAAGTCCGGGCTCTTGCAATACGCTCCGCTCTTTCTCTCAAGGTTCGCGATGACCTGTTTACGATCATCAACGAGTTTCCTCTTGAGAAGCCTTCGACAAAGTCGATGACTGCTTTTCTGAAGTCTATCGACGCGAAGAAACCCCTTGTTCTCGTTGGATCGCCGAATATGGCGGTGGCGAAGTCAACAAGGAATATACAGGGAGCCAAGGTTCTCAATGTCGGCAACATCAATGTTTACGATCTTATGAACGCAAAAGAACTCATTGTTACGCCGGAAGCCGTAGCATGCCTCGAGGAGGTGTACAGCCGATGAATCTGCTTTCGCATGATATCATCGTACGTCCCATCATAACGGAGAAATCCAGCAGAATGATGGAGCATAACAAGTACACGTTCGAGGTTCATCGCCAGGTGAACAAAATTCGCATCAGGGAAGCGGTCGAAGAGATTTTCAAGGTAAAAGTGACCGATGTCCACGTCATAAACGTTCATCCGAAGCCGAAACGCATGGGTGCGTTCCGCGGACTTTCCCGTTCATGGAAAAAGGCGATCGTGACGCTGGCTGAAGGTCAGAGAATCGAATTTTTTGAAGGCGCGAGCGTTTAGCGGGCAAGGAGGAGACTGAAAAATGCCGATGAAACAATTCAAGGCCTATACACCTGGACGACGTTTCATGTCCATCCAGGATAATTCGGATCTTTCAAAGGTCGCTCCGGAGCGTTCATTGCTCGTCGCCCTCAAGAACAGCGGCGGTCGAAACAATACCGGGAGAATTACGATGCGCCACCTTGGCGGCGGCGGACGGAGACTTTACCGTGTCATCGATTTCAAACGGGATAAACTCGGAGTTCCGGGCATCGTTTCGACGATCGAGTACGATCCGAACAGAACCTGCAGGATTGCTCTTGTCACGTATGTCGATGGCGAGAAAAGATATATCCTGGCTCCTTCCGGAATTAAAGTGGGAGACAGGATACTTGCAGGAGCAGAGGCTGATATTCGCCCCGGGAACGCGATGAAGATGAAGGATATTCCTGTCGGTACGATGATTCACAACATCGAACTGCAACCCGGCAGGGGCGGGAAGCTTGTCCGCGCTGCCGGAGTGGGTGCGCAGCTCATGGCGAAAGAGGGGAAATACGCGTACATACGTATGCCGAGCGGCGAACTTCGCCTTGCGCTTGTCGAATGTATGGCGACGATCGGGCAGGTCGGAAATGAAGAGCATGAAAACGAAAAGTTCGGGAAAGCCGGAAAGACCCGTTGGCTCGGAAAACGTCCCGAAGTTCGCGGAATGGTCATGAATCCGTGCGATCACCCTATGGGCGGCGGTGAAGGCAAGAGCAAGGGAAACAAGCACCCCATGTCGCCTTGGGGTACGCTCGCGAAGGGATACAGGACACGCAAATCCAAGCCGATGGACCGGATGATTGTTCGGCGTCGGTATGAGAAATAAGGCTTGAGGAGGGACGAAGATGGCTCGTTCTGCAAAAAAGGGGCCCTATATCGACCGGAAACTCCTGCGTCGCGTCGAGGAAATGAATGACTCCGGCGCGAAAAAGGTCCTCAAGACCTGGTCGAGGAGTTCCACGGTGGTTCCTGCAATGATCGGCCACACGATAGCCGTTCATAACGGGAAGGTCCACATTCCGATCTACATTAACGAAAACATGATAGGGCATAAACTCGGTGAATTCGCTCCGACGCGCAAATTCGGAGGACATGCCGGGCAGGAACGCTCTTCCAAGGTTCGGTAGGGGGTATGAACATGGAAGCCAAAGCATTGGCCCGACAAGTTCGGGTATCCCCCATCAAGGTCCGCAGGGTCCTTGAGCTTATTCGGGGAAAAAAGGTCGGCGACGCGCTGATGGCGCTTCGCTACTGTCCGCAGAAACCCGCTCGACTCGTTGGGAAGGTGCTCCAGAGCGCCGTCGCGAACGCAGAGCATAATTTTGGAATGGATACTGACAAGCTCAAGGTTGTCGCTGCGATGGCGGACAATGGTCCGGTGATGAAAAGATTCCGCCCCGTCTCGATGGGAAGGGCCCATCCGTTTCGCCACAGGACGAGCCATATCACCGTCGTTGTAGCGGAACGTTAAGGAGGATTGCTCATGGGACAGAAGGTACATCCCGTAGGGTACAGGCTCGGCATCATGAGCGAGTGGGAGTCCAAATGGTACTCCAATAAAAAGGACTACGCCAAGAACCTCCATGAGGATCTCAGACTTCGTGAGTGGATTCGAAAGAAATGGAACAGCGCCGGTATTTCCAGGATTGAGATCGAGCGGATAGGCAACGTAATTCGCTTTACTGTTTGGACCTCCCGGCCTGGTGTCGTAATCGGCAAGGGCGGCACAGAGATTCAGGTTGTAAAGGAAGAGTTGCAGAAGCTCTCGGGTGCGAAGGTCATGATCAACGTTCAGGAAATCAAGAACCCGGACGTTGAATCGCAGCTTGTCGCTGAAGGCGTTTCTTCCGCACTCGAGCGTCGCGTGAGTTTCCGGAGAGCGATGAAACAGTCCATCTTCCGGGCTATGAAAGCCGGCGCAAAGGGAATAAAGATTCAATGTTCCGGACGCCTCGGCGGCGCTGAAATCGCCCGTTCGGAGTGGTACAACGAAGGCAGATTGCCGCTTTCGACGCTTCGGGCCGATATAGATTACGGTTTTTATGAAGCGAAGACGATGTACGGCGTTATCGGCGTAAAAGTGTGGATATTCCGCGACAAGGAACATGAGCGTCCAGTTTCCCCCAGGATGGGAAGAAGAGCGAGGGGGTAAGGTACTATGTTGATGCCGAAGCGGGTAAAATACCGCAAACCCTACAGGGCTCCCCTCAAGGGGCGAACCAAGGGAGGCCAGACAGTCAGTTTCGGAGATTGGGGACTTCAGGCGCTTCAGTGCGGATGGATTACCGCGCGACAGATTGAAGCCTCGCGCGTTGCGATCTCCCGGAAAATGAAGAAGGGCGGCAAGATCTGGATTCGGATCTTCCCCGATGTTCCTTTCACCAAGAAACCTCTCGAAACGAGAATGGGAAAGGGAAAGGGCAGCCCGGAGTGGTGGGTCGCACCTGTGAAACGGGGCCGGGTCATGTTTGAAATCGCCGGAGTTTCGAAAGATGTCGTCGAGGATGCTTTCCGGACCGCCGCGCACAAGCTTCCGATAAAAGTCAGAATAGTCGCCCGTGAGGGTGTCGGTGGTGAATGACGATGGATACGAAGAATCTGCATGAACTGACCATTGATGAACTTCAGGAAAAGCACCGTCAATACAAGGAGGAGCTTTTCAACCTGCGGTTCCAGAACGCGGTGGGCCAGCTGAAGAACACAAGCCGTATCAGCGCCGTAAGAAAGACGATCGCACGCATTCTGACGGTTGTACGGGAAAAGCAGCAAGGAACGAGTATTCCTGCCGGCGGAATGACCCCGTCTTCTGGCGGGCGAGGGAGGTAGGACCGATGGACGAGAGAACACCCCACCGGAAGATTCGAGTCGGTATAGTCGTCAGCAACAAAATGGAAAAGACCATTGTGGTTCGTGTCACAAGGCACGACAGGCATCCGTTGTACGGAAAGAAGATCATCAAGGCGAAGAGCTACGTCGCGCATGATGAGAACAATGTCAGTCGTATCGGAGATACGGTCTCTATCGGAGAGACGCGTCCGATGAGCAGGACCAAACGATGGGAACTTCTTGAGATCGTGCGGAAGGCGCCTGTCTTCGACGGTGTCGTTGAAGATTCTGCGGAGGCCTAGGTATGATACAGCTAACGACGGTGCTGAATGTGGCGGATAACTCCGGCGCGAAAAAAATCTTCTGCATCCAGGTGCTCGGTGGAAGCAGAAGAAAATACGGTTCCATAGGGGATGTCATAGTCGCGTCTGTCCGGGAAGCCATTCCGAACAGCACAATTCCCAAGGGACAGGTTGTAAAGGCTGTCATAGTCCGCACGAAGAAAGAAATCCGTCGTCAGGACGGTTCGTACGTGCGATTCGATGACAACGCAGCAGTGATTATCGACAACAACGGCGATCCCAAGGGCACGCGAATTTTTGGCCCTGTCGGCCGTGAACTGCGGGCGAAGAAGTATATGCGGATCCTGTCTCTCGCCCCAGAGGTCGTCTAAGGAGGACCGGGGAATGTCTATGAGGATAAAGAAAGGTGACCGCGTAAAGGTCATCTCCGGCAAGGACAAGGGAAAAGAAGGGAAGATTCTGAGCCGTAACCCGAGCAGGGATACGATACTCATCGAAGGCGTCAACATGGTGACGAAGCACATTCGTCCGAGCCAGAAAAATCCGCAGGCAGGAATCGTGAAGCAGGAAGCGCCGATTTATGCATCGAAGGTGATGCTTGTGTGTCCCTCCTGCGGTAAGGCGACGCGTGTCGGCCACGCTTTCCTGGAGAGCGGCAAGAAAGTGCGCATTTGCAAGCAATGCAAAGAAATTATCGATCAGGCGTAACTCGGGGAGGCGCAAAAGAATGATTCCACGCTTGTTTGAAAAGTATCGATCCGAGATCGCCGGCCGCCTTGAGAAGGAATTCGGCTACAAAAACATGATGGAAGTCCCGAAGATCGACAAGGTCGTCGTCAATATCGGGGCGGGCGAAGCGAAAACGGATATCAAGTTTATGGACGTCGCAATTGCTGAGTTGCGTTCGATTTCGGGTCAGCAGCCGCTGTTGCGCCGTTCGAAGAAGTCCATAGCCGGCTTCAAGCTCCGCGAGGGGCTCCCGGTCGGATGCATGGTGACTCTTCGCGGGCGTCGGATGTGGGAATTCCTTGATCGTCTCATCACGCTTGCACTGCCGAGCATCAAGGACTTTCAGGGTGTTTCCGCGCGAGGCTTTGACGGACGCGGAAACTACAATCTCGGTCTGCGGGAGCAGTTGATTTTCCCGGAGATCAATTACGACAAGGTCATACGGCCTCGTGGGATGAACGTCGCTATCGTGACGACCGCGAAAACCGACCAGGAAGCGCACGCCCTCCTCAAGAACATGGGCATGCCCTTCAACCGCTAGGGAGGAAAGACGCATGGCGAGAAAGGCGATGGAATACAAAGCGACTCAGCCCCCGAAGTACAAGGTACGAAAGCACAACCGTTGTCCGCTCTGCGGACGCGTTCATGCGTTTATCCGTCGCTTCAACATGTGCCGGTGCTGCTTCCGCAAGCTCGCGCGGGAGGGGAAAATCCCCGGCGTCGTGAAGTCGAGCTGGTAGACGCGTGAGGTCGGAAGGGGGTCCACTGCATGTATATGACTGATCCTATAGCGGACATGCTGACAAGAATCCGGAATGCAAATATGGTATATCACGAGAGTGTCGATATCCCGTTAAGCCGGATAAAGCTCGGCATCGCGAAATTGTTGAAGGACGAAGGGTACATACGGAACTACAAGGTCATCAACGATCCGAAAAAACCCTTTGCATCCATACGCCTGTTTCTTTCCTACGGACCGAACAGGGAACGTGTGATCCAGGGGCTTCGCCGGATGAGCAAACCTGGTAGGCGGATGTACGTCGGCAAGGAGAACCTGCCCAAAGTCATGGGCGGTCTCGGAATCGCACTGATCTCAACCTCGCAGGGCATCAAGACGGACAGCGACGCTTCCCGTCTCGGCCTTGGGGGCGAGGTCATCTGCTACGTCTGGTAACGGGAGGGAACGCGGATGTCACGTATCGGAAGAAAACCGATAGCGCTCCCGAAAGGTGCAACGGTTTCGCTCAAAGATAATGGAATTTTCGTCAAAGGGCCTAAGGGAGAGCTTTCGATGCAACTTGTCGAAGGCATAACAGTTGCGCTTGAAGAAGGACAGGTTGTCATTTCTCGCGCCGACGACGAAAAGCAAACCAGAGCGTTTCACGGATTGGTTCGTGCGCTTCTTGCGAACATGGTCGCCGGTGTAACGACGGGTTTTGAAAAGAAACTGGAAATCGTCGGCGTCGGGTATCGCGCCCAAATGCAGGGGAAGAAACTCATTCTGAACCTCGGGTATTCCAACCCTATCGAGTATGAAGCTCCGAACGGAGTCGAACTGTCGACGGACGGTCCGAATAAAGTCACCGTAAAGGGAATAGATAAACAGTCGGTCGGGCAGGTAGCGGCCATTATCCGCGGATTCCGTCCGCCTGAGCCGTACCTCGGCAAGGGCGTCAAGTACGCAAATGAGTTCATTATTCGCAAGGCCGGAAAGACCGGCGCTAAGTAGCTTGGGGTGAACGGGCATGATAAAGAAGAGAAGTAGAAACGAAATGCGGGTCATCCGACACAAGCGACTCCGGAAGATGGTCTCAGGAACGGCCGAACGGCCGAGAATGGCGGTATTTCACAGCCTGAACCACGTCTATGTCCAGGTTATCGACGACACGAAGGGACATACCCTGGTGTCTGCCTCGACCCTCGAGAAGCCTCTGAAGGGAACGCTTTCGAGCACGGGAAACATCGAAGCGGCAAAAGCGGTCGGCGCTCTCGTTGCGAAAAAGGCCCTCGAAAAGGGGATCAGCAAGGTCGTGTTTGACCGGGGCGGTCATATGTTCCACGGAGTGGTCAAATCGCTCGCGGAAGCCGCCCGTGAAGCGGGCCTCACGTTCTAGGAGGGATGCCGAGGATGAATACCAGAAAAGCGGATGACATCAAGGGAGTCGAACTCAGCGAGCGCGTTGTCTCGATAAACAGAGTCAGCAAGGTCGTCAAGGGAGGAAAACGCTTCAAGTTCAGCGTTCTCGTCGTTGTCGGAGACGGGCAGCGGTACATCGGCGTCGCCATGGGAAAAGCGAAGGAAATTTCCGAAGCCGTACGGAAGGGAATCGATAAGGCCGGTAAAAACCTTGTCGAACTCAAAAAAGTCGGGAATACGATTCCCCATCCGATCATCGGCGATTTCGGCGCGGCGTCCGTTATGTTGCGTCCGGCGGCGCCCGGGACGGGCGTTATCGCAGGCGGAGTAGTCCGCGCGATCATGGAACTCGGCGGAGTCAAGGACGTCCTCACGAAGGTCGTCGGAAGAACGTCGAACCCGATCAATGTCGCATGGGCGACTGTCGAAGCGATTCAGGGGCTTCGCACTCCGGACGAAATACTCAGACTGCGTGGAAAGAAAACCGCGCAGAATGACGCCACGGCTAACTAAGGAGGAGACGCATAATGGCGAAACTCCGCATAGAGTGGGTCAGGAGCGGTATCGGCCACCCCGCCCGCCACAGAAGAACAATAGAGGCCTTGGGGCTCAAGCGTCTCCACCATGTTGTCGAACATGAAGACACGCCGCAGATCAGAGGGATGGTCGCCCAAGTGCATCATCTCGTACAATGGTCTGTCGTTGAAGGGTAGGTGGATGTCTTGAATCTGCATGATCTTCGTCCCGTCGACGGATCGAGGAAAAAGGGAAAACGCCTTGGTCAGGGCGTCGGAAGCGGGACCGGAAAAACAGCAGGAAAAGGAAACAAGGGACAGAAGGCGCGGAGCGGCGGCGGCGTGCGACCTGGTTTTGAAGGCGGTCAGATGCCGATCTCGAGAAGGATTCCGAAAAGGGGCTTCAATAATGCCCGTTTTGCGACGACCTTCCAGGTGGTCAATCTCGAATCGATCGCCGCTCGTTTTGAAGCCGGCCAGGTGGTCGGTCTGGCGGAGTTGTACAAGGCCAGACTGGTGCATGCAAGCGATTCGCACGTGAAGGTTCTTGCTCGCGGCGACATCGACAAACCGTTGACCATCAAGGCGCATGCTTTCAGCGCGCAAGCCAAAAGCAAGATTGAAGCCGCGGGTGGGAAGGCTGAGGTGATCTAAGTGCTGGACTCCTTCCGGGACGCATTCAGATTGCCGGACCTCAAGAGAAGAATTCTTTTCACCCTTGGCGTACTGTTCATATTCCGGCTCGGGGCCCACATACCCACCCCCGGAATCGATGCGGACGCTATGGCCCGGCTTTTTGAGCAGGGCGGGGTGCTGGGGTTCCTCGATATCTTCGCCGGAGGGGCATTACGGCGCTTCAGCGTCTTTGCGCTGGGCGTCGCACCGTACATCAATTCGAGCATCATCATGCAGCTTCTCGTGGTCATCTTCCCGACGCTTGAGAAAATGCAGAAAGACAGCGAGGACGGCCGCAAGAAGATCGTCCAGTACACACGGATCGGAACGATCTTTTTCGCTCTTGTCCAGGCGATCGGCATGACCTTCTGGCTTCGTGGGCTCGGAATATTCAGCGGAGCCCTCTTTGACGGCGCGATCGTCGTGACGACCGTAACGGCCGGCTCGCTTGCCGTTATGTGGCTCGGCGAAGAAATGACCGACCATGGCATCGGGAACGGTATTTCGCTGCTGATCTTCGCCGGCATCGTGGCGCGGGTTCCCGAGTCGATCATTCAGAGCTGGCGAATGCTCATGCTTGGAGAAATCAACATTATCCTTATGTTGGTGGCGCTCGCGTTCATGGTTGTCGTCATTGCGGGATGCATACTTCTTCAGGAGGGGCAAAGACGCCTCCCGGTTCAATACGCGAAGCGAGTCGTCGGGAACAGAGTGTACGGCGGTCAGAGCACATTCATTCCTCTGCGGGTGAATCAGGCGGGAGTCATCCCGATCATTTTCGCTTCGTCCGTACTCCTCTTCCCGTATTCCATAGCACGCTTCTTCACGGGCGACTGGGGTGTTCTTTTCCAAAGGATTTTCGCCCCCGGCGGTTTTGTCTATGAAGCACTCTATGTGGTGCTGATAGTCTTCTTCTCGTATTTCTACACGGCCGTCGTTTTCAACCCGACGGATGTGGCGAATAACATGAAGAAGTACGGAGGATTCATTCTCGGTATCCGTCCGGGAAAACCAACCTCGGACTACATTGAGAAGGTGATGTCGCGTATCACTCTGGGCGGCGCGGTGTTTCTTGCGATCATAGCGCTGATTCCCACGCTGATGACGTCGATGATGGGGATGTCGAGTTTTTATTTCGGCGGGACGGCTGTCCTGATCGTCGTCGGCGTTGCGCTTGATACGGTGCATCAGATCGAAGGACATTTGCTCATGCGGCACTACGAAGGGATTCTGAAGCGACGCGACGGCAAAGCCGGCGGGCTGCTCCGGTTCTAATCGGACGGTGACGTAACGCGATGAAAATCATCCTTCTCGGGCCCCCCGGGGCGGGGAAAGGAACACAAGCCGCCTCGATCAGGGAAAAGTACGGGATCCCGCATATTTCGACCGGAGATATTTTCCGCGAGAATGTCCGTCTTGGATCTCCTCTCGGGGTCGAAGCGAGAAAGTTCATGGATGCAGGACAACTGGTTCCCGATGATCTTGTCGTATCCATGGTCGCCGATCGCCTGGATAAGCCCGATTGTGTCCGGGGATTCCTTCTTGACGGTTTTCCCCGGACCCTGCCTCAAGCGGAAGCGCTTGATTCGTACCTGGGGTCAAAAGGGACGGTTCTGGACGGCGTGATACTTCTCGACGTCGACGACGAGACGGTCGTTCTTCGTCTTTCCGGGAGACGTGTATGTCGCGCCTGCGGCCAGATCTTTCACATTACTTTCAAACCCTCGGGGTGCGGAGATCGCTGCGACGTCTGCGGCGGCGAAACGTACCAGAGAGACGACGATACCGAAGAAGTGATACGAAATCGTCTGACCGTGTATCATCGGCAAACGAGCCCGCTCATTGCTTTCTATAAAGAGAAGGGAATTCTGCGCGCGGTTGACGCGAAAGCGTCGAGCGGAACAGTCATGAATGCGATCGAATCATTGTGCGCGAACAGATCATGATCAGTCTTAAAGGCGAAAGGGATATTCAGTACATGCGCTGCGCCGGGAAAATTGTCGCGGATGTTCTCGACCGGTTACGGAGCGTCATACGGAGCGGCATAACGACTGCGTATATCGATTCCGTATCCGAGGAAGTCATCCGGGACGCTCATGCAACCCCCGCATTCAAGGGGTACAGAGTCCCCGGAATATCCATTCCCTTTCCCGGTTCCGTGTGTGTTTCGATCAACAACGAGATCGTACATGGCATACCCAGCAACGACAGGTTTCTGGAAGAAGGCGATATCGTAAGCATCGATGTCGGAGCCTGTTACGAAGGATACTACGGAGATGCGGCGTGCACCTTTCCTGTCGGCGATGTCACTGAGGAACGGATGCACCTCCTTCATGCGACGCAACAGGGGCTTGATAGAGCCATTGCGTCGGCGCGAGCCGGAAACACCATCGGCGATCTCGGACATGCGGTCGAGTCCTATGTTCTCGGTGAAGGTTTCGGCCTGGTCCGGGATTACACGGGACACGGCATCGGACGACGCCTCCACGAACCGCCCCAGGTGCCGAACTATGGCCATCCCGGCAGGGGAATAACGCTGAAGCCCGGCATGACCCTTGCAATTGAGCCCATGGTCATGGCAGGCGCCGAAGATGTCGTAACCGGGCCTGACGATTGGGTCGTTCTGACTGCCGATGGATCCGATTCGGCTCACTTTGAAAGGACGGTTCTCATTACACGAGATGAACCGGAGATTCTTACTCCATGGACATGGGAGTAAGAGAGCATGGAGTTCATCGTGGGACAGATTGTCCGATCCCTGCGGGGCAAAGACGCCGGAACGTGGTATATCGTTATGGGGTTCGGGGAGAAAAGGATCCTTGTCAGTGACGGAAAGCGTTTCCCGGCGGAGCGTCTGAAAGCGAAGAACCCGGTTCACCTTCAGCCGACCGGTTGGAGAGACGAGGAAATCGCCGCTGCGGTTGCTCGTGGGGAAACGATAGACAGCGGAAGGATCCGAAGCGTCATTTGCCGACGAACAGGATGTGTCGATGCAACGAATTGCAGGGAGGGAGACGCGACCGCATGGCGAACAAAGACGAGGTAGTGGAGGTAAAGGGAAAGGTGCTTGAGCCGTTGCCCAATGCTATGTTCCGGGTGGAACTCGATAATGGACACAAGCTTCTTGCCCATGTTTCCGGAAAGATGCGGATGCATTTCATTCGAATCCTTCCCGGAGACAAGGTTCTCGTGGAAATTTCTCCGTATGACTTGACACGGGGACGCATAATCTATAGATATAAATAGCTTCAAATACTACCTCGTATCCGTCTCTTTTTTTGGCGGAAGCCGAACGAGCACTCTGATATCTTGTTTTCAATCCGGATTGAGTTTCCATTCGGATGATTTTCTGGAGGAGCGTGGACATCATGAAAGTACGACCGTCGGTAAAGCCGATCTGCGAATTTTGCCGCGTCATCCGGCGAAAAGGGGTCGTCCGGATCATCTGCAGCCGCAACCCCCGGCACAAACAGCGACAGGGAGCAAGGAGGTAATCGGTTATGGCGCGAATTGCAGGAGTTGACCTCCCGCGCGACAAGAGAGTCGAAATTGGATTGACATACATTTTCGGCATCGGTCTGCAAATTTCAAAGAGGATCCTGGCCGCTACGGGTGTGAACCCGGATACCCGCGTGAAGGACCTTACGGAAGAGGAAGAGCAAAAGATCCGTCGTGAAATCGGAGAGCACTACAAGGTGGAAGGCGACCTTCGCCGCGAGATATCCATGAACATCAAGAGACTGATGGATATCGGGTGCTACAGGGGAATACGGCACCGTATCGGTCTTCCGGTACGCGGCCAGCACACCCGTACCAATGCCCGGACGAGAAAAGGACCCCGCCGGACCGTTGCGAACAAGAAAGCGGCCGGAAAGTAATACGGCGGGATCGCAAGGGCATTGAACGAGAACAAGGAGGATTACGCACGTGGCGAAGCGTACGCAAAGGCGAGGTAAACGCAAGGAAAGAAAGAATATCAGCTATGGTGTGGCGCATATCTACTCAACGTTCAACAACACGATCGTAAGCGTCACGGATAAGGGCGGGAACGTTCTCGCATGGGCGTCCGGCGGCAACGTTGGCTTCAAGGGAACGAGAAAGTCGACTCCCTTTGCGGCGCAGATCGCGGCGCAACAGGTAGCCAAAGCCGTTCAGGAGCATGGCGTTCAGGAAATCGACGTTGTCGTCAAGGGACCAGGACCCGGCCGCGAGTCGGCCATCCGTTCCCTTCAGGCTGCCGGGCTTCAGGTCAACATGATAAAGGAAGCGACGCCCATTCCGCACAACGGCTGCCGTCCGCCCAAGCGGCGGCGGGTGTAATCGCGGAACGGGAGGAGGAGAGAATCTTATGAGCAGATATACCGGTCCTGCGTGCCGCCTGTGTCGGGCGGAAGGGGGCAAGCTGTTTCTGAAGGGAGACAGATGCTTCACGGAAAAATGCGCCATTACCCGTAGGGAGAAAGACAAGAAAGCGCCCGGCGCACCCAAGGGGAAAATGCGGGCTAAAGTTAGCGAATACGGCATCCGCCTTCGCGAAAAGCAGAAGTTGCGAAGGTACTACGGCATGAACGAGACCCAGTTCCGCCGATTCTTCCAGGAAGCGAACGACATGCCGGGACAGACCGGCCACAACTTCCTGCAGCTTCTGGAGCGGAGACTCGATAACGTCGCGTACCGTCTGGGATACGGCATCAGCCGTCGTCAGGCGAGACAGCTCGTCATGCACGGACACTTCAGAATCAACGGGAAAAAGGTCGATATTCCCAGCTACCTCGTCTCGGCCGGAGACAGCATTTCCATCGTCGAGAAGAGCCGGGAGATCCTGTTCCTCAAGGAAAACGCCGAAGTTGCGGCTTCCCGCCATATCCCGGAATGGCTCCAGTATTCGGCGGAGAACATGGAAGGAAAGGTGTTGTCCATCCCGACGCGTGAACAGATTGACGTGCCTGTCACAGAGCAGCTCGTCGTCGAGTTTTACGCTCGATAACGTCCCGAAAGGTGTTGGGGATATTGGAACTGTTGCGGCCTGAAATCCGAATCGAAGAGTGCAGCTCCACCTACGGCAAGATCACGATCGAACCGCTTGAGCGGGGGTATGGGGTGACTCTGGGAAACGCACTTCGTCGGGTTCTGCTTTCCTCGATACGCGGCGCGGCGATTTCATCGGTACGGATAGACGGAGTTCTGCACGAGTTCAGCACTGTTGCGGGCGTTCGCGAGGATGTCATCGGAATTCTCCTGAACCTGAAGCGGTTGTCCGTTCGCTGCTACAGCAATGAGGTGCGGGTTCTTCGTCTCGAAGTCGAGGGTCCGAAAAGAGTGACCGCCGCAGAAATCCAGCCCGACAGTGAAGTCGAGTTTGCCGATCCGGGTGCGTATATCTGCACGATGGAAGAGGGATCGAAGCTCTCAATGGATCTTTACGTCGAGCAGGGAACGGGCTACGGTACATCGGAACGTCCCCGTCCTCCCTATCTCCCGGCCGACGGCCTCGTAATCGACGCTCTATATTCGCCCGTCATGCGGGTAAACTACGACGTCGAAGCGGCGCGTGTCGGACATCGGACGGACTACGAGCGCCTCGTGCTCGAAGTATGGACCAACGGCGTTATCGCGCCCGACCTGGCGGTCTGCGAAGCGGCGGCCACCGTAAAGGAGTATTTCGGCATTATAGTGGATGAAATCGAGAAGGCGCATCCCAGTTCCGTCTCGAAGGAATCCGCAACGGGACCGGTGGAGACTCCATCGGAAGGCGTTCGTGTCAGCGATCCCGAAAAGGATGACTTCCTCTCGAAGCCTGTACATGAGCTTGAGCTTTCGATCCGAAGCGAAAATTGTCTCCTTCGCGGCGGGATACATACCATCGGTGATTTGCTGAGCAAGAACAAAGAGGATCTCCTCAAGATCCGCAACCTTGGGAAAATCTCCCTGCGCGAAATCGAGGAGAAGGTTGAAAAGCTGGGCATCGAGTTGAAGAACGAGAAGTCCGGCTCCAAAGCGGAAGAATAATTGCAAAGGAGGACTCGGTCCCATGCGACATCGAATGGACCACAGAACCCTCGGTAGGTATGGCAGCCACCGGAGGGCCATGCTCGCGAACATGGCCGCGAGCCTCTTCTTGGAAGAGAGCATAACAACGACGTTGCCCCGCGCCAAGGAACTGCGGCGTGTCGCCGAAAAACTCATCACCAGGGCGAAGGGCGGCACGATCCACGATCGCCGTATCATACGCGCGAAGATGCCGCACAAGGAAGCATCGATCAAACTCTTTGACGACATCGCAAAGAGATATACGAGCAGGCCCGGCGGATATACACGGATCGTCAAGACCGGTTTTCGCGTGGGAGACGGAGCGCCCCTCGCCGTCATACGACTGGTTGACTGACAATGCCCCAGGAATTCGTCTGCGATTTGCGGGAAGTGTGGTACACCTATTCCGGTGCACGCGCTCCCGCACTTCGGGACATATCGCTCCGGATACAAAGGGGCGAATGGCTCGGGATTCTCGGGAGTAACGGCTCCGGGAAATCGACCCTGGCCCGCGTAATGAACGCCCTGCTGATTCCCACGCAGGGCGCTTGTTTTGTCGACGGGCGCCCGACGTCGGATGCTGCTTCGTTGTGGGAAATCCGGCGCCGGATGTCTCTTGTCTTTCAGAACCCGGAAAACCAGATAGTCGGCGCAACCGTCGAAGACGACGCCGCGTTCGGGCCGGAAAACCTCGGGTTTCCTTCCGATGAAATCCGTTCGCGGGTTCGATCCGCGCTTGCCGTCACGGGACTTTCCGCGAAGGCGGGAAAGCCGACGTACACCCTCTCCGGCGGAGAAAAGCAACGGCTTGCGATCGCCGGCGCGCTTGCGATCGATTCTCCGTGTCTTGTCCTTGACGAGCCCACGGCGATGCTCGATCCGGTCGGGCGAACCGGGGTGCTCGATGTTCTCGCGTCGCTGCACGCTCAGGGACGGACGATAATCTACATCACGCACCGTCTGGAAGAGGCGCTTCTCTGCAGCCGGGTCGTCGTCCTGAACGACGGATCTGTCGTCGCCGACGGCGCCGCAGACGATGTCCTCTCGGCGGATGCGTGCGGCGGCTGGGGGCTCGAACCTCCGCCCTTGCTTCTGCTTCGGAAATCTCTCATCGATTCGGGGAGAATACCTTCGGATACGCACCCTTCCTACTCAGCACTGGAGGCGGCTTTATGTCCATCGTCGTAAGCGCCCTTGGGTACACGTATCACCCCGGGACCCCGCTCGAAACAGTCGCTCTCGAGGACATATCCTTCCAGCTTGAACCCGGGCAGTGGATATCGGTCGTCGGGCATACCGGCAGCGGAAAATCCACTCTTGCGCAGCATCTCAACGGTCTTCTGCCGCCCCAGAGAGGGAACGTCGAGGTTGACGGCATCCCGTGCCGGAAGGGCGAGGCGAGACTACGGGAGATACGTCGCATCGTCGGCCTGGTATTCCAGTATCCGGAACAACAGCTGTTCGCCGAAACCGTCTTCGACGAAATCTCCTACGCGCCGAGGAACTGGTCCTGTCCGGAACAGGAAGTCGAACACAGGGTCCGGACAGCGGCGGCGCGACTCGGAATTCCGGAGGCTTCTTTTGAACGAAGCCCGTTCCATTTTTCCGGAGGAGAAAAACGAAAGATCGCCATAGCGTCTGTCCTCGCGGCGGCTCCCCGGTATCTTGTTCTCGACGAGCCCACGGCGGGGCTGGATACGACGAGCCGGAAGGAACTTCTGGCGCTTCTGAAGGAGCTTCGTTCCAGCGAAGGGCTCGGCGTTCTTCTCATTACGCACGACCTGGAAATAGCGCTCGAAATGAGTTCCCGCATCCTCCTGCTGCATGAAGGGCGCCGTCTCTTCTGGGGAACGCCGGAAGCGCTCCTTCCGGAACTGACGGAACGAAACGCCGTGAGACTCGCTCCGCCGGACATTCTCGCGCTTTCCTCTCGTCTTGTGTCCCGGGGCTGCTCCGTTCCGCTGACGTGGGACTGGAAAGTTCTGGCGACAGCGCTGAACCGCGAAAAATCTTCCATCCCGAAAAAAAACGAGGCCGACCGATGCGCTTCCTGAATCACATGACGTTCGGACAGTATATCCCGACCGCTTCCCTTATCCACCGCCTCGACGCCAGATGCAAAATCCTTGCGACCACGTTGCTGCTGACCGGGATCTTTCTGGCGGATCACGTCGGGGTCTATATTCTCTGGGGCGTCGCGCTCATCGCGCTCGCCCGGGCGTCAAAGCTTCCCTTGCGACTCGTGCTCGGCAGCGCCCGTCCCATCCTCATACTCGTGGTCTTCACCGGCCTCCTGCATCTCTTTTTCACCGGCGGAACGGCTCTTGTCTCCGTCGGTCCTCTCGTCATCACCCGCGAAGGAATACGGCTCGCGGCAATGATGAGTTTTCGCCTCGTCTTCCTGGTGCTCTTCGCGTCGTTCCTCACGCTCACGACGAGCCCCATGGAACTCGCAGACGGCATCGAGAGTCTCTTTTCGCCGCTCGTCCGCTTCGGCTTCCCGGCGCACGAGCTGGCCATGATGATGACGATCTCCCTTCGTTTCATCCCGACGCTTCTCGGCGAAACGGATCGGATCATGAAAGCGCAGATCGCGCGCGGAGCGAAGCTCGACCAGGGTAATTTCTTCCGGAGGCTGCAATCCTTCCTGCCCGTGCTGATTCCGCTCTTCGTCATCGTCTTTCAGCGAGCGGAAGATCTGGCCGTCGCTATGGAATCCCGCTGCTACAAGGGCGGGAGCGGACGGACGCGAATGAATCCGCTCTGCTGGAGAAAAAGCGACAGCCTCGCCCTTCTCGGCGTCGCGCTCTATATCGTTCTTACAGAATGCGCGGACAGGGGCCTTTCGTGGTTCGTTACGCCGCTGTCGTAGGATACTACGGGCCGGCCTTCTCCGGATGGCAAATACAGCCCGACCGTGCGACGGTCCAGGAAACGATCGAAGCGTCGGTCGGAGCCGCCCGCGGTCGTTCCCCGGTCCCCGTTCTTGCGGCGGGTCGCACCGATGCGGGCGTTCACGCGGTCGGGCAGGTGATTTCGTTCGCCCTCGACGATGCGTTGCCTTCCTTTCGCCTTCTCGGGGCGATCAACGCCCACCTCCCCGACACGGTTCGAGTCAGAAAGATCGCCGTCGTTCCTGACGACTTCGACCCGCGGCGATGCGCGCAGTGGCGCGAATATCGCTATTTTCTCTGGAACGGGCGCGGATACCTCCCGCATATGAAGGGCCTCTTCTGGCTCAACAAGGCTCCCTGGGACGACACGGCGGTTCGCCGGGCCGTGTCATTTCTGACGGGAACGCACGATTTCCGGGCCTTCTGCAAATCCGGAGAATGTCCCGAAAACAGCCTGCGCACGGTGATTCGCGCTTCGTTCCGGAGACGAGGCGCTATCGGAATCCTGACGCTGCGGGCCAACGCGTTCCTCATGAACATGGTTCGAATCATAGTGGGAGACCTTGACTCGGTTGGCAGAGGAAAGAGGAGTCCCGAATGGTTGAACGGTCTTCTGAGGGGAGCTTCCCGCGATTCTTCCGACGCCACGGCCCCGCCCGAAGGGTTATATCTCTGGCGTGTCGGGTATAATAAGACGTTTGAATGGATCGAGTAAGGAGGCGCACCGGATTGTTTGGGAGCGATATAGGGATCGACCTGGGAACCGCAACGGTTCTCATATATGTCAAGGGCAAGGGGATCGTTCTGCGGGAGCCGTCCGTCGTGGCGGTAGACCTGGAGAACGGAAGAATACTGGCTGTCGGATACGAAGCCAAAAGCATGGTTGGAAGGACGCCCGGCAGCATCGTCTCGGTGCGTCCACTCCGGGACGGCGTCATCGCCGACTACAGCATGACGGAAGCGATGCTGCATCATTTCATGAAAAGCGTCACCCACGGGTTCAGCCGGTTCTTCCGGAACAGGGTCATGATCTGTGTCCCGTCCGGCGCCACGGATGTCGAGCGACGCGCCGTTCTTGAGGCCGCCCTCGAAGTCGGGGCCAAAGAGGCCTATCTCATCGAAGAACCCATGGCGGCCGCGATCGGCGCCGATCTCAACGTCGAAGAGCCGCGCGGAAAGATGGTCGTCGACATCGGCGGCGGAACGTCGGATATCGCGGTCATCTCGCTCGGCGGCATCGTCGTCTCGAAATCGCTTCGCATCGGAGGCGACAAGTTCGACGAGGCGATCATGCGATACCTGCGAAAGCAGTACAGCCTCGCCATCGGCGAACAGACCGCCGAAAACCTCAAGATCATGATCGGCACCTGCGTGCCGCCGGAAGAGGAAATGACGATGATCCTCAAGGGGCGGGATCTCGTCCAGGGGCTGCCCCGGCAGATCGAAGTCAGCAGTTCGTGCGTCTCGATGGCCATCGGAGAGATGGTCCAGACGCTTGTCGATGGAGTTCGTAACGTATTGGAGCTAACGCCGCCGGAGCTGTCCGCCGATATTATTGACAGAGGGATCGTTCTGACGGGGGGGGGCTCACTCCTTCGCGGACTTCCCGAACTCATTTCCGAGCAGACCGGAATCAACTGCTTCGTCGCCGAGGAACCGATGGAAAGCGTCGCCCGCGGAACGGGAAAGGCGCTTGCCGAAATCGACAAACTCAATCGGCTTGGCAGAAGCGGAATCCTTGCAACGAGCCGGAAAGGCCGGAGATGGAAATCCTGAATCCCCCGTAACGCAGGGGCGAGGAGGCTGTGTCGGTGAACAGAGGTCTGTATAGCGCCGCATCGGCGATGCTCGTACAGGAAAGCATGCACGACGTCGTGGCGAACAATCTCGCCAACGTCAGCACGGCCGGATTCCGGGGGAGGATCCCCGTCAACAAGACCTTCCCCGACCTGCTGATGGATCGTATCGAAAACATCCCGGTCACGCCGGGCGCGACAACCGGCCCGAACCAGATCCGGTACCGCGGAAAAATCCCCATAGGGAATCTGGCGCTTGCCAATGTTTTCTCGGAAGATGCGATGACGTTGAAGCAGGGAGCCATGCACGTTACGGACGCGCCCCTCGATACGGCGATCGTCG
Organism: uncultured Synergistaceae bacterium; assembly: GCA_964630155.1. GTDB lineage: Bacteria > Synergistota > Synergistia > Synergistales > Aminobacteriaceae > CALFXN01. The sequence goes on from CAZVUT010000004.1 coordinate 20,199, forward strand.
GTGACGGGTTTTTCGTCGTTCAGGACGGCGCCGGAAACACCTTCTACACGCGATCGGGGCAGTTCCAGCTCAATCAGGAAGGGCAACTCCTCACGCACGACGGCCTGATCGTACAGGGCGAAGGCGGCCCGGTGGAAATCGGCGAGGCGTCCAACGTTTCGATCAACTCGGAGGGGCAGGTTCTTGCCGACGGAGAGGTTGCGGACACGCTTCAAGTCGTGACATTCGAGACGCCGACCTATCTGAAGCAAATCGGCGGTTCGCTTCTCGCGGCGAACGAGCAATCGGGGAATGCGGTTCCGGTCGAGATGCCGTCGCTGGTTTCCCGGACGCTCGAGCAGTCGAACGTCGACGTCGTCTCGGAAATGTCGCGGATGATCGAGGCGAGCCGGGCGTACGAAGCCGCGTCGAAAGCGTTGATGACGCACGATGACGAAACGGGGCGGCTCATCAGCTCCTTCATGAAGTCATAGGGAAAGGCAGGGGACGACATCATGCTGCGGGCATTATGGACGAGCGCTTCCGGAATGATCGCGCAACAGACGAATCTTGACGTCACGACAAACAACCTGGCCAACGTCAACACCGTCGGATTCAAGCGGGAACGCGCAGATTTCGCGGATCTCATGTACCAGATCGATCGGGAGCCGGGCGCCCCTGTGGAGCCGGGCTCGTCGCTCCCGACAGGCGTCCAGGTCGGACTCGGAACGCGTGTCGTCGGGACAACGCGAATGATGGGGCAGGGCAACTTCCAGGTTACCGACAATCCGCTCGATCTCGCCATCGAGGGAGACGGATTCTTTCAAGTGCTGAAGCCGAACGGGGATGTGGCCTACACGCGAGCAGGGGGCTGGATCCGAAACGGAGACGACGGACAGCTCGTGAACGTCGACGGGCTCTTCCTCGAACCGCCGATCACAATCCCCGCGGACGCCGAAGAAGTCATGGTGAGCCCTGAAGGCATCGTGTCGATCCGCACGCAGGGAGAGACCGAAACCGAGGAAATCGGGCAAATCGAACTTGTCCGGTTCGTCAATCCCGCCGGACTTCGTAAAATGGGAAAGAACCTCTACGAGGCGACGGCCGCCAGCGGAGACCCGATCACCGGAAACCCCGGAGAAGAAGGGCTCGGGCACATCGCCCAGAGAACCCTGGAAATATCCAACGTTGAAGTCGTCGAAGAAATGGTGAACCTCATCATCGCACAACGGGCCTATGAAGCGAACTCAAAGGGAGTGCAGACAGCCGACGAGCTTCTCCGCATCGCGAACGGCATCAAGCGGTAACCGTTCATGAAGGCGCGAAGCCTCCCGTGGATTCTGCTCGTTCTTTTCTCTTTCGCAGCGGCCGCAATCGCGGCCGAAGAACTGACGGTGGAGATCGAACGGTTGCCTGAAACTCCCGGAAAGAGCATCCGCCTTGGGGACGTCGCCCGAATCTCCGGTCCGGAAGACCTGGCGGCGCGTGCCGGAGAAGTGAACGTCAAAATCCGGGAAGGATTTCTCTGGAGATCCGACGTTGTTGCGGCCCTTGTCAACCAGGGAGTCGGGGGGGTGACGCTGCGGCTTCTGATGCCTCCGAAGATAGCGATGCGAAAAGGCGAGGCCGTTCCCGACCTCGATGCGCTTGTCCTGAAGCTTTCCGGATGGCAGGGAAGCGTCCGCGTGCGGAGTTCGCTTGCGGCTCCCCGGGGTGAACTGCTTGCCCCCCTGAAGATTCGTCCGGGCGCCGCCACGGCGCTCCTGCGCATCCGGACGAGCGAGGGAATACGGGAAATTCCGATTTCGATGGAATGGCATCAGAACGTCGTTATGACCCGAAGAATCGTTGAGAACGGAACGGTCCTCGCGCCGGAAGATGTCGAAGTTCGTCAGGTGCGGATCTCCTCGCCGATGGATGCCGTTTCGGATATCCGACAGGCCGTCGGACGGATGACCAACAGGCGTCTTCCCGCCGGTGAGCGGATTTCGCAGGGCTTTCTCCTGACCCCGCCGATCGTTCATCGGGGCGACAAAGTCTTCATCGTCGTCCGGAAAGGCGCGCTCGCTCTCCGGATTCAGGGCGAAGCAATGCAAGACGGCGCCGCAGGCGAGACGATCCGGGTGCGGAACGAGCAGAGCAAAAAAATCATCGAGGCGGTAATCCGTTCAAAGGAAGAAGTGGAGGTGCGAATACCGTGAAAAAGATCGTCTGTCTGCTGCTGATTCTGGCGATATCTTCCGGAATCCAGCCCGGAACGGCTGCGGCGGCTTCGCTCTGGGTCGATGGAACGAACCTGGTCGGCGACAAAAAGCCCGGTAAAGTCGGCGATATCGTGACGGTGCTCGTCCGGGAAAATACGAAAACGAAAGACAAGGGCAAGACGAACGTCAAGAAGACCAACGACAACTCCGTCAGCGACGGAACGGGGATCTTCAGCTTTCTGAAAGCCTTCGGCTTCAACTCGAAGAGCGACATGACGGGCGACGGATCGACCGAACGCACGCACGTGGCCCAGACGTCGATCACCTGTCTCGTGACCGACATGCTCCCCAACGGAAACCTGATCATCGAAGGGACGAGGGACGTCACGACCCATGAGGAAAACCTTGAACTGAAGATCGTCGGCGTCATACGCCCGGAGGACGTCGACGCAAACAACAACATTCTCAGCGACAGGATCGCGAACGCGGAAATCGGCATAAAGGGTCGGGGGGCGTTGACCAGAATACAGAAACCCGGTCTTCTGACGCAGATCCTCCAGACGATATTCTGATGCGACACGCTCGATTTGTTGTTCTTTGTCTCTGCCTTCTTCTCGCGATGTCTTCCGCATCCTTCGCTGCCGTAAGCGGCGGGCCTCTTGTCCGGATAAAGGATATGGCGGATGTCGAAGGCGTGCGCTCGAACCAGCTTGTCGGCGTGGGGCTTGTCCTTGGTCTCCAGGGCACGGGCGACAAGGCGAATATGTCGTTGCAGATGGTTCGGAACCTGATGCGCCAGTTCGGCGTCACGCTCACCGAAAAATCCGTCAAGAGCAAGAACGTCGCCGCGGTTTCCGTAACGTGCGACCTGCCCGCCTTCACCCGCCCCGGTCAAAGGGTTGACGTCACGGTGAGCGCGATCGGCGACTCGAAAAGCCTCCAGGGAGGAACGTTGCTTCAGACGCCGCTCAAGGCGGCGAACGGCGACGTCTATGCGGTCGCCCAGGGCCCTGTCATGGTCGGAGGGTTCAGCGCCGGCGGAGCCGCCGCCACATTGACGAAAAACACCACAACGGTCGGACGCATCCCTCAGGGAGCCATCGTCGAGCGCGACGTCGAAACACAGCTCGGCGACCGTTCGTCGGTTGCGCTTCTGTTGCGGACGCCGGATTTCACGACGGCCGGCCGCGTCGCCGAAGCCATAAACGAATCTTTCGGAAATGTGGCCGAAGCCGAAGACGCGAGCCGCATCCGCGTCGCGCTTCCGGCGCAATACGCATCATCGCCTGCGGCGTTCATCGCGAAACTCGAGACGTTGCAGGTCGTTCCGGACGCCACTGCCCGCGTTGTCGTCAACGAGCGGACGGGAACGGTCGTCATGGGGGGCAACGTCCGGATTTCACCCGTCGCCGTCGCGCACGGGAACCTTACGGTGCGGGTGACTGAGAGCGCAAACGTCGTCCAGCCCAACGCCTTTTCCGGCGGCCAGACTGCTGCGGAAGCCAGAACAGATATCCAGGCGAACGAAAGCGCGGGGCAATTCGTCACGGTGCCCGCGAACACGACCGTGAAGGATCTTGCGGACGCGCTCAATGCAATCGGCGCCACGCCGAGGGATGTCATAGCCATCCTTCAGGCGGTCAAGGAAGCGGGAGCGCTTCACGGCGAACTCGTCACGATGTAGCGGGGAGGACGGCAGCGATGAATCCGATCATACGGACCGATATGACTGGGGCTCTTCCGGGAACTATTGAAAAATCGTCGAAAGACAAGCAAAAACTGAAAAAAGCCTGTCAGGATTTTGAAGCGATTCTTGTCGGCAAGCTCATGAAAGAGTCGTTGGCCGGAGCAAGAAAAATCAGCAAAGGTTCCGGGGCGGAAGACACGCGACCATTCGGGCCGCTCGAGGATCTTACGGTCGAAATGGTCGCGGAGGAAGTCTGCGAGTCCGGCGGCGTCGGGCTTTGGAAGATGCTGTACGATCAGGTTTCGCAGCAAAACGGAGTGAACGGCGATTCCGGAAACAAGTGACGCGTTCCCCTGGTACGCGGGAGGACTTCGTTTCGGGTGCCTCGGCTGCGGACGTTGCTGCCGCGGAGAGCCGGGCGCGATATGGATCACTCCCGAAGAGAACTGTCGCATTCCGCAATACCTTTCGCTCGATGCGTCCGCGTGGCGAAACTGTCTGACGTGGAAATGGGTGTTCGTCAGCATCCGTGAACGGGCGAACGGATCGTGCGTCTTTTACGACGAAGAAACGGCCCGATGCGGAATTTATCCGGTCCGACCCGCTCAGTGCGATCTTTTCCCCTTCTGGCCGTCCATCATGAAATGCCGCGAAAACTGGGATGAGAACGCCCGAACCTGCCCCGGAATGAACCAGGGGCGCCTTCATACCAGGGAAGAAATCGAAACCCTCCTTTCCCGATCGCCCTTTCCCTTTCTCTAGACGGCCGCTTTCTGGATTATCCTCCGAACCGGGACTATAATGGTCGCAGGGATCGTCCCGGGACCATGAAGAGATCCGAGGAGTGAAGAGTGTGCAGATGCAGCTGCTCTCCGAAATGAACTGGGGACTCATCGTTTCCATGGTATTGATGAGCGGCGTTCTCGCGTACATCGGCGACCGGGTCGGAATGCACTACGGCAAGAAGCGAATCTCCTTCCTGACACTCAGACCGCGTCACACGAGCCAGATCATCACGGTTCTCACGGGCATCCTCATTTCGATCGCCATGCTCGTCACCTTTTCGTTCGTCTCCGAAGACATCCGCACCGCACTCTTCAGCATGAAGTTCATACAATCCCAGATTACGAGCCTCACGGCCGACCTCCAGGCGAGTCGCGACGAGGCCAGACTCTCCGCGCTCGAACTGGTGAAAAGCGAAGAAATGCTCGCCGCGCAAAAGACGCAGCTTCAGGACGTCGAGAAACGTCTTGCGGCCGTGACTCCGGAACTGAAAAACGCACGTTCGGACCTCGAACGCGTCCGGAACGAACAGGCGCAACTGGAGCAGGAAAAAACGACGCTCGAGGCGGCCCTCGCGGAACTCCGTTCCGAGGCGGATACGTTGCGTGCGGGCCTGAGCCAGGTCCGGAGCGGGCGCATCTCCGTCTTCGCCGACGAACTCCTTGCGCAACAGGAAATTCTCCCGGGCAGCGACCGTGATGCCGTCGAACGGGTTTTTTCGGAGCTTCGGCGCAGAACGGAATTCGTTCTTGCGACCCGGCTCGGCGTCAACGTCGAAAACGTCATTCTCGCAGTCGACATCCACGATGAACAGGCCAAAATCACCCAGTGCGCCATGGCGCCGAAGCGAAAGATCCTGCGCGCCCTCGCGGGAGCGAACGTCGTCGCCGGCGAAGATGTCCGCATCCGATACGAAGTCTCCGACAGCGCCCTCGTCTACGCAAAGGGAACGGTCCTTTCCGACGAAGTCGTGGACGTCGGCGAAACCGGGGCGGACGGAGAGGCGATCCTCTATACGATGCTCCGGCAGGTAAACCAGAGGGCCGTACGGGACGGAATCATGACCAATCCCGCGACGGGAAAGGTCGGGACCCTGGAAGCGACGGAGTTCTTCAACGCCGTCGAGGAAATCCGCAAAGGGCGGGGGCAACTGCGCATCGTCATCTCCGCAGCAAACGATCTGTATACCGAAGGCCCCGTCCAGATCGTCATCTCGGTGCGTGCGAAAAACGCGCCGACAGCATAGGGGGAAGAACGATTCATGTTGATCGTGGCGTGTCAGATTTGCGGCGAGTCGAAAGTCCTTGCGGGGGCGCCGGACGCGGACGGCATGGCGCGCGCCTGGTGGGTCTGCCCCAGATGCGGAACGGGGCAGATCATACAGCTTCCGGTGTCTTCGGATGCGCGGAATTCCGACCTCAGGAAGATCGTTCACGGCATGGCGCTGGTGCACGCGTGCGCCCGGACGGAAGAAGCGGAAAAGGCCCCTGCGGACGCCGGAGGCGATTATGCCGGGTAATCCCGACTATCAGTTCTACGACAACAAACTCGGCGTCACGGCCGACGAGCTTCAGACCCTCTACCGGTTTACCCGGTGGGGACGGAGCCGCTCGCTCGATGACATCGAGCGCATGATCGCCGGGACATCCCTGTGCTTCTCCGCCCGTTTCGTCGAAACGGGACGCATGGTCGCCTTTTGCCGAATCCTCACGGACTTCGTCTTTCGCGCCTCCCTCTGGGACATCATGGTGCACCCCGACCACCAGGGCAAGGGGCTCGGGACGTCGCTCCTCCGGTATGCGCTCGACCATCCGGCCGTCCGTTCCATCCCGCTCGTCATCACGTACACGAGCGAACTCGCCCCCTTCCTGTCGCAACTCGGCTTCTCCCATCAGGAAGGAACGCTGATGCTCCTTCGCGTTCCCATAGAGTACTCCTGACTTCGTATGTTCGCGGGAATCCTCCCGGACCTGATCGGGTCGCTCGCGCATCTCGTCTGGCCCTGCTCGTGCCCCGTATGCGGCGCGGCAGGCGTTGTCGCATGCCCCGAGTGCATCGTGAAGATCCTCGAACCGCCGCTCGACGAATGTCTCCTGTGCGGCGGGGGAGCGCCGTGCGCATCCCACCCCGGCGCGCCCTGGCTGCGAACGGGCGGATCGCACGAAAGCGCCAGGCGAGATCTTGTCCTTCGGCTCAAATACGGCGGCGAAAGGAGGCTCGGCCTCGAAATGGGGCAGGCGCTCGCTCGGGTGTTTCCGAGGCCGGAGGCTGACGTTCTCGTTCCCGTGCCGCTCCACTCGGAAAGCAAACGGCTCTACAATCAGGCGTCCGTTCTGGCCGAAGGAATGGGACGCGTATGGAATCTTCCGGTCGCGCGCCCGCTCGAATGGTCGGGACGGCAGGAGACGCAGACGAAAAAACACGCCGCGCAGCGCAGAAGGTTGGACGCAAGCGCCCTCCGGTGCAGGAAAGGCGCCATCGGTCGCGTGCTTCTCGTCGACGACGTCTGTACGACGGGGTCGACGCTGCGTTGCGCGGCCGAATGCATCCGTTCCTCCGGCGGAAGCGTGGTCGGAGCGTTGACATGGAGCCGGAGCGGTTAAAGTGACGCCCGTTCCGGCCGATACATGATCCAGAGATAGTGAACATAGGGGTGAGTCCGATGATTGATAAGATCTCCGGAGTGTACGGCTCAACACCGGTAAACAAGATCAACGTCAAAAAAGGAAGAAGCGAAAACGCTTCGGCGCAGGCATCCGACGGCGTCGAATTCAGCGGATTCGCAAAGGAGCTTGCCAAGGCGGCTCAGGAACTCAAAAAGCTTCCCGACGTCCGTGAAAACATCGTCGAGGGATTCCGGAAGCAGATTCAGGAAGGTACGTACGCGCCCGACCCGGACAAGGTCGCCCGGAGCCTGATCGTCGCGGGACTCCTCGACAGCGGGGAGTGATCCTCTTTGAGACCCGCACATCTCATTGACGTCCTCCTGCAGCAAACCGAGGCCTTGCAGGAGACGCTGGATGTCGCTGTTCGACAACGCGAGGCGCTCAAGAGCGGGCGCCTCGATTCATTACAGGGGCTCATGAAGGAGCTTCATGACGCTTCCTTTCGCGCACAGGCGCTCGACCGCCGGCGCGAACAAGAGGCCGCTTCGCTCGCCCGAACGCTCGGAGTCCATTCCCGGCTTTCCGAAATACTTGCGATGCTGAACGAAGGTGAACGGGAAGCGCTCTCCTCCGTCGCGGGGAAGTTCAGCCTTGTCGTGCGAAAACTCCAGGCGGAAATGAAAATCATATCGCGGCTTGCGGACGAATCCCAGCGCCTGGGAGACCTGATGCTTTCGGAATGGCGCCGAATGGAGAACGCCTTTTCTCCAGGCAACGGCTTCGACCTCAAGGGATAGGAGTGGACTTCCATGATAAACAGCTTTTTCGGCCTTGAACTTGGGAAACGCGCCCTCGATTATTTCCGCAGGGGCATGGAAACGGCCGGACACAACATATCGAACGCCGACGTGGAAGGGTACTCCCGCCAACGGGTCGAAGCCTCCACGACAGCTCCGTACACCGACCCGGGGCTCGCGCGTCCCGCCATCCCGGGACAGATCGGCACGGGCGTCAAGATCGACGCGATCGTTCGTCTGCGCGACGAATTCCTGGACGTCCAGTATCGGGAAGAGAGCACCGTTCAAGGGTACTGGGACGCCATTTCCTCGGCCCTGGACACCGTCGAACTCTATGTCAACGAACCCGGCGGGAAGGGGCTCAAGGCGAGCCTTGATTCGTTCTGGACCAGCCTCGAGGACTTCCATACGCAGGCGGATTCGGCAAGCGTTCGCGAAGTGGTCGTGAGTCAGGTCAAGAGCCTTACGGCCGAACTCGACCAGATCGTTCAGAACTACGACGAATACCGAAAGGCGCTCGACCGGGATCTCGTCCTTCAGGTCGACCAAGCGAACGACTATATCGACCAGATCGCCGCCCTGAACGTCACGATCAAGGAAATCGAGGGCGTTGGCGGAAACCCCAACGATCTGTACGACAGGCGGGATCTTCTGGCGGAAAAGCTCTCGAAGCTGATCGACATCGACGTGAATCCTGCGTGCAGCATCTCAAACGAGTACATCATCGACCTGCACGGCAAGATCCTCGTTCAGGGCGACCAGACGCGGCATCTCGTCGCGGTCGAGGTCGCCGGCAACAACGGAATGCACGACGTCCAGGTGGAGGAAAACGAGTTCGACCTCGTCGGCAAGCCCGAAGTGCTGGAAATCATCGCCGAGCAGGGCGCACAGGACGCCGTCCACAATATCGCGATCGACCGGCTCGCCTCCGAAACGACGTGGAAGGTCGGACAGGGAGACGGAGATTGTCCGCCGCGCGTTCGCCCCACATCCGTGAGCGAGGCGCTCAGCCTTAAGGGGAACATCACGCTCCAGGTCGGGAGCCAGGGCGTCCAGTCGAAATCGAAGGTTTTGTCCGCGCCGCTGCTCACGGCCGGAGCGACGGGGGATACATATTCTTTTCGCGTGTCGGCCGGAACGAACGAACGGGATATCTCCCTTTCGTGGAACACGGGGACGACCAGCTGGGATGTTACGGACGATTCGGCGCCGCCCGTGACGGCGAACTTCGGAGCGGACGTGACGGTCGCCGAAATCCAGGGCTTCCTTTCGACGAGCCTCGATTCGATGAACGTCTCCGCGACGCTCACGACCACCGCGACCGGAGATCAGATGGCGCTCGCCTCCGAAGACTTCCATCTTCTGTCGATCGTCGACGTCAAGGGCTCAATCGTCTCAAAGCTCGGCATGACGGACGACTCGCCGAAGATGACAATCGACGTCACCGAGGCGGACACGCTCGAAACGATCCGGAACAAGATCAACGGCGTCTACGGCATCACCGATGCCGACGGCGACCCGATTCTCGACAAACCGGAGCAGTGGCTTCACGCGAGCATAGAGAAGGGAACCGACGACACCTTCTATCTCGTCCTTGAAAGCAACGTCGTCGGCGAAAGCCAGCGGATCAACGTCATGGGCGACGAAAGCGGCTCGCTGCACGTCGCGCAACGTCTCGGACTCATTTCAACGGCTGCATCGGGAGAAATCGCAACAAGCTACATGCAGCAGGCGGAGGACGCTTCGTTCACCTTCGACGACCGCCGGTACCTGTCGTCGAGCAACATGTTCCGCGAAGCGCGGCTGGTCCCCGCGAAAAACGAAATTACGAAGGCCTACGACGACTACACGGCGACCCGGACGAGCGAAGTGTCCGAAGGCATCACGCTGAAGCTCAAGAAGGCGAGCGACGAAACCAGCATCACGATACGCCACCACGTTCAGGGCGGCTCCATCGCGGGAACGATGGAAGCGAGGGACGACTACATCCTGAGCTACCTCGACGCCTTCGACGAATTGGCGTACACGCTCGCGACGGAAATGAACGCCATCCACTACGGCGGACACGGAATCGGCGACAACGAAACCACCACGGGCGTCAACTTCTTCGAAACGATCGCAGCGCAATACGGCGCATCCCGGTCGCTCGACATCAATGCGGCCGTAGCGAACGACCCCAGTCTCATCGGGGCCGCGCGGGACGACGGAAAGGGCATGAGCCTGGGGTGCGGCGACGGTTCCAACGCGCTGCTCATGGCGCAGCAGAAGCAGGCGCGCGTCTTGACAAGCGACAGCGCTACGTTCAATCAGTTTTACGAGGCCTTCACGGCCAGATTGGGGAGCGACGCAGGCCGGGCCGAGCAGATGACGGAAAACCAGACGGAACTCACGGGCCAGATCGAGACGCAGCGTCAGTCGACGATGGGCGTCAACATCGACGAGGAAATGCTCGACATCGTCAAGTTCCAGCAGAGCTTCAACGCGATGTCGCGCTACATCACGACGATCGACGAGATGCTCGACAAGATCATCAACGGAATGGGCCTCGTAGGCCGCTAGGGAGGGGGAAACACACATGCGGGTCAGCAACCTGACGATCCAGAAGACCTTACTGTCGGATCTTCATACGAACCTCTCCCGGATGCTGGAGATGCAAACGCAAATGGCTTCCGGGAAGAAGCACTCCCGGCCGAGCGACGCTCCCGCCGATGTCGCTCGCGAGATGTCGCTCGAAACGTCGCTCGTCGAAAACGTCCAGTACACGCGGAATCTGGACTCCGCTCAGGCGTGGCTCGCGAACACCGATACCGCGTTCGACCAGATGACGAGCGTCGTGCAGCGGATCCGCGAACTCACGATCTACGCGGGCGACGGCGCGCTGGAAGACGCCGAAGTGGACGCCATCGCGACCGAGATATCCGAACTGCAGGAAGAAATGCGGAACATCGCAAACTACTCGGTCGAAGGCCGCTACCTGCTCGGCGGCACGAAGGTCTGCCAGCAGCCCTTCTATCGCGACGCCTCCGGCAAGGTCTGCTACAGGGGCGGAGACGAGCACATGGAGTTCGAGATCGACAAGGGCGTCGTCGGAAAGGTGTCGTTCACGGGGCGGGAGGTCTTCCCCGAGGACTACACGCGGTACACGCTCAAGAGCGTCGAAGTCCCGCTCGATTTCGAATGGACCGGACGCGACGAGATCCTGCAGATCAAGGTCGGAGACCGTGCGGTCAAGGTCCATATTCCCGAGACGTGGAAGGATGACAACCTTGACGGTACGCCGGGAGCGACAGACTTCAACCGCTTCCGCGACCCCTCCGAATCGCAGGGACTTACGCTCGACGACATCGCGGAACTGATCAATGAATCGATGTCGATGGGCGACGTGAGCCGCATCGTCGACGTCTCGGTCGTGAAGGACGCCGATCGCGGCGTGCAGCAGCTCGTCTTCGCGAGCCGCACCGGGGAGCCGGTCCAGGTGACCGGATGGCCCGAGACGGATCTCGTCGACATGAAGCAGGGCATCATCGGAAACGACGTCCCTCCGGGCTGGACCACCCTGACAGACGAAACGGTCACGATCCAGTTCGACGGCGGAGATCCGGTGAATGTCTCCATTCCCGTCGGACGCAACGTGCAACAGATTGCCGACGCGCTGTCGGGCGTTCAGGGCATTCACGCGCGCGTGAATGATGAAGGCGCCAACCAACGCCTCGTCATTTCGGCCTCTGACGAAGGGAAAAAATTCACGTTGACGCGTTCCGCGGGACTGACTGACCTTTTCACCGGGGAAAATACCGGGTCGACTCCGGTCGAGCGGGTAGTCGATCACAGCCACATCGACCTTGCGGCGTTTTTGGGCATGGAAACGACGCTCAAAAGCGTGCAGATGCCGATTTCCGGAGCGGTGCTTTCCGGCGGAACCGGCGAGTTGCAGTGGCGACTCCAGAGCGGCGATCACGTTGTAGATCTCAAAATAACGAACGCCACAACTCTTACTGCGGACGAACTTGCGGCGCGCCTCACGCAGGTCGCCGGCGACTGGCTCGAAGTCACAATTGAAACCGACGACAAGGAAACGACCGGCTGGGAGCCGGGCGTCAACCTCGAAGAAGCGACGAAGCGCCTCGTCCTGCGTCCGAAAGACAACGAACCGCTTGTCATCTACGACCGCAATGCGAACACCTACGCCGCGCAGCTCGGAATGAGCACGGCGATCCGTTCCAACGGGACGGCCGCCGTGAGCTTCCCGACGCTTCCGTGCGCCGACCCCAACGTACCGTCGCTCATGAAGGTGCAGGTCGGCGAGCAGGCGTTTGAAGTGAAGCTCTACATGGATGACGTCAGAAATACGACGGGAACGGTCGATCGCGCCAAGGTCATGGGTCAGATCGTGAAGCAGGTCAACCAACAGGCCGGCGAAAAACTCCTCGCGAGCGATGTCGTCAATGCGGCGACCGGTGAAACGGTCCTCTACGCGAAAACCGGCGAAGCCCTGCGGATAACGGACCTCCCGATTCCCGATCCCGCGCTCAGTCCTTCGTACAGTGGCGGCATAGCGCTCCAGATGGGCATCAACACCGGGATAGCGTCGACCGGAACGATACAGGACATTACCCAGGTAGGAATCGCAGCCGGAACGATCCGCATCCGATCCGCCGGAAAAAATGTCGATGTTGACCTTGCGGCGACCGACACGATGAAGGATGTCGCCGACAAGATCCGCGCCGCGGCCGGCTCATGGCTCGATGTCTCTTTCTTTGACCCCGACGTTGCAACGCCGGGGAGCAATGTCCGTATGTCGATTGCGACCAAAGACGGTTCCGCGTTATCGATCTACGACGTAACCGGCTCAGCCGCGCAGGCGCTTACGATAGACACGGCGCTGCGCGGCGCGGATGCGGCTTCCTGGGCGCCAAGCGCCGGAGGCGGGGACCAAATCGCCATTTCCGTCGAAGGGTACACTCACGTAATAGACATTGATGAATTGACCCCCGATACGCCTCCGTTGACCGTTGACGATGTCGCGAAAGCGATCAACGCGCGCTTCCAGGGGGGCGACGTTCAGGCCGAAGTCGTTGGGGACGGAACCGAAAAGCATCTTGTTCTCTGGTCTCCCAAAGGATCCATTGTGACCATAGATGAGACTCGTGCGGTTGCCGGAAGCGGCGCCTTTTTTGCTGCCCCCGGCAGCGGGACCGAAACGTCGCAGTCGCGCGGCGGAATTGCGGATTCCCCGTTCAACCAGAACGTCGTCACACGTTCCGCCGCGAGCCGCGAGAAAACGGACTTTTTCGGCTTTCTCGAGGACTTGACCGGCGCGATCCGGGCCGAGGACCGTACAGGAATCTCCGACTCCATGATTCCGAAGATCGACGACTTTCTGGACAACCTTCTCAAACGGCGGACCCAGGAAGGGGCGCTTCTCAACCGCTATCAGTCGGACGAATCGCGGATGAAGCAGAACAACGTCAACATCACGGAACTGTACAGCAAAATCGGCGACATCGACCTTGCCGACGCGGCCACGCAATTCGCCATGGCCCAGTCGGTATACCAGGCGAGCCTTGCCGTCATGGCGAAAATCGTCCAACCCACGCTGGTGGACTTTTTGAGATAGAATACGCCGTATGGGCGGTTATTACGAACGAAACACCTTTTTCCTGAAGAAACGACAACCGGAACTGGCGCGTGTCCTGAGCCTGCAAAAACGCGACAGGACATGCGCCGATGCCGGAAGAAGCGGGGAGCCGGACACCCTCGCCGACCGCACATATCCCGATCGGTCGGCGAAAGAGCCTGTGCTCTATGTTCTCGGCCTGGAACAATGCGACCAGACCGCTACATATCTCAAACGGTTGCCCCCGCACGTTCGTTTCGTGGTCCTCCTCGAACCTGACCCGATTTTCCTGACCTCTTTTCTCGATACCGTCCCCGTTTTCGATATTCTCACGTCAAGGATTTGTGTCTTCGTGACGTCGGAAGAGAGTGTTCTGCTTGACGAAGCCGTCGCGGCCGCATTCGGCCACAGCGGCTTTCTTGTCGGCCGGTGCGCGTCGAGCGTCCGCTTCGGCGACGATGAACCGGATCGTTCGGCGCGAAGCGCCTCTCTTGCGAACGCTTTTGAACGGGCGCTCTCGTTCCAGATCGAAAACCTCGGGAACTCGCCCGAAGACTCCCTTCTCGGGCTCAGACAGATGGCCTTGTCGTCTCCGTGGACGCTCTTCGCGCATCAATTGCGAACTCTTGAAGGCCGCTTCGGGAAATGGCCGGGCGTCATCGTTTCCGCAGGGCCGTCTCTCGACAAAAACCTTCACCTTCTCAAAGGCCGGGAAAACGAAATCGTCATCATCGCCGTCGATACGGTTCTCGAAAAACTCCTGAAAAACGGCATCGTCCCCCATTTCGTCATGGCGCTCGAAAGAGGATCCGGCGTCTACGACTATCACTTTCGCGGAGTGCTTGACGAAAATCCTCCGGAACTGAAAAACATCGTTCTCGTTATCCAGTCGGTGTGCGTTCCCAGGATTGCGGGACGGTGGCCCGGACCTGTGATCGTCGTCGGAAAACGCGACATTGTTCTGGACAGGGAGATTGTCGGAGGATTGCTCGGCGGCAGCGTCATACCTTCCGGAGCGTCGGTGGCGCACATGGGCCTTGGGCTTGCGAACGCGCTTGGATGTTCCGCCGTAGCGCTGATCGGTCAGGATCTGGCGTTCGCGGCTGACGGGCGAAGCCATGCCGGGCAGACCCATTGGGAAAATAACAGCCTCGACATGCAGACGCCGCACGAAGATCGCATGAATGTGCCTGCCTTTGACGGCGGAACCGTCGAGACGACGCGGATATGGAGGTACTTCATCGACCGGTTCTCGCGAATGGCCTCCGAAATGCCGATCCCCGTGAATGATTGCACGGAGGGAGGCGCGCTGATCCCCGGCGCCGTCGTCATGCCGTTGCACCGGTTCATTGCCGAAAATCCGCCTCGTGAAGCGTGCGAAGCGATTCCTCAATTTCTGAACAGAGTTCTCGAAGAGCCCTCTTCACGACAAACGGATCTCGAAGCGTTCGACCGTCGCTACATTGCGTTGCAGCAATCGTTCCATCGATCGAAGCAATTGATCGATCATGCGCTTGCGCTGCTCCGGACGCTCGAAGCGCCGGTTCTGACATCGCAAAGGCGTGATGCGGTCATTCGCGATGTCCGGAAGATCCTGAACGATCTGACGGCCTCCGCGCCGATACTGACGTATATCGGACAGGCGCAGTTTGCGTCGCTGATAACGGAAAACTACCGGCTCACGGATGTAGCCGACAGACCGATACTTATGCAGTGGGTCAGGCGACATCGTGAGTTTCTCCAAAACCAGGCCACATCGGTCGAAATGATCATCGGGTGGCTTTTCTACATCGACGGGGTGCGACAAATGGAAGCAACGCTCGCGCCGATGTTGGCGGCCGACGGTCCGGAATCCCGGCTTGCCGCGCTCTTGGAAGGGGCCGGGGAAGAAACATTCCGCGACGCCATAACGATCGACCTTTTGCTTTCCCGGGTCGAGCCGACAGCACTGGATTTCGCGGAAACATCGCTTTTGCGGGCGGCGTTCCACTATATGAAAGAAAAGCGCTTTGAAGAAGCCGCCCGGATTTTTGAATACATTTCGGCGAATGGCGAGAACATGAACGGCGACCCGGAGTTCCTGATCCCGTGGGCGACATGTTTTGTTTCGGCGGACTTGTGCTGGGATCCGGAATTCGGGAAAGCCCAGGCGCTTCTTGCCGATGTCTTTCGTCTGGAACCGCAAAGGTACGAAATCGACGACCTTTTATGCCGACTTCTCCGGACATGGATCCGGAAGCACGAACGAAACATCGCCCTCTACCGGGAGAGAAACATCGTCGGCGCGATGAGGCGATCCGTTGCGGAAAAGGAGTCCCTCGAAAAGACAGTACGGCTGTTGGAGAAAGATGCAGGCAGGGCAAAAATGGAGTTTCTGGCGCCGTTCTTCAGACGGCCGATAAAGGAAGGAGCGGATTGCGATCATGCCGCGAACGTGTGCGACAACAAGGTTCGGTAACGTCACAATCAACGAAGACAACATCATCCGGTTCCCGCACGGAATTCCCGGATTCGAGGAAAACAAGGACTGGTATATCCTCGGCGAGCAGGAACACCCGATCAAATGGCTTCAGAATCTGGAGGACGGCTCGGTCGCCCTGCCGATAATGACTCCTCATGCCGTGTGTTCCGGATATGACGCGAAGGTCCCTGATTCGGAACTCGAAACCATACGCCCCGAAAACGCGGATGATCTCGTCCTTGTCTGCGTCGTCGCGATCCCGCCGGACGCGCCGTGGGACATGACCGTAAACCTCCGGGCGCCGGTCGTCATCAACAAACGGCTGAACCTCGGGTGCCAGGTCATCGCGCTCAACGAGGACTATGGCGTCCGGCACCTCGTGTTCCCCGAAGAAACCCGGCGTCAGCTTTCCGAAGAGGCGGCGCGAATACGCGCGGAGGCCTGAAAATGCTGGTGCTTTCTCGAAAGACCGGCGAGGCGCTTGTAATAGGGGAGGAAATCGTCGTCGAAGTCCTGGAAATCCGGGGAGACGCGGTCAAACTGGGCATCAGCGCGCCCAAGAAGATCCCCGTCTGGAGGCGCGAGCTGCTGACGGAAGTCAGGGACGCGAACGTCGCGGCCGTGAAGACCGCGCCCGAAAAGATCGACGACCTGAACGAATTGATCCGGAAAGGTGGCAAGTGACGTGGCGGCTTTGCCGGAACTCCTCGAAAAGAACCTGAAGGCCCTGGAACGCTCGCAACCGAAGCTGGCGGCGCGGCTCCGCGAAACCGCTCAAGGTCTGGAACGCTTCCCCGAGCCGGTCATCAGTGAGACTTCAGCGGGGCGGTGGATCTCCGGTTTGACGGAGCGTCCTTTCTTTGAACCGTCCCTTGAGGAAACGTCACGCCCAAAACTCGCGAAAGGCGCCGTGTACCTCGTTCACGGCGCGGGATGCCCGCCGTATTTGTTCCATATCCTTCGCGCCCTGCCGCGGGACGCGCTTGCCGTCATCGTCGTCGAGCCGTCGGTTCCCGTTCTTCTGAATACGCTTGCGGCTACGTCGGTCTTTATGGCCCTTCCGAAGGGGTGCCGAATCAGCTTCATCGTCTTTGAGGATCGTCCGCTGATTGACGAGGCGTTTGAACATAACGTCATTCCGTTGGGGATCTACCCGATATCCGACGCGGTGTCTCTTGTTCACAAGGGGCTTGAAGAGAATCGGAGCGATCTTGAACGAGCAGTCATAAAAATGTTCCGCGAAGAAGTGATCTATCGCCTGACTCTGCTCGGGAACTCTCCTGAAGACACTCTGCTCGGACTTCGCCACGGTGCGCTGAACACGCTCCGGATTCTACGAAGTCCATCCTTTGGCCAACTCAAGGAGCAACTTCTGGGAAAGCCGTTCGTCAGCGTCGCCTCGGGTCCGTCTCTCGAGAAGAATGTCGATCTCCTGAAGGGAATGCAGGACAAGTGCGTCATCGTCGCATGCGACACGGTTCTCCTGCCGCTGTTGCGTCGCGGGATACGGCCGCACATCGTTACGACGATCGAACGGCCCCTGATTACCTATGAAACATGGGTTCCACCGGTTCTCGACGACTTCTCCGAGGAATGCAAAAAGATCCTCCTTCTCTCGCAATCGGTGAGCCATCCGTTAATCGCAGGGCGCTGGCCGGGGCCGAAGATTGTTGTCGGAAAGAGGGAAAGCCCGGCGGATTCCTGGCTGGTCTTTAATGTCCTTGGCAAAACGCTCTTCATTTCCGGAATGTCCGTCTCGCACATGAACCTGTCCCTCGCGCTTGCTATGGATGCGAGCGCCGTAGCGTTAATCGGCCAGGATCTCGCGTTTGCCGAGGATCAGCGAACACATGTTGCTGGCGCTGTTCCCGCCGATATTGCGGCGTTTGACGGTGCGATGGAACGGATAGAAGTCCCGGGAGCGCTCGGAGGCGTCGTTCAAACGCATAAGTATTGGCTGAATTTTTTGCAAATTTTTGAGCGGTACATAAGCGCCTTCGGCGACGTTGCGAAGATCTGCGACTGCACTGAGGGAGGCGCGCTGATTCGGGGCGCCGAGGTGCTCCCGTTCCGATCTTTTCTGGACAGGGAAGTTCTGTCTCGACCGACCTTCATCTGGGTGCCTGAGAACGTGACCGCAAAGAATCCGGATAACGAAGAAAAACTCGCGCTCGATTCCAGGATCGAGAATGCGTTTCAAGCCCTGGCGCACTGTGACGAATATCTTGACAAGATGGAACACGACATAGCGACAGCCGTGGCTCCGGCATTGCCCCCTGCGAGACGCCAGGAGGCGGCCTTCCGGGTTGCGGGGTTCCTTGACGATTGCCACGCGCACCATCCGGTGCTTTCGTTTATCGGTCAAAGCTACACCCATCTTGCCGGAGCATCGATTGCACGAAACCGGTTTATGGAAACGCCGGAGCAGGTGCAGGAATGGCGGAATATCCATGAGGACATCGTTCGGTCGCATCGGGCAAGCGTTTCTTTCCTCCGGCAATGGCTTGGGTATATTCAAAAGATAGCGAGTGATCCGTTGGAAGATACGAACATTGTGGACGTACTGCTTTCGCAGGCGCTTGAGTCGTTTTTCTCAAAAGACCCGACAGTCATGGCTTCCGAAGAAGCACTCCGCATATCCGAAATGCTGTGTCGTCTCGACCTTGCGGTGGGAGACGAGCATGATCCT
The DNA here is from genome assembly GCA_964630155.1 of uncultured Synergistaceae bacterium. Lineage (GTDB taxonomy): Bacteria > Synergistota > Synergistia > Synergistales > Aminobacteriaceae > CALFXN01. Next base: position 39,022 of record CAZVUT010000004.1, read on the forward strand.
CAAATGTCCTGGAGATCGGCTCGTTTTCTCTTTGCCCAGGGGCGCGCCTCGGAAGCGTGCCGGATTATGAGAAGCGTCTACGAAAAGATGGAAGGTTCAGAGCAATCAACAGCGCTTATCGGAACGTTTTTTCTGGACTGGGCCCGAATGGAGGGCACGCCAGACCTGTGCGAAACTGCGAAACACGAACGAGCCCTTGAACTGGCTGCGAACGCGATATCCGCCGACCCTTCCCTCGAGCCGGCATGCGTTCGTTTGCGGGAAGAACTGTTGACCGGACAAAGCGTCCTCTATGCCCGCTATCGGGATCTTGACGAAAAAAACATCCTCGGGACGTCGGTTCTCGAGTTTCGCAACAGAGCCGCTCTTGCGCTTTCACGGGAACAACTTCCGGACGCCTTCGAATGGATCTGGAAGATCGTCGAGCTGACTCTCGAAGCGGACTCTAGACTGAGTCTTCCGAACGCGAAATGGCTCCTTGAAACGGCGCTGAAGTGCAGAAACGCGGTCGATCCGGCCATTGCGAAGGCTTCATTCGATGTACTGAACCGGATCTGGGGAAGACGAGCGGATCTCGAACGGGCGGGCTTTCGCTGGCCGGAGGCGATGATGGAATTTCTGGACGAGTCGGGGCTTCAGGTTTTTCTTCAGGGAGCCGATACTGACGAAGAGACGGATGCTATTGATGGGGGTGGTCGAAAAACCGAACGTGATTGATGCGGAAGACGGGAGTTCTTTTTTCGTTTCACAAGAGACGGCATGGAAGCCGTCGCTAATCGACAAGGAGGTATGTAAGAATGAGAGTCTACCATAATATCCCTGCGCTTTTTGCGTACAATTCATTGAGTGCGACCAACGGCCTGTTGCAGAAGTCCATCAACAAGCTGTCCACCGGTCTTCGGATCAACAGCGCCGCTGATGACGCCGCAGGTCTCGCGATCAGCGAAAAGATGCGCGCCCAGATCAGCGGACTCGATCAGGCGGTGCGGAACTCGCAGGACGGCATTTCGATGATCCAGACGGCTGAAGGCGCGCTCAACGAGACGCACTCGATTCTTCAGAGAATGCGGGAGCTTTCCGTCCAGGCGGCCAACGACACGCTGACGTCGCAGGACCGGAGCTACATCCAGGACGAGATCAACCAGCTCACGGACGAGATCGACCGGATCTCCACGACGACGCAGTTCAACAAGAAGCAGCTTCTTGACGGAAGCGCTGCTGCGCTGTGGTCCTCGGACAACCTCGCGACGAAGGCGTTGATCCGCGGCGGCCTGCGGCAGGTCGACCAGTTCGGTCAGAAGGCAGCGCTCGAAGGAAACTACAAGATCAGCATCACGGCTGATCCCGGCGATTCGCAGATTCAAAAGACGGATATCTTCAAAATCAAGCACGAGAACGTGATTATGAACGTGACCACGAACAAGCAGGGCGGCCTTCAGAGCGTTCGCGTGGACAGCCTGCCGGCGGGTACGTATAACGTGAATGCGACTGCGACTGCACTTGCAGCTCCGGTCCTCAGCGCGACCCAGCAGTTCGGAACGACGGCGGCGTTGACCCTCGTTGCGGGTACTGTTTCTGATACGAATGCGTCTATTTACCTGGAGGTCGTTCAGGTCAACACGTCCATGAACCAGGTGACCTTCCGCGCCGTCTCGAACATCCTCGGGAACGACGGAGCAACGTCCCAGGAGATCAACGGGGATTTCGTCGTCGGATCGGCGGCTGTGTCCTTTACGTCTCTCGGCATCGGAACATCGACAGTTGCGATAGGTGTTGCAGGTGGTGACGGTGCACAAGCATATTCCATCGGTAACAAGATCGTCGTTTCCTACGCCAACGGAGGAGATGCTGCGCTCACTATTTCCGGCACAACGAACCCCGATTGGGAGGGAACGTGGGGCAATACCGCCGGGCAGACGCTTGTCGACCGTAATTTTGGCGTCACGGTCGCCGACGTCCAGGGCAAAGACGTTCATTTCCGGAATTTTTACTTGAACTCCGCGAACGGAACCCTCTACGAGTCCGATATCGTTCTCGAAATCAACACTTCGTTCGCTGACGCCGACGCGTTCCTCGCCGGATTCGAGGCCGCGTATATCGGTCAGGTCGCCAAGGGCGACGTGAGCCTCCGTGATCTCGACAAATTCTGGGACGCGAACGGAAAATTCATGCTTGAAGATCCGCAGGTGATCACTTTGACGCAGGGCGACGGCAAGCAGGCGACGCTCACGTTGAACTCGACCGACACGCTTCGCGATGTCGAAACGAAACTTAATGACGCCATCGCATTCCAGCTCGGCCAGGCGAAGTACGTCGATTCGGACACCGACCGCTTCGCGGATTTCGTTGGACCGGATAATGTCGTTGACGGGACATCGGCGTCCGTCGAAGGCACCTACGTCATCCGTTCGCTGATCGCCGGTTCTGCCGGCGAGCTGAATTTCGCGGGCGACGAGGATATCATCAAAGCGCTGAGCCTGAACGTGATCCAGAAGTCCTCGGAGAGTTCGTACCGGGTGTCGATCGCGGACGCGCACAGCGGCAACTCTATCGCATCGAATGTCAAGGTGACAGGCAACATGCTCTACGGCGTGGTCAATCCGAACGTCGATGTCCAGTTCGACGCCATGGCGAACGTCAAAGCCGAGTGGAGCGAGGACGCACAGACCTTCCGCCTGAAGAACGACAGCGGGAACATCTACGAGACGACGCTGCACCTTGCCGATAACACGACAGTCTTCCAGATCGGCGCCAACGAGAGCGAAGACATGGGGATCAACATCGGCAACATGAGCGCTTCGGCTCTTGGTGTGAGCAACATCCTCGTGACGGACCGCGAATCTGCGGCGCGTTCGATTACTGTTGTCGACAGCGCCATCGACCGGGTGTCGAAGCAGCGGAGCAAGCTCGGCGCCTACCAGAACAGGTTGGAGCACACGATCAACAACCTGACCGTCGCCAGCACGAACATGACGGCGGCCGAAAGCCGTATCCGCGACCTCGATATGGCCAAGGAAATGATGAACTTTACGAAGCTCAACATCCTCATGCAGGCGGGCAACTCCATGCTTGCGCAGGCGAACCAGCTGCCGCAGGCAGTGTTGTCACTGCTCCGGTAACACGGAAAGACAATACGTCAGAGGGGAGAGGGGTTTTTTTCCCTCTCCTTTTTCCGTATAATCTGACTGCGTGAGGTGAGAGCCGAATGAACCTTCAAACCGTGACCAGTGTGGAAAATCAAAGTCGCGTGGAGCCGGTAACGACCAGAGCCGATTCGGTGGCGCAGGTTCTTAAGGCAGTGTTGGAACCTAAATCTCGTCACGTTATCAAAAACGACAAAACGCAAAACGGCCACGCGCACAAGGACGAAACGCAAATGGAACGTCTTCTCGATCAGGCCGAGAAGATGGCGGGCGTTTTCGGCCGGAATCTGAAGTTTCGTTACCGGAAGGAAGCGGATGTCTATCAGGTGGAGGTCGTCGACGCGCAAAGCGATGAAATCGTCCGAAAGATTCCATCTGACGAGATGGTTCGGTTCATCGAACATATTAACGAAATGCTTGGTGCGTTGTTTGACGAACAAGCCTGATACGTCGGTCGATACTGAGAGGGGAAGGCTTAAAAAGCCTTCGCCTCTTTTATTTTCTCCTCACGAAACCCGATATATAATCATAAAAGCAGAGGAGATGACTGTCTTTGTTTGAAAGGAAAACCATTCTTATAACCGGCGGTACTGGGTCCTTCGGAAAACATTGCGCGCGTGTCCTTCTGGATCGTTTCCATCCGGGAAAGATCATCGTTTTTTCCCGTGACGAACTGAAACAGTTCGAAATGCAAAAGACATACGACGCCCCGGAGATGCGTTTCTTTCTCGGCGATGTGAGGGACGAGCCGCGCCTTTCCATGGCGATGCGCGGTGTGGACTTCGTTATTCACGCGGCGGCCCTCAAGCAGGTTCCGGCCGCTGAATATAACCCGATGGAGTGCGTCAAGACGAATGTCATGGGAGCATCGAACGTCATCTCCGCAGCGATCGCCAACAACGTCGAGAAGGTTATCGCCCTTTCGACAGACAAGGCGGCCAATCCGATCAATCTTTACGGCGCAACAAAGTTGTGTGCGGACAAGATTTTTATCGCCGCGAACAACCTGGTCGGGCACGGACGAACACGTTTTTCGGTGGTGCGATACGGAAACGTGATGGGTTCCCGCGGGTCTGTTGTTCCGTTTTTCCGCGAACTCATCGCGGATGGAGCCGAGGAACTCCCGATAACCGATCCTCGGATGACGCGTTTCTGGATCACGCTCGACCAAGGAGTGGAGTTCGTTCTTGAGAACTTTGCACGGATGCGCGGCGGCGAGATTTTCATTCCGAAGATTCCTTCCGCACGGATTGTCGATCTTGCCGAAGCCATAGCACCGGGCGTCCCTCAGCGGACCGTCGGCATCCGTCCCGGGGAAAAGCTGCACGAGACGATGTGCCCCAAGGATGACGCCTACAGGACAGTTGAATTCCGCAATCATTTCGTGATTGCGCCTGCGATCAGCTTTCTCGAAGAAGTCGATTACGCCAGGAATGACCGCGGCGAAAGCGGGCGTCACGTCGATCCGGATTTTGAATACAGTTCCGACAAGAATCCCATCTTTCTATCCGTCGACGAGATCAAAAACATGCTTCGGAGCGTGTAGCATGAGGTCCGTCATTATCGTACAAGCGCGCATGGGGTCGACGCGCCTTCCCGGGAAGGTTTTACGGAGAGTCGCAGGGCAACCCCTTCTGCAGACGGAGATCGACCGCCTGCGAAAAGTGCGGAAAGCCGACGCGATTTGCGTCGCGACGACAACAAAGTCTGCTGACGATGCGATTTGCGTTCTGTGCCGCGAGATGGAGATTCCCGTTTTCCGGGGAGCAGAAGATGATGTCCTTTCACGGTATTCCGAAGCCGCGCGGTTCATGGAGGCCGACGAAGTCATCCGCGTGACGGCCGATTGTCCCTTCGTAGATCCGGATGTCGTCGATGCCGTTATCGAAAAACGGAGATCGGAGAACGCGGATTATTCCTCGAATACGCTCGTCCGAACATTCCCCCGCGGGCTTGATGCGGAGTGCATGACGCGGGACGTTCTCGTTCGGGCGTCGAGAGAGGCGGCTCAACCCTGGGAACGAGAGCACGTGACTCCGTTTATATATACGCATCCGGAATGTTTTTCGTTACGGAATGTCTCGAATGACCTCGACCTAAACGGATTCAGATGGACCGTCGATACACCGGAAGATTTACAATTCGTGACGTTGATACTTGAACATTTCTCGGGAATGCTATCGGAATTTACGATGAGCGACGTGGTGACTCTTCTTGAGGCGAATCCCGAGTGGAATACAATTAATGCACATATTGAACAGAAGAAAGTGTTCTCGCAGGTGAACGATAATGAAACGGGATTCTGAAGACTTGAAATTGGGTAAGAAAGTATTTGAATGGGAAGAACTCACAGTTTCGACGCTCGTTCCGTTTCTCTGCGCCGGTTTTTCGCTCCGTGTCGCAATGGAACCTGATCCTGCGAGGGAAGCAAACTTGCCTCACTACTGGGAGACGCTTGAGCTCCCGGCGGTTGTTGGAGGGAAGGATCATTTTTTGGCCTTTTCTTTTGCGAAACATTCACCTGAACCTAAACCGAATATGTTCCATCCCAGCGCATTTTGTTATGCTTCACCATAGCGGCTCTTCGCAAATTACGAGCCTTTTTCCTCTGACGTTCGTCTTATGCCCGGAGTACTGTATCGTTCTTTCCGGTGGGGGGCTGAAAAAGAAGAGGAAGGTTGTCTGGGATTCGAGCCGCCATAAGGCGGACGAATGCGACGAAATTGCGGAAAACATCCGCCGCTTTTGCAGCATGCAGATAGTTGTGATGTTTGACGAAATGACATTCTCAACGCCGATCGACATTCCGGAGTATCATCCAGAAGATGAAACTTTTCTGCGAAGACTTCCGCGATAGTGTTCCCTGAAATGTTTCTTTCTTCCAGTGGCTTTTCGGAAGTCTATAGAAAACTTTCAGATAAGAAAATCGTAAATAACAATTTTTCTTTGAGATTTAGCTGTAAACAAACCTCGACCTTTATGGTCGTATCGACGGGTGGCGCTTTTCTTTGGAAACCGGATGAAGGGTCCCGTCCATACAAAAAGTTGCTGATTTTGACTGAGTCGGATCTCGCAGATACGGACGGGCCGTACTGGCCGGAAGCCTGCGGGGCGCTTGAGGAGCGTGCGAAGCATGACGTATAGGTCGGAACAGGAAGCGTTTTGGGCCGGGAAATTCGGCGACGAGTACGTTCAGAGGAACAAAACCGACAGCCTGCTTGCCTCGAATCTGGCTTTCTGGAGCCGGATACTTGCCTCGCACGGCCCAGTCGGTTCGGCGCTCGAGTTTGGGGCGAATGTGGGGATGAACCTCATGGCGCTTGACCTCCTTTTTCCGGGGATTGATCTGGAGGGAGTTGAGATCAACGCAGGCGCTGCGGATGAACTCGAAGCCTGGGGAAGAGCCAGGGTTTTCAAAGGAAGTGTCTTTGAATATCGGGTTACGAGACGCTACGACATCGTTTTCACGAAAGGAGTTTTAATCCATATCAATCCGGATTTGCTGCCTGACGTGTACGACACAATGGAAAAGGCTTCGTGCCGTCTGATTTGCGTGGCGGAATATTATAGTCCGTCCCCCACGGAAGTGAACTACCGGGGGCACGAAGGGAAGCTATTCAAGAGAGATTTTGCCGGAGAGCTGTTAGAGCGACACCCTCATTTACGACTTGTGGATTACGGGTTCGTTTATAAACGCGATCTCTCTTTTCCGCAAGATGACATAACGTGGTTTCTTCTCGGGAAGTAACCGCGAGACTCCATACCGGAGGGCAGAAGAATGAAATATTGCCGACATTGCGTCATGCCTGACACGAAACCGGATCTCAAGCTGGATGCCGACGGCATCTGCAACGCCTGCAGAAGCTATGAGAACCGTACTGTTGTCGACTGGGACCTTCGAAAGAAAGAGTTGCTTGAAGTCCTTGAACGGTATCGATCGAAAAACGGCGTGAATTGGGATTGCATTGTTCCGGTGAGCGGTGGGAAAGACAGCACCTATCAAGTCATCCGGATGCTTCAGCTCGGCATGAATCCATTGTGCGTCACGGCTACGACGTGCGATCTTTCGGACATCGGAAGAAAGAACATCGAAAACATTAAGCGACTTGGTGTCGATTACGTTGAGTTTTCTCCGAACAAGAACGTCCGGCGGAAACTGAACCGAATCGGCCTTTCGATGGTCGGCGACATCTCATGGCCGGAACATGTCGGGATCTTCACCATTCCGGTGCGTGCGGCCGTCCAATATAGAGTCCCCCTGATCGTATGGGGGGAGAACTCGCAAAACGAATACGGCGGCCCCGCTTCAGCCGCCGGGAACAATGTACTGAATCGAAGATGGCTGGAGGAGTTCGGAGGATTGCTTGGGCTTCGCGTTTCGGATCTGATCGGAATGGAAGGGATCGAGGCGAAGCATCTTCTTCCGTATACCTATCCATCGGACGAGGAATTGGCCTCTGCAGGAGTCACCGGAATCTTCCTTGGATATTTTCTCCAGTGGGACGGGTATAGCAACGCCCTGATCGCGCAGGCGAACGGATTTTCCACGTACGACCGAACGGTAGAGGGATCCTGTGTCAACTATGAGAATCTTGACAACTATCAGACCGGTGTTCACGATTACTTCAAGTTCTTGAAATTTGGCTTCGGGAGAGCGACGGATCTCGCGTGTCTCCACGTCAGAAGAGGCCGGATTACTCGACAGGACGCGTGTGGAATTGTCCGTCGTCTCGATGGACAATTCCCTTGGGAATATCTCAGAAAACCGTTGGACGAGATTCTTGCTCCGCTTGATTTGTCCGTCGACGATTTTGTTCGGATCTGTGACAGGTTTACGAACAAAAGCCTGTTCCTTCGGGATGCGCAGGGAAACCTTGTGAAAGACAAGCTCGGAAACCTGACTAAAGTCAAGTACGCAGAAGAAGATTGAGGAATCGTGATGCGTGTTTTGGTAGTGGATTACGGGATGAGCAATCTGGGGTCGCTTCGCCGCGCTCTCGAAGAGTGCGACGCAGATGTGGTTGTGTCACATGATCCTCACTGTGTTCCGAGTGTTTCAAGCATTGTTCTCCCCGGAGTTGGAGCTTTCCCGGACGGCACCGAACGGTTATTTCAAGAGGGATGGTTTGATTTCCTCAGAAGCGCCGTTGACGATGGGATACCGTTGCTGGGTATCTGTCTTGGCATGCAACTAATGGCGACGAAGGGGTTTGAGGTTAAGGAAGCGACAGGACTGAATCTCATTCCGGGAGAAATCCGTCGTATGGTTCCGTGCAGCCGGGATGAACGTCTTCCGCATATGGGGTGGAATGAGATTCGGAAGACGGGTGGATGTCCTGAAATCCCCCTGCTTGATGGAATACCTACCTCTTCTGATTTCTATTTTGCTCACAGTTTTCATTTTATTCCCGATGATCCTGCGACTGTCGCGGCAGTGACTCCGTTTTGCGGCGAAGTAGTGTCGGTCCTCTCAAGAGGACGGTGTTTCGGCGTGCAGTTTCATCCCGAAAAGAGCGGTTTTTTGGGATTCCTTCTGTTGCGCAATTTTCTCTCTGTTGGAATCGGATAATGCTGAAAACACGCGTCATACCGACTCTCCTGATGAGAGGATTCCAACTGGTTAAGGGAGTCTCTTTCGATAGCTGGCGGACAATAGGAACTGTTTTGCCTGCGATAAAAGTATTCAATTCCCGGCATGTTGACGAACTCGTGCTTCTCGATATTTCGGCGACAAAAGAATCACGTGAGCCGGATTTCGATTCACTGGAAGAATATGCCTCAGAGTGCTTCGTCCCGCTTTTGTATGGCGGCGGCATTTCAACGATGGATCACATCAGAAAAGCACTCGAAGCCGGCGCCGACAAAATTTGTCTGTCTTCAGCGGCTTTCGAAAAACCGGGTTTTATCAGAGAAGCTTCAGATCGTTTCGGAGCTCAGTGTATCGTTGTGAGCATAGATGCGAGGCGGAACGGCGAAGCGTACGAATGTTTCATTCATAGCGGAACAAAACCGACGGGAAAATCTCCGTCACAATTTTCACGTGAGATCGAATCTTTGGGAGCAGGCGAGATCCTTCTGACGTCCATTGAGCGGGATGGAAGCCTTTTGGGATATGATATTCCCCTAATCAGAAGCGTTACAGAAGTCGTATCAATCCCCGTTATTGCATCGGGGGGGTGTTCGGGATACCCAGACATGCTGGCGGCCGTTCGTGAGGGGAAAGCGTCTGCTTTGGCCGCGGGAGCGCTTTTTAACTTTACCGAATCAACTCCTCATGAGGCGAAGATGTATCTCAAGAGCAACAAAGTCCCTGTACGTATTCCGCGAAACTGAGAGGTATGCGGACAATGAACATCTCAATTTTTCCCGAGGAAACAGAAAAAACACGGACTTTCATCATCGCCGAGATCGGAGCGAACCACAACCGTTCGCTTTCACTCGCGAAGGAACTTGTCGACGCGGCGGTCGATGCCAGTGCGGACGCGGTCAAGTTCCAGATTTACAGCGCGGAGACGCTCTATTCGAAAAGGACGCCGCTCCATTCCGGATACGACAAGGATCTCTTCTCCCTGATCAAGGAAATAGAGACTCCCCGGGAGTGGCTGCCCGAACTTTCGGCCTATTGCGAGGGCAAAGGCATCGTCTTTTTCGCCACTCCCTTCGATACGTGCGCGGTTGACGAACTGGACGCGGTGAGCGATCTGTTCAAGATAGCGTCGTTCGAAATTGTCGATCTGCCGCTTCTGGAGTATTGTGCGTCGAAAGGCAAGCCGATGATCATCTCCACTGGCCTTGCGAATATGGAAGAGATCGAAGACGCGTACCTCGCCTGCAGAAGAGTCGGGAACGTGAAGGTGGCTTTCCTTCAGTGCGCCTCGCTGTATCCCGCTCCTTCGTCTATCATGAACCTGCGATCCATGGAGACTATTCGTCGCGCGTTCGGCGTTCCGGTCGGCCTCTCCGATCACACGAAGGGAATCCACATAAGCGTTGCGGCGGTTGCCATGGGAGCGAAGATTATCGAAAAGCATTTCACTCTTGACCGGAACATGAAGGGGCCGGATCATCCCTTTGCCATAGAACCGGAAGAGCTGCGCGATCTTGTGACGCAGATACGCGAAGTCGAGGGTGCTATGGGCGACGGCCGGAAACTCGGACCTGCTCCCGAGGAGATGGAGTTCTACGAGAAAGCTCGCCGGAGCGTCCACGCAGCAGTCGATATCCCTGAAGGAACAGTGATCCGTGAGGAAATGCTGTGTGTGAAACGTCCGGGGTACGGAGTGAGTCCAAAGTTGATTTCTAAGCTTTACGGGAGAAGGACACTGCGTTTCATAGGTGCTGATGAATGGATAACATGGGATTGTTTTTAAGAAAAAACGAATTAGACAAAAAAAACGTTCTTTTGTTAGGTTGCAAGGATTCTTTATTGTTTGATTGGATGGTCAATAAAGAAAATCTTATTCAAACTATGGAGCGAATAGATTTAAATTATTTATTATGTAATAAAATAGATTTCGTTATTAGCTATAAATATAGGCATATTTTAAGTAAAGATATTATAGATAAATATTATTGGAAAATTATCAACTTGCATATATCATATTTGCCATGGAATAGAGGGTCTGACCCAAATATATGGAGTTTTATTGATAATACACCAAAAGGCGTTAGTATACATTATATGGATTACGGAATTGATACTGGTGATATTATAAAACAGAAAATAGTATATTTTGATTCTAGTATTGATACGTTGAGATCTTTTTATAATAAATTAAACACTGAAATTCAATTATTGTTTATTGATAAATGGCACGATATAAAAAACTTTAAATGTGATAGAACAAAACAAGGTAATTATGGTACTTATCATGAAACAAAAGAAAAATTTTTATTTGAGAAATATTTAATACATGGTTGGGATACTTTAATTTCTGATATTGAGAAAGGATTGAAAGAAAAAAAGATTGATTTTAAATGAATTAGTTACAATATTATCGCACTCTGGTATAGATATCGGTAATGGGCACATTTCTCGATGCGGTTCGCTTGCATCGTCGCTTGGACGTCTCGGTATTTCCGTACAGTGGGTTGTCGACGATGCGACTCCCCGGGAAGCGATTCTGGGTGGTTGCGTTCACCGCGTTCAATCCCTCCGTTCGGTTTCTCCCGAGATTTTTGTGAATGTGCCGCTCGTCATCGTTGACAGCTATCTGCCGACGTACGACGACCTCGCGCGACTGGCGACGACCGCCCCCCTGTGTATCATTGACGACTCCCGAAGAGAGCCGGTCGAGCGGCTTGCGACGATCCTCGTGAACTATAACTTCGGCGCCGCGGAAATCGGGTATGAGGACGTTCCGGAAATTTCTCTTCTCGGACCTCAGTTCGCCCTGATCCGACACGAGATTCGGGATGTGGAACCGTATGATGGGGGGTATGTTCTCCTTGCTGCGGGAGGCGCTGACGTGCAAGCGGCGACACCGGCGATCATCGATGTATGGAACGACTGCCTTCCTCCCCTTATCGCCGTACTCGGCCCGTTGTGCGCCGGAAGTGTCGCGGATTCTTCGTCAAGGTGCGCGGAACGAAAGAAAAACGTCCGCATCCTCCGAAATCCTCCCGAGTTTGCGAAAGTGCTGTCAGGCGCCTCAGTCGTCGTCTGTACTTCGAGCGTGACGTGCTACGAGGCGCTCGCGCTGCGCAAGCCGGTCGTGGTGTTCCAGGTCGCCGAAAATCAGAAACGCATCGGCGACGTCATTGGGAAAAGACGATATGGGATCAACCTCGGTTCCTGGGGAACCTTCCCGCCTTCCGATATTCTCCGCGCCCTTGCGCGTCCGACACTTCCTCCTGCCGGTTGCGTCAATCTCAGGGGGGCGCAGCGAGCCGCCGATACTCTCTATAAATGGCTGAAGAGGTGAGTTTTATGAAGAATCTCCATTACGGACATCAATCCATCGATGAGAGCGATATCGCCGCGGTCGTTGCTGCGCTGAAGGGGGAATGGCTGACTCAGGGGCCGCTCGTCGACGAGTTTGAAGAACGTGTCGCGGGGTATATCGGCGTGTCGTACGCGGTCGCGTTTTCGAGCGGAACCGCCGCGTTGCACGGGGCCATGTATGCCGCAGGTGTGGAATCCGGCGATGTGGTTCTCACGTCTCCGCTCACGTTCGCCGCGACAAGCAATTCCGTGTTGTATGCCGGCGGAACGCCTGTTTTCGTCGACATCGATCCGAAAACCTACTGTCTCGACCCGGAGCGGGTTGCCCGATTCTGTCGCGAAAAGAATCCGAAGGTGATCGCCCCCGTCAGTTTTGCGGGATATCCGGTCGATATGAAGGCATTTCGTCAGATCGCGGACAGATGCAACGCGGTGATTGTCGAGGATGCCTGCCACGCTCTCGGAGCGGATCGCAACGGCGTGAAGGTGGGCATCGAAGCAGACATGACGGTTCTGAGCTTTCACCCCGTCAAGCACGTCACGACGTGCGAGGGCGGCATGGTGCTAACGAAATCATCGGTATTCGCGGAGAAAATGCGCCTGTTCCGGAGCCACGGAATCGCGAAAAACCCTGCGATGATGACGCGAGAACCGGATGGTCCGTGGTATACGGAAATGCTGGAACTTGGGTACAACTATCGGCTGACGGATATCCAGTGCGCGCTGGGCGTCAGCCAGATGAAACGGCTCGACGCATCGATCGCGAGACGGCGCGAGATCGCAGCCCGATACGACGACGCTTTCCGCGGCTCTGACGTAATCGCAACTCCGCCCAGTCATCCGGGGCATGCGTATCACCTCTACCCGCTGTGGGTTTCCCCCGAATCGAGAAAGAGTGTTTTTGAGGGGCTCCGGGATGCGGACATCGGCGTGCAGGTTCATTACCTTCCGGTTCCGCTGCATCCGTATTACCGCCGGACCTTCGGCTACAAAGCGGGAGATTTCCCGAACGCCGAAAGAATCTACGCCGGCGAGATTTCCCTGCCGATGTATCCCGATCTCGATGACGAAGACATCTCGCGCGTCATACGCGAGGTGCTGCGGTTGGTTGGCGCATAGCGCGCCGGCCCATTTTCCAGTAGATCAAAGGCCGACGCCGGCAGAATGCGTCAGCGGTAAACGCTGCTTCGGTGTCCTATGCGGACCACGAGAACGAGGAGTCTCGAATCATGGATCTCGTAGACGACGCGGAAGTCTCCGACCCGGATCCGGTATCTTTTTTCGACCGTGAGCATCGCGCATCCTGAAGGACGCGGTTCCTCGGCGAGTGCGTCGATAACAGGGCGAATCCGGATGTATATTTCCCGGTCAAACTTACTGAGCTGCTTTGCGGCTGCAGGGGCGTAGTCAATCCGGTAGGGCATGGCGCGCATCCAGTTCGGCCTTGAGAGTCTCCCAGGAAATGTTTTCTCCGCCTTCGGCGAGCGCTTCGTCCGCTAACCGGTTGTCCAGTTCGTCCTCAAGCCGTTCCATGTATTCGGCGTCCTCCACCGGGACGACGGCGAAGGCGGGTTCGTCCTTCGGCCTGAAGACGATGCGTTCCCCCTGCGAGGCGCGACGGATCGCATCAACCGGAAGGCGGTAGGTCTTGATCGTTTTTGCGGGCATGTACATTCACCTCCGTGAACAGGGTTACGTCATTTTTTCGTCTGAGGGCTCGCTTCAGGTCCTTTTTGAATTGACTCGTCGAGATGATCTCAAAGATCATTCTGTACCTCTTCGAGGAGTTTCGTGAAGCTCGAATATCTCTTGGCGTTGGGATCGGCGATCAGCCGTTCCGCCTCTTTCATTGCAGTAATTGTCGTTGAGTTGGGGTTTTCGAGAGTTATGTCGAAAGGGATGCGCTGTTGTCGCACCATCGTTCGGGCGAAAACATTGAAAGCCGTCGTCATCGTAAGGCCGAGCTCGCTGCAAAGCAGATCGAACTGCTTCTTAAGATCGGAATCCATACGAATGTTGATGTTCGTCTGCGCCATTTATATCGCCACCTTGATCACATTGTAAATATTTTTATATGCCGTGTCAATATTCTGGTTCTTGACTTTGAGACCGCTTTATGTCAAAACAAAGCGTGTACGGAAATTTTTACGTTTGTGTGTCGGATTCTTTTTCGACCGGGCGACTCTCTAAAACCATAATCCGCAGGAGGAATATGTGTGAGTTGGCTGCTGTTTATTGATGAAAGCGGGCACGATCATCGTTCGTGTCCTTTCGAGGTCCGAGGCGGGGTTGCGCTTCACACAAAAAAGCTGTGGCACTTCGTTCAGTCCCTGCGAAAGCTGGAAGAAGAGTGCTTTGGCTGTCAGCTAAGCGATTTCGGAAAAGAGATTAAGGGGAGCACGCTTTTGGATCGTAAGCGTTTTAGATTTGCAGGGCAAGACATGAATGAAATTCCATGTGGATTGCGAAAAAATCGCGTTCGTTCTTTTTTTGAAAAAGGGAAGAGAAAAGAATCTCCGACGCGTGAAGAGTTCGAAGCATATGGTCAGGCTTGTATCAAAATGGCTCAGAGAGTATTTGAAGAGCTTGACTCGCATGACGCTTTTGTTTTTGCGTCGATCGTCCCTCGAAATATATCTAAACCGAATGATCCTATTTTTGAAGAATATCTCAGAAAGGATCATGTATTTCTTCTCGAACGGTATTTTTACATGCTGGAAGAAAAAGAAGACGAAGGGCTGCTCATTATGGATGAAGTGGAAAAAACCGCAGATAGAAGGTTTGTCAAGAGAATGGAACGCTACTATGTGAATACTGATAAAGGTCGTTATCGTGCCACGAGAGTGATTCCCACTCCTCTTTTTGTTGCTTCAGACATGGCTTATGCGGTTCAGGCGGCAGATATTTGTATTTATGCCATTAACTGGGGATATAGGGAAATAGCCCAAATGGGTAACGACGTAGAAACGAGAGAAGAGATATCTTCGAAATTCAACCAATGGCTTCGAAAATTACAATATGTTAAGAAGAATCTGCGGGTAGATTCGTCTCGAACGACAAACTCTTATGGTATTTTTTATGTTCCGGATCCTTACGCTACTCATACATAAAAAAAGAGGCAATGCATTCGGTTCCGCCCAAAAACGGCTTCACCTCAGCTGAGCCTCCGTAGTGATTATCATGCGGCGACCTTTGAAAGTCAAGATGTACTTTTCCATACGAGCGTTGCTGCCGTCGGATTGAAAACGCCCCTTTTTCTTTCGATTCCGATTTCGGTAGTTCTCCCTAGACGTTCGCGGGGCT
>CAZVUT010000005.1:0-53191 GCA_964630155.1 uncultured Synergistaceae bacterium
GCGATCCCCGTCCACTGCGCGGCCGTCGAACGTTCGTGCATGACGAAGATGCCGAAGAGCGCCGTTATGAGCGGACTCGTCCCGGTGATGGGCGTCACGATGGAGAGCGGAATCAGGGTGACCGCCCACGTGAAGGTATACACGCCGATCCCGAGTCCGAACGCGCCCGCGCCCATAATGGCGATCCACGAACGCCGCGAAATGTCTTTGATCCGCGATCGATTCTCCCCCCTCGTCCCGACCGCCCAGTGCGTCCATGTGCATCCGATGAGGAAGATCGACCTCCAGAACGCGATGGTGATTCCCGGCACGCCCTTCAGGAGAAGGTACTTCGTGAGGGGAACCGTCAGCCCCCACGCGAGCGCGGCGCCGAGCGCGCAGAGGAAACCCCTCGCCGCCATCGCGGGACGGTCCGCCCCGCGAACCTCGAAACGCAGCAGTACGACGCCGAGAACGACAAGGACCGTTCCCAGAACGATATTCAATGTGATGCTCTCGCCGAAGAAGAATGCCGAAACGGCCGTGACGATGAGCGGATAGGCGCTTGTGATCGGAACGGCGCGGCTGACGCCGAGATGTCGGATGGAAGCAAAGTACAGGATGTCGCCCACGATATTGCCGAAGAGCGTGTTCGCCAGGATGACGAGGAACAAAACTCCGGGAGCGTTCCAGACAAGCGCCCCCGGATCGGTCACGAGTCCGATGGACAGGAGAACTCCGAACGCCCCAAACGAACGGATCGCGTTCACTTCGAGGAACGACAGTCCGCCCATGCCGCGCTTCAGCAGAATGGGAGACGCGGCCCAGCAGCAGGCCGTAGCGATGCTCATGAGAATTCCGAGAAAATACATACTGCCTCCCTGCCCTCCATGTCTCTGGGAGGGCCTGCCCTCCATGCTTCTGGGAGGGCCTGCCCTCCATGCTTCTGGGAGGGCCTGTCCTCCATGCTTCTGGGAGGGCCTGCCTCCATTCTCCGGGAAAGCCCGCCCTTCAAATCCTGAAGAGGACCCTTTCCCCGTTTTCCAGGGACGGGCCCTCTTTCACGCCTTCAAGAGGACAGACAATATTGTACACGATTTGAGGCGACTTCTCATATAAGGGACAGAATCCTCTGGTATGCGAATCCGACGACAATGCTGCCGATATAGATGAAGGCAAGGTAGAAGCCGATGGCCCTTCGTCCGAGTATCGCGGACATCCCCGCAATTACGGGAACCCCAGTGGCCTTGCCCGCGATCAGGAACGCAAGGAGCGCCCCCTGTCCGGCGCCTCCGTCCAGCAACGTGCGGAGCATCGGAAGGGCGCTGGAGTCCGTGAGGTAGAGCGGCAGCCCCAGCGTCGCCGCGAGCGGAATGCTCCACCCCTTCCCGGCTCCAAAAAGACCAGTGATCCAGGCAGCCGGGATGAAATATTCGGCGATCTTCCCAACTGCAATGAACAGCACGAATAAAGGCAAAATCCGCATCAACCCGAGGCGGACCATGCCTGTCAGGAATTCCCGCACCCGGAAGCGCTCCATAAATGTTCGATTCCGCGTCTTCTTTCCGCAGGAACACGCAGAGTCCTGCGTGTTCGCCGCGCCGCAGCAGCTCGCGCCGGCGGTGGGCACAGGCGTGATGAACTGTCCTTCAAAAAATGACGTGCTCTTTTCGAGATAGCGCGCCGTTATCCCCGCGGTTGCGCCGAGCACGACCGACGCGACGAGCATCGAAACCGCGAAGGACCGGCCGAGAAAGACGCTTTCATAGACGAACTCCGACGGGCTCGACAAGGGCGACGAAATCAGGAACGCCATGACCGGTCCCCAGGAGAGGACCGAAAGAAACATCGACAGCACCAGCGCCATCGTCCCGCAGGCGCATAAAGGCGTCAGCGATCCCACAAGGATCGATGCGGAAATCGACACCCCCGAGCGGGAATTCATAAACCGGCGCACCCTCTCGCCGTCCACGTACACCTGCATCCCGACCGCAAACAGCGTTCCGATCAACAGGAGATGCCAGTCCGAAACCAGATACTCCCGCACCGCGTTCATGACAACCAAAAGAAGTTCCATGAGATCCTCCTTGTATCTTCTTATTTTTGTATCATACAAATATTTTCGCAAAAAAACTCAACAACACTTCGGATTCGACCGCTTCAGAGCGGAAAGCAACAATTCAGACACGGCAAGGACCTCGTCCACTCTCCCTTCCGGAAGGTTCTTCACGATATTCCCGTAATACGCGTCAAGGTTGTCGCGGAGCCGCGACACCGTTTCTCCGGCCTTCTCCGCAAGAAACACGCGCACGACCCGCCGGTCGTCGTCCTCCCTGCGACGATCGAGCCACCCGTCGCGAACGAGAAGGTCCACAACCCGCGTCATGGTGCTTCCATCCACGTTCATTCGCTCGCTGAGTTCGTTCATCGTCAACCCGGGCCGTTCGGACACTTCAAGCAACACATACCCCTGCGTGCTCGTAAAACCGAGAACCTTGATGTGATCCCGCTCGAACAGCTGGAATGCGCGGACGAGGCGTTGCACCAGCTCCCCCACTTCCTCCCGACAGCAGTTCGCGTCGCAGGTCGTTCCTCCGGTCACGCCGTTCCCTCCATTTCCTGTCGATGTCGGCATATTTGTATCATACAATTAAAATCCGCGCAAGCCCCGCGAAACGAGAGGCCCTTTTCGGAGAGCCTCTCGTTTACGAACACTAGAGCGTCACCGCTCCGGCGAGTCCGGTCGCGACGTTGATCCACCGCCGCATCTCGATCATATCGGAACCGCGCATCCGGACGGTGCGCCCGTCCAGGCGCTCCACCCCGGGGACGTAAGACACGACGTCACACTGACGCGAGTACTTGAACGTCAGCTCCAGCTCATAGGGCAAGCTGATTTTCTGCACGGGAGCTTTTTTCGAGGCGATCCGCAATGTCGCTTCCCGGGCCGCCTCACGCAGCAGATTTCTCGTCCGAGAGGGGGGATAACAGTCTGCGGACGCGTTTCCGTGCGCTTCCTTGACGCTGCACGTCATGAGGTTTTCCCCAAGAAGCTCCGACGCCTCCCGACAGACGGCCGCGTCCCCTGTCACGAGCGCCACGGGGACGCCGAACGCGGCGCACACGGCTCCGTTAATCCCCGTTTCTCCCACGCTATGGCCGTTGAGGCGCACGTCGTAGAGCGTCGCTCCGGAGACGGTGTGATCGAGCACCGCGAGCGGCGTTCCGGACATCGCGTGATAGGCCGTGAAAAAGGCGCCGTCGTATCCCTCAACGCCTTCGACCATTCCCAGCGCTTTCGGCGTGCCCGAGAGAAGCCGCACGTTTTCCGGAAGACCGGAGATATCCAGATTGATCATCCGTGCGTGGGAGTCGTTGACGAGGATCTCTTTCGCCCCGCCCTCTATGGCGCCCTCGATGACGGCCATAACATCGTGGAACTCCATTCTGCATCCGAACGCGTATTCCGCCGGATGGTCCGAACGCGTCTGCAACGCGCTGACCACGCCGGTCGCGCCCTCCATATCGGCGCTGACGTAGATTCTCACCGTTTCATCACCCTTTCCGGGACAGTGTTGTTCTCCTTAGTTTCGCCGCGATCCTTCCGATATGCGTTTCGGATCTCCGGCCTCCGGGCATGATTCGGATGTCGGACGCCCCGACGCGCGCAACCTTTTTTCGTTGACAATCCGGAGTGCAGGATGTAGAAATGGATGAATAAATGGATCCAAAATATCGAAGTCAACAGGGGAAGGGGGCGGCGACCGGGGAGAAAGAACGTGCTCGGGACGGCTATTCGGGAAGTACGTCTATCACACTTAAGGAGAGTGAACTGCATGAAGAAACGCATCCAGCTTGTGCTCTGCGCTCTGTGCATCCTGGCGGCCGCCGGATCAACGGCTTCCGCTGACGTCAACCGTGGCGGCATTCTCAAATGGCATCTTCAAAACAACCCCCCCGCACTCGATCCGGTGACGTCGAACATCACGACCTCCGCACGCGGCACGAACCTCTATCTCGAGACGCTCGTCAAAAACGGCGCTGATGGAGAGATCCTTCCGCTTCTCGCGGAAAAGTGGGATGTCAACGCGGACTCCACCGTGTGGACCTTCCATCTCCGAAATGGCGTTACGTTCCACAAGACGGTCAAGGGCGCCGCGACGCTGAACGGAGGGCGCGAGATGACCGCCGACGACGTGAAGTACAGCATGGAACGCCTCGTGAAGATGAAATCGGCGCGCGTCATGTTCATATCGACGATCAGGGGATACAAGGACCTCTTCGACGGGAAGGCCGATTCCTGGACGGGAATCGAGGTCGTCGACAAATACACGGTGCGCTTCACGCTCGATATGCCGTACGCGCCTTTCCTCGCCGCGCTGACCTACACGTCGTTCGGCGTCGTTCCGAAGGAAGACGCAGAGAAGCTCGGGAAGGACTTCAACTTCTCGCCGGTCGGAACGGGGCCCTTCGCCTTCCATGAGTGGAAACAGGACAACGTCGTCTCCTTCCGGAAGAACCCCGGCTACTGGCGCAAGGACGCTGCGGGCGGCCAACTTCCGTATCTCGACGGAGTCGATCTTGTCGTCATGCCCGATTACAGCGTCGCCTACATGGAACTCAAGAAAGGGAACCTGCATGTCCTCGAAGAGGTGACCGACGAGTACTATACGGACGCTAAAAAGGAATTCGGCGCCGGCTACCAGGAACGCCCCGCGCTCCAGAATTACTACTACGGCCTCAGCCAGATCCGTGAGCCGTTTAAGGATAATCTCAAGCTCCGTCAGGCGATCAACTACGCCGTCGACCGCAAGGCGATCAGCGAGATGCTTCTCAACGGCCGCTACATGCCGGCGATGGGCGTCCTGCCTCCCGGGATGTCGTCGTATGATCCCAATCTGCGCGGATACGCGTACAACCCGGAAAAGGCGAAGCAACTCCTGAAGGAAGCAGGATTCGAAAAGGGCCTCGAGATCACGCTCCACTACAACAGCACGCCCCGACACAAGGCGATCGCCGAGGCCGTCCAGGCGCAGCTCGGCCAGTTCAACATCACGGTGAACCTCGCGTCCACCGAAGTCGGCGCGCATTACGACGCGGTCCGCCGCGGCGACTACGAGTTCTTCCGCGCCGGATGGGCCGGCGACTACAACGATCCGGACAACTTCCTCTACACGCTCTTCTGCTCCGACAACTTCGGCGCGAAGGGGAACTACTGCCGCTACAAGAACGACATGGTCGACACCCTGCTCCGCGACGCCCGGAAGGAACCCGATCCGGCAAAGCGCGTGGAGATGTACAAGAAGGCCGAACAGCAGATCGTCGACGACGCCGTGTGGCTTTTCCTGTACTACCAGACCACAAGTTTCGTGAGCCGTCCCGAGGTTCGGAACATCAAGCTTCCGTTCCTGGGCGCGTATATGACCGATCTGAGCGAAGTATCCCTGTCGAAGTAGCTTCGGATACGAAAAAGGCGCCGCCCCTTTCGGGGAGGCGCCTTTTTTTTGCGAACCGCTCAGCGCGCCAGGACATACTCCAGACAGGTCCGCAGCGCGTACGCCGATCCTCCCGTTCCGTAGCAGTCGAACTCCTTGTCGTAATGGGCAACCGCGGCGATATCCAGATGCGCCCACGGAATGTCGGCATCGACGAATTCCCGCAGGAGCATTCCGGCGGTGATGACACCGCCGCCGGGTCCGCCGGAGTTCGTGAAGTCCGCGTTCGCGGATGTGATCTTCTCGCGGAGTTTCTCGTCGTCCATCGTGAATCTGTGGAAGCGTTCCCCGGTCCGTTCGGCGGCGGCCAGGAGATCGGCGCTCAGCTCGTCGTGATCGGAAACGAGCGCGGCGGTGTAGTTTCCGAGCGCCGTCACGGCCGCGCCGGTCAGCGTCGCCATATCGACCAGCGCGTCCGGCCGGACGCGGCACGCGTACGTGAGGACGTCGGCGAGCGTCACGCGCCCCTCCGCGTCGGTGTTCAGGATTTCAATGGTCTTGCCGCTCATCGTCCGGATGATGTCGTCCGGCCGGTAGGAATTCCCGTCGGGCATATTCTCGACGGCGCCGACGATGCCGTGGACTTCGACATCGGGCCGGAGCCTCCCGAGCGCGCGCATGATCGCGAGGACGTTGCAGCCGCCGGTTTTGTCGGTCTTCATTGTCTTGATGCCGTCGCGCGTCTTGATGCAGAGGCCGCCGCTGTCGAACGTCACGGTCTTGCCGACGAGCGCGACTCGTCGCGCCGGAGCGCCATCGGGGCGATAGACGAGATGAATCAGGCGGGGTGGCGTCCGGGAGCCCTGTCCGACGGAGAGCAGCGCGTTCATGCCCATCTTCCGGATGTCGTTCTCGTCGTAGACGGCGCACTCGAGGCCGTTTTCCTTCGCGATGCCCATCGCCCGCTCGGCCAGCGTCATCGGATTGATGACGTTGCCCGGCTCGTTGACCAGATCCCGCGCGAACGACTGCGCCTCCCCGAAAAGAACGCCCCGGTCAACCCCGTCGCAATCCGCCCCGACGAGCACGAAGGTCTCGATATCCGTCTTCTCCGGGTGCGAGTCGGTCGTCCAGTACGTGCGGAATACATAATTTCCGAGGACCGCTCCTTCTGCAACCGAGCGCGAGATTTGGAAATCCGGCGCGTCGGGAAGTTGTACGATCAGACTGACGAACCCGAGGGAGATCGCGTGGCGGACGCACTCGGCTATTCGGTTCCGGTAAACGTTCGCCGTCGCCGTCGCCGAAGCGGGGCGTTTTCCCAGTCCGGCCAACAGCAGCGCCTTTACCGGCGCGTTGCGCACGGGAACGACTCGAATGGAGCCCTTTTTGCCCGGATCCTTCGGGAATCGTCCCGCCTGTTCCAACACCCCGGAAAAACCCGCGAATTCCGCGGAACGGAGAGATTCCCCTTCAAACACGGGAACACACAAAAGATCCGCCGGTTCACCGGCCTGATATGGAGCGACTCGCATATATTGCGCCTCCTGATGTGTCTTACGTATTCCGGAACGAAGCACTCGCCCGGCTTGTGTCGGGAAAAGATAGTCTCCCGGGGTTTTACTTCTCAAAAAGGAAACACGCCGCCCAGTGACCGCCGCCCTGATCCCGGAACGGGGGCTCCTGTTCCGCGCAGCGGGCGGTCGCGTGGCGACAGCGCGTATGGAAGCGGCACCCCTCGGGCGGGTTCGCGGGCGAAGGCAGATCGCCTTCCAGCAGGATGCGCCGCCCCCGATCCTCCGGATCGGGCTGCGGGATCGCGGACAGGAGCGCCTGCGTGTACGGATGCAGCGGATGCGCGAAGACATCGTCCTTTCCCGCCAGTTCGACGATTTTTCCAAGGTACATGATCGCGATCCGGTCGGAGATGAATTTGACCACCGACAGGCTGTGCGTGATGAACAGATAGGTCAGCCCAAGTTCTTCCTGCAGGTCGCGGAGTTCGTTGAGCACCTGGCTCTGGATCGACACGTCGAGCGCGCTGACGGGCTCGTCGCAGACGATGAATTCGGGGTTCAACGCAAGTGCGCGCGCAATGCCGATCCGCTGGCGCTGTCCGCCGGAGAACTCGTGCGGGTAGCGGAACCTGTGTTCCGGCCGGAGCCCGGCCCGGACGAGGACCTTCACGACGTATTCGTCGAGTTCCTTTTTTTCGGTGACGATGCCGTGATAGCGAACCGCCTCACCGACGATCTCGCGGACCGTCATTCGCGGATTCAGACTTCCGTAGGGATCCTGGAAGATGATCTGGATGCGCCTGCGGATGCCCGAGGGATCCCTCTTCAACGTCTCGCCGACATCCTCGCCGTCGAAGAGCACGGTTCCGGCGGTCGGCGGCAGAAGGCGCATGATCGTGCGTCCGAGCGTCGATTTGCCGCACCCCGACTCGCCGACAAGCCCGAGCGTCTCTCCCCGGCGGATGGTCAGGTCGACGCCGTCGACGGCCTTCACCAGTCCGACGACATTCCGGAAGATGCCCTTCCGGATCGGGAAGTGCTTCTTCAGGCCGCGAACCTGAAGGATCGGAACGTCAGCGTCAGCATGCATCGGGAGATCCTCCTTCCACCGGTTCGCCGTCGCGGAGCCAGCACCGGACCGCGCGTCCTCCGGGACGCGCGAAGAGCGGCGGTTCTTCCTTCGAACAGCGATCCATGCGCTCCGCGCAACGGTCGTGGAACTTGCACCCGCTCGGAAAGGCGAGCGGGCTCGGGACGACGCCCGGAATGACCCCGAGCCGGCGGGCCGTCGTCGTGAGCTTCGGGATCGAATGGAGCAACCCGCGCGTGTACGGGTGTCCCGGATCGCGGAAAAGATCCCGGACCGGCGCCTTCTCGACGACCTTTCCGGCGTACATGACGACGACGCGATGCGCCATCTGCGCGATGACGCCGAGATCGTGCGTTATGAAGAGAATCGCCGAATTCAGCCGCTGTCGGAGTTCGTTCATGAGATCGAGAATCTGCGCCTGGACGGTCACGTCGAGCGCCGTCGTCGGCTCATCCGCAAGCAGCAGCGCCGGGTTGCACGCGAGCGCCATCGCGATCATCGCGCGCTGGCGCATGCCGCCCGAAAGCTGGTGCGGATAGTCGCTCATTCGCTGCCGGGCCGAAGGGATGCTGACCATATCCAGAAGCTCGACGCCCTTTCCGAAGGCCTGCTTCCGGTCCATGCGTTGATGGAGTCTCAGCGGCTCCATGATCTGTTCCCCGATCGTAAAGACGGGATTCAGGCTCGTCATGGGTTCCTGAAAGATCATGGAAATCCGGTTGCCCCGGATCGTTCGCATCTGTTCCTCCGATTGGGACGCAAGATCCTTTCCGTCGAAGAGGATGCCGCCTCCGGCGATCCTCCCCACGGGCTTCGGAAGCAGCCGCAGGATCGAGAGCGCCGTGACGCTCTTTCCGCATCCCGACTCGCCGACAAGCCCGAGCGTCTCGCCCGGCTCCACGCTGAACGATACGCCGTCGACGGCCTTCACGAGCCCAGCGTCCGTATCGAAATATGTTCTGAGATCCCTGATATCGAGCAACGACATCGCGATTACCTCTTCAGCCTGACGTCGAGAGCGTCCCGGAGACCGTCCCCCACGAAATTGAACGCAAGCACCGTGAACATGATGGCGACGCCCGGAAACAGCGTCCACCACCACTGGCCGGTGGCGAGATACTTCTGTCCCTCGGAGATCATCAGTCCCCAGCTCGGG
Source organism: uncultured Synergistaceae bacterium (assembly GCA_964630155.1). Classification (GTDB taxonomy): domain Bacteria; phylum Synergistota; class Synergistia; order Synergistales; family Aminobacteriaceae; genus CALFXN01. Next base: position 9,178 of record CAZVUT010000005.1, read on the forward strand.
ATCGGGGGCTGCGCCCCGAAACCGATGAAGGCGAGCCCCGCCTCGACCATGATGACGCTTCCCATTCCAAGCGTCGCCTGGACGATGACCGGCGCAAGCGCGTTCGGAAGAATATGCCGGAAGATAATCCGCCGGGTGGGAAGACCGAGCGCTTTCGTCGCCTCCACGTACTCGCGCTCCCGCAGCGAGATGAACTGCGCGCGCGTGACGCGGGCGATGGAGACCCAGTTGACGAGACCGATCGCCGTGAAGACGACGAGCATTCCGGGATTGCGGAAGACGGCGATGATGGCGAGAACGAAGAGGAAGAACGGAAAGGCGAACACCACATTGATGAGCCAGGAGATGAGATCGTCGATGCGGCCTCCGAAAAATCCGGCCATAGCGCCGAGCGGCACGCCGATGCACAACGATACGACCGTCGCGAAGATGCCGATCTGAAGCGAGATCCTCGCGCCGAAGATCACGCGGCTCATGATGTCCCGACCGAAGAGGTCCGTTCCCATCCAGTGTGATCCCGTCGGCGGGGCGAGGCGGACTTTCAGGCCCTCCGACCAGATGAGCTGCTTGTACGGATCGAACGGCGCGAAAAAGGGAGCGAATACGGCGACGACGATCAGAAAGACAACCATGACAAGGCCCGCCATGGCCAGGCGGTTGCGTCGGAAGCGGATCCATGCCTCCTGCCAGAGATTCCCCGTTTGCGGGTGCGGTTTGACTGCGTCGGTCATTCGTCGCGCCCCCTACTCGTACCGGATCCTCGGATCGAAGAACCCGTAGGAAATATCCACGAGCAGGTTCGCTGCGAGGAAGATGACGGCCATGAAGATGACCGTCCCGCGGATCATCGGCAGATCCCGCGCCAGCAGGGAATCGACCGACAGACGCCCGATGCCCGGCCACGCGAAGATCGTCTCGGTCAGCACCGCTCCAGAGAGAAGTTCCGAGATCTGCGTTCCCACGATGGTGATGACGGGAATCATCGCGTTCTTGAGCGCGTGCTTGAGCACGACGATCCTTTCGGGAAGCCCCTTCGCGAAGGCGGTGCGGATGTAGTCCTGATTAAGGACCTCGAGCATGCAGGAGCGCGTGAGCCGCGCGGTGAGAGCGCCGGGGCGGACGCCCAGCGTAATCATCGGAAGAATGAGGTACTTGAAGGAACCGTCTCCGAATCCGGCTCCGGGCGCCCATCCGAGCCAGTAGGCGAAGGTCATCAGGAGCAGCAGCCCGACCCAGAAGACCGGGGCGCTTACGCCCGCTATTGCGATGAACATCGCCGAGTAGTCGAAGAAGGAATATTGCTTGACCGCCGAGATGACGCCCATCGTGACGCCGAGCGCGGTGCCGAGTACGAGCGCCCCGAGCGCAAGCCGCACGGTGGCGTTCAGATGGTCCGAAATGGCGTCCGTGACCTTTTCGTTCGTCCGGTAGGACGTTCCAAGATCTCCCCGGCATACCTGGCCGAGAAAACGGACGTACTGCACATGCAGGGGAAGATCCAGCCCCATGTCCGCCCGTATCTTGGTCAGGGTCTCCTCGTCTCCGCGCTGCCCCATCATGATCATGGCGGGGTCGCCCGGAACCACATTGATGAGGATGAACACGACGGTGATCACCCCCCACACCACGGGGATCGAATACAATACCTTGCGAATGACGTATGAAAGCACGACAATCCTCCCTTCCTTTCGGATGTCGGAAAAACAGCGCCTTCACAGTGTTGTTTTCGCCGTTTCCGCCACTCCGGATACATATATGGATCCGTTTCCGTATTGTATCACAGGTGTCATGGCGTGTTCCGCAGAAGGCGTGCGCCGGAGACTCAAAGGGAGCGACGGCGACTCCAAACGCAGAACGCAGGAGTATCCGTTTTTTCGGGGAGGCGTATCAAACTCCCGTGCAACGTGTCATAATCTCCGACATGTGATTCCCGCAGCGAAATCTTTCGACTCGCCGCAGCGCTGCCGCACAAACGGAAAGCAGGTACGGCGAACGATGCAAGGGAGAGGATTTTCCATGGAACGAAACACCGAAGCCGCAATCGCGGCCCGCGATCTTCACAGCCGCTGCTTCGTCGCGGACGCCCACTTCGACCTGCTGCCGTTCGTGCTCGGCAAACGCCTCGCCGGACGCACGAAGGTCATCGAAACCGACTATCTCCCCTCGTTCCGCGAGGGCGGCCTGGATCTTGTGATCTCGTCGATCTTCATCAACAGCGACTTTCTTCCCGAGATGGCGCTCCGCCGGGCGCTCGACCAGATTTCGGCTCTGTACGCGGAGCTCGCGGAGAGCCCCGGCCTTTTCGCGCTCTGCCGGAATACGACCGAGATCCTGGCCGCGAAGGAGCGCGGCGAAATCGCGATCCTGCTGTCCTTCGAAGGCGCCGAACCGATCGGAACGGACCTGAATCTGCTCCGGATCTTTCACGCGCTCGGCGTTCGCGGAATCGGCATCACATGGAGCCGCCGGAACCATGCCGCCGACGGGTGCTTCTTCAAGCCCGTCGACGAGGGGCGCAAGGGCGGTCTGACGGACTTCGGCGTCCGCCTGATCCGCGAGGCGGCCGGGCTCGGAATGTATCTCGACGTCAGCCACCTCAACGACGAAGGGCTCGCCGACGTCTTCGCGTTCCACGACGGCCCCGTGATCGCCTCGCACTCCAACTGCCGCGCGCTCGCGGATACGATGCGAAACCTTACCGACGACCAGATCCGGACGCTCGCCGGGCGCGGCGGCCTTCTCGGGATGAATTCGTGCAGCACCTTCGTCGGAGACACGGAACACGCGACGATGACCGAGGTCGAACTCGCGAATCATGCCGACCATATCAGACACATCGCGGGCGCGCAGGCCGTCGGGTTCGGCTTCGACTTCTGCGACGAGTCGCGCGATTTCTCCGGCCCCGGACCGTTCGCAAACTACGATTGCGTCAAGGGGCATGCGAACATGCCTCTCCTGACGGAACAGCTTCTGCTCCGCGGCTATTCGGAACAGGAGATCGAAGGCATCCTCGGAGGAAACCTTCTCCGTTTTCTGCGCTCCACAATCGGATAGCGCACAGGGAGGAACGAAACGTGTCGTTGTTCGCTTTTCTGTTCATGTCGGGCCGTATTCTGTTGCTCGGATTCGAGAAGATCTCGTTCAAAAAGCTCGGGGAGAACCGCGCCCCGGTCGCGACGCTTTTCGTCCTCGATATTCTCGCCGTTCTTCTCCTCGCGCCGTTCGCCGTCGCGGAGTATCTCGCGTCTCCCTCCGCTCAGGGGTATGCTTTCGTCTTCATCGCGGCGGGGAGCGCTCTCGTCTCGTTCACGGGAATTCTGCTCTACATCCGGGCCTTGTCGGAGGGAGAGGTCTCCCTCGTCAGCCCCGTCTACAATTTCAACGTCTTTTTCCTGCTCGCAATGTCGGTCTTCTTCCTCGGCGAGAGCATTTCCCTGCTCAAGCTTGCCGGGATGGCGCTTCTGGTGTGGGGAAGCACGTTCCTGAACCGGGGCGCGGGCTTCGGCGCATCGCTTCTGGCGCTGTGGCGCTCGAAGCCGTGCATGTACATGATCGCGGCGTCCTTCTTCATCGCCGTCGGGAGAGTCGTGGACACCAGAATGGTCGGCATGCTCGCACACAATCCTCCGACGGTCGGCTATGCGCTCATCCAGTGCGTCTGGTCGTCGCTCTTTGCGCTCGCTCTGCTTTCATACCGGAAGCAGACGTTTCTCGGGTTCGCGCTTTTCCGGGAACGTCCGCTCGCCTCGCTCGCCGCGGGCGCGTGCAATATCTTCGCCTACCTGTGCCTGCTCTTCGCCCTCCGGGACCTCGAGATCAGCCTGGCCGAACCGCTGTCGATGTTCGGCGTGCTCATCTCCGTCGTGCTCGCGCGCTTCTTCTACGGCGAGCCGATCCGCGACCGGCTGCTCGGCGCCGCGGTGATGCTCGCGGGCGCGTGGGTGATGTTCCTGGGAAGAGGATAAAATCGTTCAAGACGGCCGCCGCTCCTTGCCGTATCCTCACGGCGTCGCACAATCATTCGACGGGAGGAATGCAACGATGAAGACGGCGTTTGAAACGACTCCGTTTGAAACGGGGAGCGTCAGCGGTTCTGCGGGAGGGAAAGCAACGGAGTCCATTGCGTGGACGCCGCATCCGGCATTTGCGGGCGTGTCGATGAAACACCTGGTCACGGGCGCGGACACGAACGGGACGTCCAGCGTCCACCTCGTGAAGGTGAATCCCGGCTGTTGCATCGGCGATCATATCCATCAGGGAAAGTCCGAAATCCATCAGGTCGTTGCGGGAGAGGGACGATGCCTGCTGGGAGAGCGGGAGATCGCATACGCGGAAGGCGTCGTTGCGGTCATTCCGGCGGACCGTCCGCACAGCGTCTTCGCGGGCGAATCGGGGCTCTTCCTGCTCGCCGTCTTCAGTCCCGCGCTGCTGTAAAGCTCTCGGGCCGCAGGAGGTTCCTGCGGAAGACGGAGGGGGCGACGCCCATATAGCGGTGAAAGACCCGGCACAGGTGACTCTGGTCGGCGAAGCCCGCGTCGAAGGCCGCATCGGGGATCGCCGCCCCTTCCTCAAGCATCCGGGCGGATTTCCAGACCTTCGCCAGAAGCAGGTACTGCGTCACCGGCATGCCGACCTCGCGCGAAAACGCCCGCGAAAAGGATGCCGGTTGCATTCCGAACTGCGACGCCAGCTCCTGAAGCCTCCATTCCCGCTCCGGCTCGTTCTCGAAAACCGCCAGGATCTCCCGGAATGCGGACGGAATAGCCGAAGCGGCCCGCTCCGCGTCGGCGAATCCGTCCGGCCATTCCCCGGGAAGCTCCGTTCCGATCACGTGCCGGAGCCTTCGGGCAATCTCCCGGCAACGTCCCGGATCCGTCCCGAAGACCCGATGCGAGAACCAGCCGCCCCCGATCGGACGAAGCGCATGCGACCGCATGGCGGGGATGGCGTACCGGTCGCCCGCACGAAGAAGGCGCTCCCCTCCGGAGATTTCGAGAACCGCCTCTCCTCCGGCGATCACGCCGAAGCACGCGCTTCTGTGAAGGTGCGCGGGGAACGCATGGCGGACCATCGTCCCCGAGACGAACCGGATTCCGGAATTCCGCCCATCCTCCACAAAGAGAATGTTCCCCTCATCCGAATTTCCGGAACGAAGCTCCATCCGCACACCGCCGATCCTTTCACCGCGACGCGTTTCGTCGTTTTCTCCTCAAACCCGCCTCTTCGGCTATCGGGCGAAGCGGTCGAAGGCGGTACAATTATAGATGCAGGATGCGAGAGAATGCGAAGGGGAGGATCGACAACGATGCGAAAGCTGCTGTGTGCGCTCTTGTTGCTGACGATGGGGACGTCCGGCGCGGCGTGGGGGGCGTCACGCGTGATTTTCGAACGCGAGGGGGAGATCCGGCTCTCCGACATGGGCGGCGCGAAGCCCGTTCTTCTCGGGAAGGGGTACGACCCGGAAATCTCGCCCGACGGAAAGAGCGTCGCGTTCACGGACTACCGGCAGGGCAGGAAGATCGCCGTGATGGACGTCGCGACGAAGAAGGTCCGAGTCCTCGCGGCCGTCCCCGGCGAGAACAGCTACGGGCCGCGCTGGTCGCCCGACGGGACGAGGCTCGTCTTCAACCACTGGATCGAGGAGAAGTCCCAATGGGTTCCCGGGATCATCGACGCGACGGGAAAGAACCTGAGGATTTTCCGGATGGACAACGAGGGCGGCGTGCATTCGCCGTTCTGGGCGCACGATGGCGCATCCGTGTACGCGCAGGACCTGTCGACGCTCTACCGGTTCGACCCCGCCGGGAAACTGCTGGAGTCGAGACCGCTCGAACCCGTCGCCGGAAGCGCCGGCATATCGAGCGCGACGCGATTCTGCATCTCGGCCGACGGATCCATGTGGCTCTTCGACGGCGACGTCGACGAACCGGGCAACCCGATCTCGAAGGCGTGGGGCGAGCCGATATCGGGCGTCTTCCTCCACACGCCCGCCGACGGGACGACCGTCCGGATCTCCCCGAAGGGAATGTCCGCATCCGACCCGTTCTGGACGCCGGACGGAAAGGGCGTGCTCTTCCGCGGCGTGCGCCCGGAGGACATCAAAAAGAAGGGCAAAAACGTAACATTCGGATTCCACGTCTTCGTCATGCCCCTTGACGGCGAACCGGCGCTGTTGCTCCGCGACGCGTCCGATCCGTCGGCGGCGAGGGAATAACCGACCCGGGCGATTACGCCCCGAAGCGGGGCCATCCGTCGATGACGCCTTTTGAGAGAATTCCTCCGACGAACGCATAGGAGGCCTGTGCGCCTCGAAGCTGCAGTCCCGAAAGAGTCGATATGTCGCGGTCGAGGACGATCAGGTCCGCCGCGAATCCGGGTTCGATCCGGCCGAGGCGATGCTCCTGCCCGATCGCGCGGTTCGGGTTCGAAGTGAAGAGCGGAATGCTTTCCTCCACCGTCAGCCGCTGTTCGGGGGCGCTGACGCGCCTCCCCTCCCAATCGGACCGCTCCGTAAGCGCCCAGAGAGAGAGCCACGGATTGACCGACTCCACGGGCGCGTCGCTCGACGCGGAAACGCACAGCCCTTCGTCCAGAAGGGAGCGCCACGCGTAGGCCCAGGGCATTCGGTCCTTTCCGAGGCGGCCTTCGGCCATGTTCATATCGCTCGGAACGAACGCGGGCTGAATCTCGCAGAACAGTCCGAGTTCCGCAAGAGCGCGCCGCTGGTCGGGGCGGCAGACCATCACGTGGTTGATCCGGTCACGAAGGCGGCAGTCGCGGCCGAACGCATCGTCCACGATCCGGAGGCAGCGGATAGCCTGGTCGAGCGCGGCGTCTCCAATTGCGTGGAGCATCGTCTGGACTCCCTTTTCCCGCGCGGCGCGCAGCTTGTCGAGCACGGCGTCGTCGCTCCAGTTCAGGCGCCCCGTCTCGCCCGCGTCGTCCGCGTACGGGGCCGACAGCGCAGCCGTGCGCCCTCCGAGGCTGCCGTCGAGGAAGATCTTGAGCCCCTGATAGTGAACCTGCCCGTCGCCGAAACCCGTCGGCAGCGCCGGGCGCGCGAGGTCGTCGTGATACGAGAAGATCCGGAGCGGCAGCGATCCTTCCCGATGCAGCTCGTCGTAGAGCGAGAGGTCCTCTTCCATGCCGTAGTCGTCCGCGCCGCACGGATGCGCGCAGGTCACGCCCCACGAGGCCAGCTCGAAGCATGCCGACTTCAGCGCTTCCTTCAGAACGGGGCGCGTGAAGACATTCCGCTCCATCGCCCGGAGCGCCGGGATCGCGTCGCGTTCGGGCAGAATCCCGTCGGGGCTGTCGATTCCCGAGAGCGCGAGCGCCTTGCCGTCGGCGACGTTGATGTGCGTGCACACGCGCTGCAACAGGATCGGATTCGGGATGCCCAGCGCGTCGAGGTCGCGGCGCGTGAACGACCGCCCCTCGGGCCACCGCGTGTCGTTATAGTTCCATCCCCGGACCCAGCGCTCCGCCGGCAGTCGCCCCGCTTCCTCCCGCACCATTTCGAGCGCGTCGGCCAAGGACTTCGCGGACGAGAGGTCGAGAAGCGCCCGCTGTTTCGCCCAGGTCGACAGATGGAGATGCCCGTCCGTGACGCCCGGCAAGACGGATTCTCCCGAGAGCCGAAGCTCCCGCGACGCGGCGGGCGTACGGGCGCGGACGTCGTCCTCGGCGCCGACGGCGACGATCGAATCGCCCGACAAAAGAACGGACATCCCCCGGACGAACCCGGTTCCCTTCCACACGACGCCTCCGGTAATGAGCAGACTGTCCACACGCGACACCCCTTCAATCAAAATGTACCGGCATTATACCCTTTCCCGCTTTTGCATTGCGACGAGGCCGCGCGCTTCCGTTCACGCGAGTCCGGAAGCACGATCGCTGCTTCCGGCGTTTTCCACAATCCGGCGATCCGCATCGCGTCACCGAACATCAGCAAACGTCAATCATTCCGTACACATGTCGTCTTGTCGACCGGGGACGAACGTGAAGAACGCATCGACAGGATCCTTCAGCAGACGCGCGCCTTTTCTGCGTAAAGCTGTATCTGGAAAGGCGCCTCCGAATGATGTATTATGCAGAAAAATTAAACTCTACCGCGCCGGGCTTCCGGCAGGAAAGGAGAGATGCCGATGATTCCGCGCCCCCTCGCCGTTCTGGCCGCTATGGCGTTCTTGTGGTCCGGAATACCGATTCCCACTGCGGGTGCGTTCGTTCCCGCGGCGCCGCGAGGCTCCCTCCCGTCCGTCTTGGAGCTTCCTTCGACATCGATCCTTCGCGAGCGTCTCGACGCGCTCATCCGGCTTCGCGACGAACGCGCCGCGACGACCGGGCCGAACGAAGCCTCTCCGCTCACGCCGGCCGTCCGGAAGGCGATCCTGTCGCTCTCCGAACTCCGTGAGCTGACGGAAGGTCCGGTCGTTCGACAACGTCCGACCGGCTCTATGCGGCTTCTTTCGGCCGAGGACGCGGCGGGCGGATCGAAACGCCTTCGCGTTCGGGCGGGAGTCGAACGCCGCACGGACGCGTCATCTCCGGCGGCGCGCGTCGAGGTCGTCGTCGAAGTCGTCGTGAACGCCGACGGCCTGCCGGTCCGGACGCTTGCGATCGGCGAGGACGACCCGGAATTTCTGGCGCTCTTCGACTGACCGCAGGAAGGGGGAAATGGGAGTCATGACGCAGATCCGTGAACACACGAGGACCGCCCGCGTCCGCTTCGCCGCATTGCTGCCGCTGCTGTGCGTCCTGTTTTCGGTCCTTCCGGCGCAGCCGGCCTTCACGGCGGACCCGCCGCCGGACGAGGTGGTCGGGAAGGTCTCCGTCGCACTGCCCCCGAAAGAGAAGAAGCCCCCCGATGACCCCGACGCAGCGAAGCGCATCGAAAGCCGCGCCGGAGGGCTCCTGAAGGAACAGCTCGACTGGCATGCGGCCTACATCAGGGATCCGGATGGGAAGCTCTCTCCGGCCGCGCAGGCGACGCTCGCGCTCGCCCGGGACACCGGATACGGCCGTTCCGATGCGGTCCGGGACCTCGGCAACGGCGGCGAACGCGTCCGGCCGCTGATCCGGAACCTCGACGTCGGACGGCATGAACTCCTCAAGCACATCTATCATCGCGCGATGATCCTCGCGAACGAAAAGCTCGCCGCCGCAGGCCTCTCCCCGCTGAATACGCTCCAGGCGATCAATGCGGGCGGCACGGGAGACTACACGCGAGACCAGGACATCACGGTCTTCGCGGGAGACCCCGTCCGCGAGAAGGCCTTCTTCGACGCCGTCGAGATCGTTGCGCGGGACGAACTGCACCTTGCGGTCGACGTGAAACCCACGGGCGGCATCGACTTTCCCCAGATCGAGGTGACCTTCTTCCGCGGGACGAACGACCTTCCCGATGCGCGCTTCGCGACCGACGTCGAGGAATTCGCGCTGAAATACCAGAAGGCGATCGCGAACCAGGCGGCCGACAAGGAAGCTTACAAGGGCGGCGGTGCGGGAATCGAGGTCGGGGGACGACGCATACCGGGCAAGATGTACGTCCAGCAATTCTCGTGGGTCGACGGGCGTCCGGTCTATGTCGCGGAGACGCCGCGAAACTTCCGCGAGGGCTCGAGCCTGTTCTCGGGAACCGCTCCGGAACGCTGGCAGCGTTTCGAACGGGCCGCGCACATCTTCAGCGACCTCGTCCAGGGAAGCCAGCACTATGAAGGGGCGCATCACGACCTCTCGAAGGGGCCGCTCAAGTACGCCGGACGAGCAGTCGAGCACCTGTGCGCGATCTACGGCATGAAGCCCTGGCCGGAGCTCCGGCCGGACGACCGCACCGAGCTGCTGCGGCGCGTCTGGCCGCAATTCGATCCCAAAACGCAGCAGGGCGCCAGGATCTTCGCCCAGATTTCGGAAACGCTCGATGCGGCCGTCCACGTGAAGACCAATAAAGCGCTTCCCGGCGGTCTCGACGACGCCCGGGCGGGCAAGGCCGAAAAGATCGCGCTCTCCTTCCTGCGGAACGCGACGGGCGTGACCCTCTCGAAGATGGCGCAGGACATGCTGAATCCGCCCGCGTTCGACTCGAAGGCGATGCGCGCGCTCGCGGGCGACGCATGGGACCGTATGTCGGCCGTCGAACGCTTCCGCTTCGCGAGGGCGAAGGATGAAACGTTCCGCGCCGCGACGGGGCGCGCGAGCATGGAGAACCTTCTCGTCGCGATGTCGATGCTTCGCGCGACGGATGTCTCCGGCGGCAGGACGCTTCCCGACGGCCCCGGACGGCGCATGCTCGCGCGGGTGATTGCCTGCGCGAACCCGGAGCTTCGTCCGATCCTGACGCCGGCCGGAGAGTACGCGGAGGTCTGGGTGCGCAGGCAGCAGACGAGCGATCCGAAGGTGCGCGCCGAATGCGACGCGGCGATGTCGGACCTCCGCGGGAAGCTCAGGCGCGTCTGTCCGCTCGCGCCGGCCGAAATGCCCGGTGCGGCGCTGCTGCGCAAGGCCGCGCGCGACGGTCCGCAGCGGGTGCTCCGGGAGGAGTCCCGCCCGGGACGAAGCTGGCTTTCGCCCGAGGCGGTCGAGGTGAAGAACGCGTTCGCGGAGCACCTTCGCGCGGCCTTCCCGAGCTTCGCGGAGGAGTGGAAGAACTTCCGCGCGACCGTCGAGGACATGGGAATGAAGGGGTACGTCGCGCGTCGCGTGCTCGACGAGACGTTCCAGTGGGACACGCTGGCCGACGCGCTGACGCTCGTGGAGATGTATCAGGGCGGCGCGTCCTGGCGGGACTACGGGACGTTCATCGGCATCAACCTCGCGTCGCGGATCCACTGGGGCATCGGCCCGCTGATCCAGGCCGCCGGCGCGCGGGACGAAAAAGCCGTCCGGGAACTCGGGAAAAACCTGGTCTTCATGACGCTCTCGCGGGTCGTCCCATGGGCCGCGTCGGCGAAGATCGCATTCGACGTCATGCGCGGAACGGTCGTTGTCACGGTCGGGTGGGCCGTGAACCAGGCCAACGTCGCGACGATCGACGCGCTCTACACGGGCGAAGCCGGACGGACGGACGCAGGCGCAGCGGGGACAGCCAGAGGCCGCATCCGCGACTCGGGGACATGCGTTCTGCCCGAAAAGCACGTCCTCCGCACGACTCCGCCGGGCGAACGCGCGATCGTGATCGACATCGACCGGGACGCTGTCTATACGGACGCGATCCGCCGCTGGACGGACGCCGATCCCGACGAGGTTCCGCGCGCCTCGCCGCCCCGCGCGGACGCGGCGGCGTTCGTGACGGCGCACGACGCGTTCGTACGGATCCTGCTGCGGCAGGCGGAGCAGTTCGGCCCCACGTGGGTTCAGGAACCGGGCAAGCAGTTCTTCCCGCTGCGCCTCGACGAAAAGGAGGTCGAAGCAGCGCTGCGAACGCTCGAACCCTTCATCCGGAACAACGCGTCGCGGGAGGCGGACCGCGTGCTCTCGGAGGTCGCCGCGCGCGGGTACCGGTCTTATATGGAAGAAGAGGGAACCGACGTCATTCGCGAGGGGCTCATCCGCCGCTACGCGTCGGACATCCTCGGCGGCATGATCCAGCACTGGCACGTGCGCATCACGGCGCAGATCCTCGCGGCGCGCGACATCGAACGCGCGGCCGTTTTCCAGGATTTCGGCCTCATCGCGCGGCAGCTCCACGAAAAGTACGAGCCCTCCCCCACGCGCCTGCCGCCGCTCGAGATGCGCTTCGAGGGCAAGCGGCTGCGTCCCGTGCGAACAGGCGACGCGAACCGGCCGTCCGGAACGCATGACGCGGGGATATTCGGCCGGATTCTGTCGAGCGTAGCGAGCGCAGCGAACGCGGCGACTATTGCTGGCATGGCGGACGCCATCGCGATTCGCCCGGCAGAGGCAGCCGAACTTGACACTCCGGCGGCAGACGAGGACGATCCTCTTTCGTTCCGCGTTGCGGCCAACGTCTCGGGCGTTTCCGTCCTGAACGGTGAAGCGCTCGACGGATCGGAACCGCTGCGACTGAGCGTCATTCTCGAAGGCGAAGGGGTCTTCGGCGACGAGGAACGCCCGGTCGCCTTCGACGTCGCGACGCAGCGGCTCAGGAAGGTGCGCTCCGGCGACGGTTCGGGCGACGACGCGAAGGACGACCGGCTGCGCCCCGGAGATGTCGCCGAGGACCGCATCGTCGTGCGCGCCCTCGCCTCGGACGGAAAGGGCCCCGAACTCGCACGCGCCGAGGTCGTCGTTCGCGTGCTGCTCCCGGGCGACGACAACGCGCGCGAGGTTCCCCTCTACCGGCATATCGAGACGCGCCGCGACGGGAGCATGAAGGAGCGCTACACGTACGTGAAGCGTTTTTCGGGAATGCCGTCCGACTGGACAAGCGACGGCGGCGAGGTCTATCACGGAGACTACGAGGTCTTCTCCGGCGACGGCTCGACGCGCCTGGAGCTGCGCCCCTACCGCTTCGGCGTGCTGCACGGCAAACTCCGCTTCAACAATTCGAAGGGACAACTCGTCCTCGAAGTCCCGTACGAGAACGGCGTGACCCACGGCGACAAAATCCGGTTCGACCCGGACAGCGCGGGACGCCACGTGATGCGCTACGATAACGGATGGGCCGCCGAGCTGACCGCGACCGGAACGACCGGGCTGCCGTACGTTCATATCACGTACGAGAAGATGCAACTCCCGGACGGCGCTCTCGCGATGCGCGGCGAGGCGACGCGCTGGTGGGCGAACGGAAAGCTCCGCTGGCAGGGACGGTACGAGGGCGCGTGGCAGGACCTCAATTCCCTCGGCGGCGCGCGCGGCGAGGAGATCCGGGGCAAAACAGGCGCATGGACCGTCTGGCACGAGAACGGTCAGGTCGCCGAACGCGGCGACTACGCGAAGGGGTTCGAGGAGGGCGTTCACGTCTTCTATGACGATCGGGGCCGAATCGTATCGCGCGGCCCCTACGTCCGCGGGCTCGAACAGGGACGATGGGAGGGGTACGAGTACCGCGAGAAGGACACTGTCCGCCGTTGGACGGTCTTCGAAAACGGGCGGGCCGTCGATTCGGGAATCGAGGAATAGGGCGGACCGCTCCCGGCGAGGGACTGCTTTCGTCCCGAGGGACTGCGTTCTTCCCGAGGGGATACGCGGCTTCGAGAGAACGCGCCTTCGTTCCATGAACGCCCGGGACTTTTGGCCCCCACTGGCGGGGACGTTGAAGGTGCGCTATTATACAGACTATTAGACAGAGTTCTCCGGGAAGGAGAGGGTCCGCATGAAACTCCGGGCGCCGACTGTTCTGATGGTCGCTGTTCTGACGATCGCGTTGACAACGCTCACGATAGAGCCGCTCGCGATGATGCCGCTCGCGACGCTTTTCGATGTCGGAGCGGTCCGGTGCGCTCTTGCCGCCCGAATCCCGCCTCTTCCGTCCGATTCGTCGCTGCGGGCGGCCCTCGACGCCCTTCTCCGCGAGAAGGAACGTCGAACGCCTGTTCTGTCCCCGGACCGGGCCGCCGTTTCGCCCGAGACGATATCCGGCGCGGTTCTCGCCGAAGCGTCCCTGTCCGCGAACGGAGGACGCGTCGCCACGGAGGACGGTTTTGCGCTCGATTTCGCCCCCGGTTCCGTGACGGCGGCGTCCCCCGTGCGGATCTCCCGTTCCGAGGCGCCGCCCCCGGAAATCCTGGGAGGCTCGTCCGAACTGCTCGGTTCGTGGAAGGTGGACACGGCGAGCGCCGATGTCTTCGGGGCGCCCGTCGGCGTTTCGATGAAGCTTCCCGTCGTTCCTGGGCCGCTGTCGCCCGACATGATCGTCCCGATGATCTCCCGCGACGGCCGCGCATGGTTCCCGGTCCCCTACACGCGGGACGGCGACACGCTCCGCTTCGAGACGACGCACTTCAGCATCCTCGGCGCCGTCCTGATCGGAACGGCGATCGGAACGGCCGTTCTCGCGGTCATCCGCGCCCCGACCGAACTTCCGTCCGTCTTCCACGACGAGGCCCCCTTCATCTCGTCCCCCTACCCCGACCCCGAGGGGTGGTCCATCGCGTGGGCGAAATCGCTCGGATCGGGGGACAAGGGGCTCAAGGACGAAAAGTCGCTCGACATCGTCTTCCGGACGCTGTGGGACGACTACCGGAAGAACGTCATCGACCTCGCGGCGCTTCGCGACAAACGGATCGCGCGGGCGCGGGAGTCGAACCTTCCGGTCGAACCGATCCTCGACGAACTTCAGCCGCTCTTCGGGAAGCTCCGGGAGAATCTCGAACGGAACCGGGCGCGGGCCTTCATGCAGTACGGCGTCCCCGACTCCGTCATTCAGGTCCGGGAGGCCCTCCTCACGGCAAAACGCATTCTCGTCACCGACCCGACGGGGCGCGGCTTCGCGGATCCGGGCCCGATCACGGTCTTCGTGACGTCGAAGCCCGGCGCGAACGACGGGGAAACCATCATCCGATGGACGTCGAACCCCTACCTCTTCCTGTGCTCGACGACGAACCGGGACACCCTCTATCTGACGGTCCTCCACGAATACTTCCACGCGATCCAGAAGCGCTACCTCTCGAACGCCAACCCCAACATCTTCCTGACGGAAGCGACCGCAACGCTGCTCGAACGCGAGACGATCCCGCAGTTTGACGCGAAGGGGCTGAAAATCTCGAGCTACCTCGCGGATCTCGGCAAGATCAAGACCGGACTCAAGGGGCCGAAGCTGCCGCTTCTCTGGGGCGACGCGAAACCGTTCCAGCGCTTCGGCTACGGGATGTCCTGGTTCCTCGAATTCATTCGCGACGAGGTCTACATGAAGGGCTCCCCGACCTCGAAAAAGGAGAACTTCCAGAAGAACCTGCTCGCGCACTTCCGCGACACGAACCAGACGCCCGCGTTCCTCGACGTTCTGACATGGGCCGCCGGAGGCGACGCGAAGAAGCTCGGGAAGGTCCTCGTCGACTACGCCGAGAAGGCGATCTTCCCCGGACTGCCCGGCGCGACGCTCTACGAACGGACCTACATCGACGCGCAGAACCGCTTCACGGTCTTCGACGATCCGAAAACGCTCCACGAGGTCGTCTCGCTCGACGCGGAAGGGAGCTTCGAACTGAACGACACAAAAATCGCCCCCTGGTCCGTCCAGTTTTTCGAATTCCGTCCCGCCCCGCAGGCGAACCGGAAGGTCCGGTCGAAGCTCGCGGTCGTCTGCCCCGCCGAATGGTTCGACACGTCGAAGACCGTCGGACGGAAGCTCTACATCCGGAACGCGGGCGATGCGAACGTCGCGGCGCTCACGCCCGGCGCGAACGGCGTCCGGGAAGCGGTCCCGTTCGACGTCCCGCGTCGGCTCTCCGTCATCGACACCGGACAGACGGGGTCCGGATGGGTGTACGAATACTCGACCGGCCGCGTCTTCCTTCTCGATCCGCCGCACGACCTTCGCACAACCGTGATCGGCAACGCATCCGCACTCGAGGGGGCGTCGCTGCGGATCGACTGGACGCTCCCCGCCGTCGCGGCGAAGACCCCCGAACTGCTGGAAGGCTTCGACCTCGACATCGTCGTGTCGTCGGCCGATCCGCGGGTCCTCTATCACGTGCGGCTCGATCCGGACGAGACGACGCACACGGTCCCCGCCGGGTCGTCGGCAGGCGGCGTCGGAGCCGCGAACCTCGTGAACCGGAACGCGCTCCTCCGCATGACGACCGTCGTGAAGGGAGAGCCCCGGCTCGCGAGCTTCCCGGCCGAAGCGCTCATCGAACCGGATCGGGCGCGGATCATCCCGTTCTTCGAAAACCGGAGCTACTGGCTGACGGCCTCGCCGCTCGGCAACGACCCGAACGCGCCGCTGCCGCACGTGCCGATGCGCGTTTCTTCGTCGGTCGCCGGACTCGACGGCGAGATCCGCAAGGATACGCCCGAGTGGAACCGCCTCATGGAACTGAACTCCGGCGTCCAGGGCGCCGCGAAGGCGATGGAACAGCAGCTCGTCGACGAGCTGAAGAAACTCGGCCTCTCGCACCTCGCGGCGAATCCGGAGACGATGAAGCAGGCGATGGACGCGCTCCGGATGGCCGGCATCGGCCTGCACCCGTCGTCGCCGCTGAACCGGGCCGTCGTCGGAAGCGGGTATCGCAGGCGCGGAACCCCCGTCGTCGCAACCGTGAGCATATCGATCCCGAACATCCCGCTCATCCCGCTCCGCATCGCGGACGCTTCGGGAAGCGAGCGGGTCTTCGCGCGTCTGACCGTACGGAAGTGGTTCGTCACGACGGGCTTTCAGACGAGCCCCGAGGTGCAGGGAGCCTCCGGAAGCGTCTCCCTTACCTGGGACGCGACGGCCGGGAGCCCGGCCTCGCCTCCTCCCTCGCCCGACCTGCCCAACGACTCGGGGCGCAGGATCGTCCGCACCCCGGCGCAACAGGACGCGTTTTCGCTCGAGATCGTCGTGTTCTATACGCTCGAATTCCTCGACGGACAGCGCAGGCCCGTCGTCGAGTCGGGCCTGCCCGTCCGGTACGAGAACCTGTCCGCGACGTTTCCCGCGGGGATGTACTTCTGCCCCGTGAACGCAGTGAACCCATGATCAGGAAAGGAGTGACGTCCGTGAATCCGCGACGCACCCTCGCAGCAGCGGCGATCATCCTCGCTTTGACCTGCGGATTCCATGCCCCGGCCGAAGCCGCAGAAGCGCTCGTACGACGCTGGGCGGAGCCCTTTTCCGTCCTCGTGCCCGCCGACTGGACGCCGATGCTCGATCGCAACGCGACCGGCTTCATCAGGGGGAAACAGCCGGGCCGGAATTCCTTCTCGCCGTTCATCGCGTTCATGACGGGCTTCGAGCGCG
This sequence comes from uncultured Synergistaceae bacterium, assembly GCA_964630155.1. Taxonomy (GTDB): domain Bacteria; phylum Synergistota; class Synergistia; order Synergistales; family Aminobacteriaceae; genus CALFXN01. Next base: position 26,024 of record CAZVUT010000005.1, read on the forward strand.
TCCCGAAGGCCGGATGGGAAGGGTTGCTGAACGAGATCGAACGGTCGTTCTCGAAGGACGGGCGAAACTTCACGAGTTCCCGCGAATCCGTCACGCTCGGCGACATCGATGCCGTCAGCCTCGCATGGTCGGCCGAGGCGAAGGTCGAAAACGAGTTCTTTCCGATGGCGGGACGCTTCGTCGTCACGACGTCGGCCGTCCGGGACGGACTTCACGTGCTGCTGACGCTGATGGGCGACGGCGCATCCATGAAGGAAAACGCGGCGCTCGCGGAGACGATCCTCTCATCCGTGAGCGCGGACATTCCGCCGTTCGGGGAGATACGCGCGATCCCCTACCTCGAACCGAACAACGACTTCCGGCACATCAAAGGGGCCGGAATCGACGACGCGGGGCGCGTCTCGCTCGGCGCGTCGGACGTGAACGGCGTCAAGCTCTTCGCGCCGGACGGAACGCCGGCAGCGTACATCCGGAAGACGGACGCGCTCCGGCCGTTCAACGCCGTCCGCGCGACATGCGCTCTTCCCGACGGAACGGTGTTCGTTCTCGACGACACGTACGGAGAGGGATACATCGTCCACTCGCTCTCGCCCGAGGGCGCGACGCAGCGACGAGTCGCCGTCAAACGAAACGTCTTCGGCGAAAAGCGCGTCTCGCCGACGCAGATCATCCCGCTGCCCCCGGCTGCGGGGGGCGTCTTCGCGATCGCAAGCGCACCGGATCTCTTCCTCTTCGCAAGCGACGGCGCACTCGTACGGACGCTCGACATTCCGGGCATGCAGGCCCTCGCGACGCTGCCGGACGGCGCGTTCGCCGCCGCCGTCATCCCGGAAAAAGGAACCGGACGCATTTGCATCATCGATGCGGAAGGGAAGGAACTCCGGTCCTGGGGACGTTGGGGAAGCGGCTTCGAGACGGTCTCGTCCGATTCCTTCCGGCCGAAATTCATCGCCGCGGACGGGCGGGGACGCATCTTCGCGCTGGATGACGACGAGGATCTGCTGATCGCCTATGACGCATCGGGGACGCTCGGGCGGTTCATGAAGATCCGCCGGTTCGGTCTTCCGGAGGCGCTCGCCGCGAACGGCGCGGGGGACATCTGCCTCGTCGCCCGCCCCACGTCGGGCGGCGGCGCGCAGGCGTCCGCCTTCGTGCTTCGGGACGCGTGGGAGCCCGTATCCCGCGACGTCGCGCCGTCACTCCCCGGCTCACACCCCGAAGAGGGGACGAACCCGGCCGCGATGACGGACGAAGAGCTTGACGCCGAAATCGAACGGCATACGCGCGCGCTCGAGCTGCGCGAACGCGGCGCGGCGCTCCAGACACAGGGACGGCTCGCCGAGGCGGCGGCGGTCTTCGAGAAGAGCCTTGCGCTCTATCCCGACCCGTCGCTTGCGGAACACGTCGCGCTTCTCAAAGCCGCGTCCCTTTCGCCGACGCCGCTCCCGACGTCCGTTTCGACGCTCGTTCCAACCCCAGTTCCAACGCCGGAACCGACCGCAGCGCAATCTCCGACTCCGACGCCATCTCCGTCGCCTTCTCCAACGCCTGCGCCGACTCCGACGAATGTCCCGACGCCTTCCCCCGCGCCGTCTCCAACGCCTGTTCCATCGCCCGTTCCGACGCAGACGCCGAAGCGCGACGAAGCGGAGGAGCGGGCCACACGCCTCCGCTCGGAGGGAATCGCGCGACAGAAAGAGGGACGCCTGTACGAAGCCCTCGTCAAGTACCGGGAGAGCCTCGTCCTGGCTCCCGACGCCGAACTGTCCGCCTACGCGGACCGTCTCGAGTCGCTCCTGCGCGAGCGTGCGCACAAGCTCGTCATCAAGGGGATGGACCTCCAGAAGAAAAAGATGTATGAAGAGGCGATGAAGGCCTATCGAGAGAGCCTCGCAGCCTTCCCGGACCCGAAAATCGTGGAGCACGTGGAAAAGCTTGCGGCGTATATGCTGTCGCTGAAAAAGCAACCGTAGCGGAAACAGGAAGGTGGGAGTCGAATCATGGTCTCATTCGTTTCGCAGTCTCTCCGCGACGCGCCGGGATGCGGGGGCGTTTCCGCGATGTTCCCGACGCTCGCAGCGCTCGCGTTGTTCGCCATGTTCGCGACAACGACGCTGACAGCGTTTTCTGCGGAAGCGGCCGTTTCGTCGGACGACATTTCCGAATCCGTCCCCCTTTCGGCGGACCTGGAATCCGGCGAATCGGAAGAAGAGTTTTCCTCGGACATCGACGTTCCGGATTTCTACACGGGCGCGGACGGAGACGTCTTCGCCCTGGCGGAAGACGTCTTCGGCTCGCCCGACCGGGAAGCGGATCCCGCCGACGCCGTCGGCGACCTGGAACCATTCCCCGCCGAACGGGAGGCGCTCGAGAAGGCGCAGGCCGACCCGAACCGGCTCAACATCATGACGCTCGCAATGGTCCGTGCGAGGATGGCGACCATGTTGCTCGCAAAAGCGCGCGCGGCGGGGGATCTCCCCCCATCGCAGTCGGGCATGGACCGCGCGCTGGCGTACGGCCTCTCGGCCGTCGATCTCGTCCCCGACGAGCCTGCGTTCACCTTTTTGCTCGCGCAGATCTACGCGGCGCATACGAAAAGCACCCTCATGCTCTCGCTGGCGGAGGACGCGGCGGAACGGACGCTCGCGCTCGATCCGGCGAAGGCCGAAGCCCGATTGCTGCTCGGGGCCATCCTCTTCCGGGAGCGCTATTTCGGTCCCGCGATCGACAGCTTCGAGCGCGCGCTGACGGATAAAGGCGACCTTCTGGACATCCGTACGGCGGGACTTCTCGGTTCGGCGTACTGCCTCGACGGACAGACGGCCCGCGGCGTGCGCTTCCTCGACGCCTTCGCGAAAAAGCACCCGAAGAGCGGTCCCGCGTTGTTCGCTCTCGCCGTCCTTCACCACGCGACGGGGAAGGATAAAGACGCGCAGGCCGGCATGAAAAAGGCGATTCCCGCGCTGAAGGCGGACCCGGATGCGCAGAAATACGCCCGGTCGCTCCTGAAGGAATGGGGAGGGAACGGACAATGAAAAACCGCGCGTTCAACATCTCACGGCGTACCAGCGCCGCGATCGCCCTGCTGCTCCTGCTGCTCCTTTCCGCGGGCGTTTTCCCCGCGGTCGCGCAGGAGCGGGAAAGCGACCAACCGCAGCCGCCCGTCGTCGCGGGGGCGTTGTCTGGAACCGGATCGCCGGCCGACCTCGAGGCCGCGATGGATGCGGATCTCCAGAAGGTCGCAAAGCAATATGTCGGCACGGAACCGAAGAACCCCAAGAGCACCGAGCATACGAAGTGGCTCAAGGGCTATCAGAAGGCCATGGACGCGGTGCGAAAATCCTATGCGGCCCGCGACGGACGATTTTCGACGATCGAGAAGGCCATCAAGGCCGTAGGCGGCGAAAAGGAGTTCCTGAACTCGGGGAGCGCGCCGAAGACCCCGAAAAGCGATGTCGACATCACCGAGCTCAAGCCCGGGACCGCAAAGAAGCTGATCGGCGAGCTGAACGCGAAAGGGTTTTCCATCAAGCCGCACCCGACGATCCCCGGACGATTCGACGACCCCGTGAAGAAGCTCGTGATCTGGGAGACGCCGCCGAACGTCGAAGTCGGAACCCAGGAGTGGAAGAACTGGGTGACGACGCGCGCCGGAGCGGAGGACACGTTCGCGACCGCAGGAGGGCTCCACAAGACCTCGGGCGGAAAGATCGGCGCGGCCGACCCGCAGGGAGCCGTCCTCGACAACGTGAAAAAGGCCGTCGAGGCGGGAATCCACCGGAATCCCGCGACGGAGCCGATCGACGCCAAGACCGTCGGAAAGAGCGTGAGCAAGTCGCTCGAATGGACGAACGCAAAACGCGCCGGTCTGACCACGAAGGAGTTCGCGGGACAGGCCGATGCGCTGCGCAAGGGCCGAAGCTGGGACGAAGCGGGGATCACGAGCCCGAACGACCCGCCGGAAGTGCGGAACAAGAAGATCAGCGACTGGCTCGGCAAGGCGCAGGACGCGCTGACGAAGACCTACAACCGGGCCGTGAAGCAGAGCCAGGATCTCAACAAAGCGCGAGTGAAGGAACTTCACGAGATCATCCGCAAGCCCGCGGGAGCCGACGGCGGTCTGACGCCGCGCCAACAGAAGCGCGTCACGAAGCTGATCGACGAAATCCGCTCCATCCCGCAGGGCAACAACGAGACGCTGAAAACCATCACGGAGCGATCTCCCGAGATCGGCGGCAAGCTGACGGGGCAGAAGCTCCGCACCAACCCCGACGGAACCGTCACGAACCTGAAGACCGGCAAGACGACGACGCGAAGCGCAGCCGCGGAAAGCGCGACAGCGCCGACGAGAAAGAGCGGCGTCCAGACCGTGAAGGAATCGGTTCCGACCGCGCAGCAGCCGAAGGAGACCGGCCCGGTCAAGCCGGTGACGCCGTCGAAGATCACGAAGTACGGCGGCGGCTTTCTGCTCATCTATCAGGGGTACGAGTCGATCAAGGCCTATTCGGACTATCTGGACAAGGCCGCGCGAACGGATCCCGAGAATTTCGGCGTTCTCACGATCGGCAAGGGCCTCGGGCTCGGCGTGGCGACCTTCTTCGGAATCCCGGGCCTGATCGAACTCGGCGAACGCTCGGGACGCGAGGTCCGCGAACAGTACGAAAAGGACCTTCGCGAGGGAAAGACCTGGCTGCTGCCGCCCGCGTTCTGGGGCGGCGCGTACGGCGCGTGGAACTTCGGGAAGGCGATCTTCGTCGATCCCCTGATCGCCGGGGGCGAGGCCGTCGCAGAGGGGTGGAACCTCTGGGACGACTACGCGAAGGCGCGAAAGGCGGCCGAAGACGCGCTCAAGGTCGAAACGCGCCTCAAGGAGAAGTACAAGCCGCTCGAGGACATGATGTCCCACGTCATCGGCGGCCCGCTGCCCCCGATCTGGGACAAAAACCGGTTCAAATACTACAAGATCTTCAAGCCGCTCATCGACAACCCGGCCGAACTCGAGCGCATCATGAAGACGCCGCGCGGCCGCGACCTCTGGAAGTGGATCAAGGAATACAAGGAGCGCCGCGCGAAGGAGCTCGGAATCACCTTCGGCCGACCGGGCGCGGACAACCCCGACGACAACGACAACATCGGGCGTGCGCTCATGGCGCTCCCGCCGCAGGACCGGCCGCTCTACCTGCGGGCAGTCGAAAAAGACGACGCCTTCATGCAGGAATTCCTGACGTCGCGCGACAGGGGAGCTTTCCCCGACGACCTCGGTCCCGAAACGCTCGGGGCCTTCCTGCAGGCGTCGCGCGTCGCCGGGAGCGCCGGCGGCGCGGTGACGACGCTGCCGATGCGCCCCGAGCAATGGGACGCCGTGCGCGAGATCTTCAACGACCTGCTGCGACACGTCGGCGAGACGCCCGACACGGCCGTCCTCGCGGGCGGGTACGCCCGCGGAGTCGCCGCGCTTCTCGGGACGGCGGGAGAACCCGCGACGCTCGTACAGCCAACCGATCCCGTCGAAACACTGTCCCGCTTCCGCCTGCTCATCATCCCGACCGGCGCGCTGTCGGACTGGAGCATGTCCGAGCCCTTCCGGCGGACGCTGGAGGCCTACGTCTCCGGCGGCGGCACGATCCTCACGTTCGCGCAGCAGCTCGGGAAAGAGTACGGCATCCTGCCGTCCGGCGGGGAAGCGCCGATCGCCGGGTACGGCTTCGCCGAGGACCAGAGCTGCCAGTACGCCTCCTCGCAGATCACGACGCCCGTCGGCGCCTTCAGCTCCATGACGAAACCGACGCCCGACTTCAACGTGGACGGCTACTTCCTGAACTACCCGCCGAAAAGCGCCGTATGGCTGTCGCGGACGAAGAACGACCAGCCGTGCATGATTTCCTATCCGCACGGCCGCGGACGCGTGGTGCTGTCCACCCTGTACATGGACTGGGCCGCGGGAAACCACCAGAGCACGCAGGACGAACGGCTCTTCTTCCGGGATCTCGTCGCGTTTCTTCTCGCGGACGCCGAGACGCCGGTCTTCACGAAGGGCGATAACGTCTCGCTCCGGCTGACGCTCCCGGAACCGGATAAAAAGGCCGGCCCGGGGAAAGACTTCCGGCCTCTCGTCTTCCGGCCGGACGGGTCGCCGATTGAGACCGGAGATGTCGCCGTATCCTCGCCGACCACGGCGGTGCTTTCGCTCACGAACCTGGACGCGACCGGATACTATCGGGTGGGAGGCGGCCTCCTCGACGGGAACGGCGCGAGCGTTTCGCACATCGCTCCCTCCGTCCGCTTCGCCGTGAGCGCTCTTCCGTCCCTCGCCGCACAGAACAGGACCGACGCGCCCGATGTCCGGATGTCGCTCCAGAGCGACCTCGAACAATACATCCGCGGCGCGGTCGGGCGCTTCACGATCCTCGCGTGGAACAACGGCGACACGCCCAGGAAGATCCGCGCCAACTGGCGCTTCCCACACAACCTGTGGAGCGCGGGAGACCGCGACAAGGGCGAGTACCAGGGAAGCATGCTGCTGGAACTGGCCCCCGGATCCCGGGCGACCGCCGAACTCAGAATCCGGATCGTCAATTCCGACGGCATCGACCGGCTGTGGGTGGATTTCGTCGACGATGAGACGAAGAAACCCATCGTCACGCTCTCGAAGGGCTTCTACACGAAGAGCCCGCAGACACCGGTGACCGTGACGTCGGACAAGGGCGGCTACTCGACGGGCGAGCATCTTCTCGGCGAGGCCCGCTTCGGGAACCCCTTCGGCGCGAAGAGCACCGGCTCCGTGCAGTTCGTCCTCACCGACAGCTCCGGTCGGACCGCCGCAACGACGGAAGTTCCGTTCGAATCGGAAGCCGACGGCGCTGTCGTCTCGTGCGACATCCCGCTCGGCGATCTCTTTTCCGGATCGTGCGTCCTGCAGGCGTTCGTCACGCTTCGCGGAGCCATGAGCGGAATCGGGGAGCTGCCGTTCGTATACAAGGGAGTCGCACACCCGTTCCGGGGCAAGGTCCTCGACCGATTCACGGGCGATCCGGTCGGAAACGCCCGGATTTCGTTCTATCTCGGCACGGAACGGACGGATGCCGTTTCGGACGCAAACGGCGTCCTCTCTCTCTCCCTTCCGGCGGCCGTGTATACCATCGCGGCCGAAGCGGACGGGTACAACTCGTTCACGCGCACCGCGGCGATCCGCCCCGCATCCGGAGACGCAAAAACGGATTCAGGCGCGTTCACGCTGCGTCTGCTCCCGTTCGGCAAGGGAGCGGGAACCGGCATGGTCCACGGGACGGTCTTCGACCGCGTCACGAACGAGATCGTCTCGGACATGGCGATCCAGTTCGTCCGCGGGACGGAGATCCTGGAGATCCGCAGCGACGCGACGGGGGCGTATTCCCTCGCGCTTGAGCCGGGGGACTACACGGCCCGGTGCGTTCAGGACGGAATCGGCCTCGGCGACTTCCCGCTGCGCGTTCTCGAAGGCTGGAACCAGACGCTCGACCTCTTCCCGGCCTGCGGCAAGGTGACGATCCGCGTGCTCGACCAGGTCACCGGGAAACCGCTCCGGGGCGCTTCCGTCGCCTTCAGGGACCGCGCGGGCAAGCAGGAGTGGAAGACGGACGCCGCCCCGTACGTCAACCGGGACGAAATCTTCCGGACAAGCCCCGGAAGGCGGCAGATCCGCGCCACGCTCGACGGGTATCACGCGCTCGAAACGGAGACATTCGTCAGCGAACGCCCCACGCCCTGCACGCTCTTCCTCAGACCCGTGAAGAGCGCGCTCACGGTGCGCGTCTCGGACCTCGTGACGGGACTGCCGGTCGAAGGCGCGAACGTCTCCGCCATGCGTCCGGGCCAGACGCCCCCCGCCGGAAGCGAGTACGCGGGGCGGACCGATACGAACGGTTCGTGCCCGCTCCGCCTCGAGGACGGGCGCTGGGCCATCGTCGCGGAAGCGAAAGGGTATCAGAAACTGTCGACGGAAACCGTGACGGCCGTCAATCTTCCTGCGACGGACGGGGTCATAGCGTTGCCGCTGTTCCTCGCCGCGGACACGACGCAGGCCCCAGGCGCCGTGAAGGTGCTGGTCCGCGACGTTCTCACGGGAAAGCCGATCGAAGGCGTCACGGTCCAGTCGACGCAGCCTTCGGGCGGACACACGACGACGGTCGCGACGGACGCCTCGGGACAGGGAACGCTCATGATCCCCGACGGGCGGACGGCGTTGCTGTTCCGGAAGGACCGCTACGAGGAGCTTGCGACGGAAATCGTGACGCACTACCGAAACCGGGAGACCGAGGAGTTCTATATGACGCCCATACACACCGTATGGCCCGTCGTCGTGCGCGTCCATCGCACGGGCGAACCGCTCGAAGGCGTCCGTGTCTTCCGGATCGAGGGCGAGACGCGAAAGAACATGGGCGTGACGGCGCGGGACGGGGCGATCCGTCTGAACGTCCCGAGAGGGCGCCAGATTCTCGAGTTCGTCAAAGACGAATACGCCCCGTTCCGGACCGAGTTCTTCTTCTCGGGGACAGGGCGCGAGGAAGCGCTCACCGACGACGTGTACATGACGGAGACGACGCTCCCCTACGCGGGCGTCGTCAAGGATGCGAAAGGAAACCCGATATCCGACGTCACCGTCGCCGTCAAACAGGGCGCGGCCATGAAGACGCTGGTCACCGGAAGCGACGGCCGCTTTTCCGCGCCGCTCGCGGGCGGCGTCTTCGAGATCTCCTTCTCGAGCGACGGCTACCCGTCGCTGACGACGCAGGGATACTTCGGCGGCGCTTCGGACTCCGACGAGGAGTACGTCCTGACATCCGGGGACGTCTCGCAGGGGACGATCTCCTTCCGGGTCGTCGACGCGCTCACGGGAAAACCCATCCCGGCGTTCTCCGCATATCTTCTGAACACGGCGTGGAAGGACGGACGCGACGGCGCCGTCAGCATCGCCGCGCCCGCGGGGAACCGCCAGACGATCTTCCGCGCCGAAGGGTATCACGAAACGGGCTCCTTCTACCCGACGACCTTTCCCGGACAAGCGGTCGTCCGTACGATCCGCATGCAGCCGTCGACGGGCGAGATGACCCTGAAAGTTCTCGACGCGCTCACGGGGAAGCCCATCCCGAAATTCTCCGCCTACATGCTGAACACGGCGTGGAGCGACGGGACGGACGGAACGATCTCGACGCGAGTTCCGGCAGGAAACCGCCAGACCATCGTCCGCGCCCAGGGATATTACGAGACGGCTTCCTTCTACCCGACGGTCTTCACCGGGCGGTCCGTGACGCAGACCGTCTTCCTCTGGCCCGTCCTCGGCGAGATGACGTTCCGCGTGCTCGACGCGATGACGGAAGCGCCTCTGCCGCTCTTCTCGATCTACTTCATGAACTCGAACTGGCGGGACGGGAAGGACGGCTCCTTCACCGGGAGCGCCGAACCGGGCAACCGCCAGACCGTCATCCGCGCCCAGGGATACATCGAAACGGGCTCCTTCTACCCGTCGACGCACCACGGGCGGTCCGTGACGCGGACGATCCGTCTCTGGCCGGAGGCGGGCCGGACGGCCTTCACCGTCCGCGACGCGCTGACCGGAGAGAAGATCCCCCGCTTTACGGGCTACCTCCTGAATTCAAACTGGCAGGAGGGGCGCGACGGCGAGATGTCGGCCGCAGCCGCTCCCGGCAACAGGCAGACCGTCATCCGCGCGGAGGGGTATTACGAAACGGGATCATTCTACCCGACGACCTTCAGGGGGCGCACGACCGACCAGACGATCTTCCTGTGGCCGTCCGCCGGAACGATGACGTTCCTGGCGCGCGACGCGCTCACGGGGAAACCGATCGAAGGCCCGTTCAGCGCCTACATCCAGAACAGCAACTGGCAGCGCTCCGACCCCGGGCAGGAACCTTCCGGCGCGGAACGGTCGCTCTCGGCGCGGGCAGAACCCGGCAACCGGCAGTCGGTTGTCCGGGCCGACGGATACCTCGAAACGGAATCCTTCTATCCGACGACCGTCCAGGGGCGAAACATCGAACTGCCCGTCTACCTCCACCCCGCAGCGCCGAGGGGACTCATCGTGCTTCGCGCCGAGGACGTCGTCACCGGCATGCCGGTGCGCAACGCCGCGTTCGTCCCGTCGGGCGAACGGCCCGTCGCCGCTCCGGAAGGGACCGCGACGCATTCGGCGAACGCGCACTTCAAACACCAGTGGTTCCAGGCGTCCGCGCCCGGGTACCGGAACGTGAGCCTCCCGGGTTGTTTCGTCACGGGACGGCAGGGCATCGAACTCATCCTGCCGATGGAAGAGGAACTCCCCGCGGGAACGGGCGCGCTTCGCGTCTCTGTCACGGATTCCTCGGGTAAACCGCTGGAAGGCGCCCGAGTGACGCTCGGCGGCAGGGGGAAGGAAACGGTCGCCTCGTCCGACGTCACGGGGAGGGCCTTCTTCGCCGAAGTGAGTTCGGGAGTCTACACGCTGTCCGCCCAGAAGAGCGGATACCAGAGCGAAAGTTCCAGAGCGGCCGTCCCCGGCGCGACGGAAACACTGCACGCGCTCAAGCTGAAACCGCTCGGCGAGATTCGCTCACGCGCGCCCTACACGCCGCGCATTCTCTCGGTCCCGGACGACATCGTCCTGCGTCCCGGCGAGCGGCGAACGCTCAACGTGACGCTCGGAAACGACGGGGACGCCGCGGGAAGCTCCCTCTGCGTGTTCGACATACCGGGCCTTCTCCGGAGCGAACAGGCGATCCGTCTGAACGCGCGCGAACGCCGTCAGATTCCGTTCGAGGTCGAGATCCCGGAGGACGTCGTCAGCTCCCGTCTCTCCGGCGCGGTCACGCTCGGAACGCAGACTGTGACCGGCAGTCTTCGCGTGGAGGCGCCGACGTTCCGATGCGTCGCGAAAACGGACAAGGAAGCGTACCGCGAGGGAGACATGCTCGCGTTGCAGGTCCTGGTCTCGACCGATTCGAAGACGGTCGGCCCGGACGACCTCCAGGTGCGCGTCACCTTCAACGACACGTCGCTCATCCGGGATCTGAAGATCGTCTCCGGCGACGCGGCCGCGACATTTCGCGACATTCCCGTCGCCTTCCGGGGCAACAAGCTCATGTACGGTCTCTACCACCGGAGCGGACGTTCCATCCTGATCAACGCGATCCCCGTCCCGGACGGCGGACGCGAGGTGCTTCTGCTCCCGGACAAGACACAGTATCGCGCCGGAGAGACGATCAAGCTCCGTGTTTCCGGCGCAGCGAAGGAAACGGTCACGCTGACGTCCGGGCTGTTCCGCCGGGGCGCGGAGGCCGGCGAATCACGCGAGATCACGCTCGGCGACGACGGAACGGGCGCCGTCGCGATTCCGCTCCCGGGGACGATGCCCACGGGAACGCACGAAGTCCGCTGCGGGGACGCGGCCGTGGAGATCGACATCCGCGGCTACGAGACGAAGGTTCTCGACCGCCGCGTCGAAACGGACGCGGAAACCGGCTCGCTGCGGCTCCTCTGGACCGCGGCGACGCTGGGGCGCATCCCGTGCCGCTGGACCGTCGAAAGCGTTCCGCTCGACGGAACAGGAGACGCGGAAGAAGTCGCTTCAGGGACGATCGTTCTTGAGGGGGAACGGGCGGAATACTCCGCAGCCACGGATCTCGATGCGGAGGAATCGCGCGAACTGACGCTGACGCTCCTTCCCGAAGGAGCGGCGGACGGCGACGATCCCGTCGCGATCATTCGGTACTCGTGGAGCGCCGCGGGAGATGCGGAAAACGGACACGCCGCCGGCGCGGCGGAGGCGGCGGAAGTCCCCGAACCCGAACGAAAGCCCGAGGACATCGCCGCGCCGGACATCCGGTCCGAACCGGAACTCCCGACGGATCAGCAGGCGTCGTCGTCCGATTCCGGCGACGCGTCCGCGACGCCGAAGAAGCAGGCCGTGGCGGCGGCCGCGCTCCAGAAGCACCTGGCCGCGCAGCTCCGGAACGAAGGGGCTGCGCTCCAACGCAACGGCCAGTATAACGACGCACTGGCCCGATACAGGGAGAGCCTCTCGGTCATGCCGGACGAGGAACTCGAGGAGTACGCCGTGAAGCTCGAAACCCTGCTCCGGAAGCGCGCAAAGCGCCTTGCGGACGAAGGCACGGAGCTTCAGCGGCAGAAGAAGTACGCCGAAGCGGTCGAAAAATTCCGCCGGAGCCTGGTCTACTACCGCACGCCGAAAGTCGAGGAACATATCCGGAAGCTGCACCTGTACATGGAAGCGCTGAAGCGGCGCCAGAAGTAGACCGAACGCGTGCGACGCCGCACCGGACGATACCGCGGCCCCGTCGAGGGAGGCCGCGGTGTCGTCCGCTCGCACGGCCCCGGAGACGCCGTCAGTCGAGCGTCCTGTGAAACTTCAGCAGGCTCACGGCGAGAAAGACGACCGCCAGCACGCAGAGCGCGACAACGGGCGGCGCAAGCGATTCGAGGCCGACGCCCTTGAGCAGGATCCCCCTCGTGATAACCTGGAACCAGGTCAGCGGCAACGCCATGCTGAGATACTGGAATATCTTCGGCATCCCCATCCGGGGAAACATGAACCCCGAAAGCAGGATGCTCGGCAGAAAGCCGAAAATCGAGAGGATCATCGCCTGCATCTGGGTCTTCGACACGGTCGATATCAGGATCCCCCACATCAGGGTCGAAAAGATGAAGAGCAGCGTCAGAAGATACAGAAGCGCCAGGCTTCCCCGCATCGGAATGCGGAAGACCGCCCGGCCGACAAGAAGCCCGATGGTCAGCTGGGCGTACCCGACGCCGAGATAGGGCGCGATCTTTCCCACCATCAGCTCCCACGGGCGCATCGGCGTCACGAGGAGCTGCTCCAGCGTTCCGCGTTCACGCTCGCGGACGATGGCCATCGACGTAATCATCATCATGGTCATCGTCAGGATCACGCCGAGAATCCCCGGCACCATATAGTACGGCGTCCGGAAATCCCGGTTGTACCACGGCCGCAGGCGGACATCGTACACAGGCGACATCCCGGTTCCCGTCGCCTCCGCAACGACGGCCGCCGACTTCCGCAGACCGATCATCTCCGCCGCGGCGATCGCCGAACTCGCGGACATCGGGTCGGAAGCATCGACGATCACCTGAATCGCGGCGCCGTCCCTCCGGGCGAGACGACGCGCGAAATCCGGGCCGAAGACGATCCCGACGACGCCGTCGCCGCGCTCGATCGCCCGCCGGATGGCATCATAGGAGGCAGCGTACTCCCTGATGTCGAAATACTGCGTTGCGGATAACGACTGGATGAATTCCCGGCTCTCCTGTCCCATCGACTGGTCGAACACGACCGTCGGAAGATGCTTGACGTCCGTGTTGATCGCGAAACCGAAGAGGATGAGCTGCACGATCGGGATCAGCATCAGCATCGCGAGCGTCAGCGGATCGCGCCGCATCTGGATGAATTCCTTGACGATCAGGGCTCTCAGGCGTCGCATCGTTGCCCCTCCATTCCAGCCGAAGAGCGGACATGATGCACGAAAACGTCCTCGAGCGTCGGCTCGCGCTCTTCCCACGCGGCGGCGCCGGCGACGTCCGCCGGAAGCCGCGCGCCGCACGCAAGGACCCGGACGGATGCTCCGAAGATGTACGCATCGAGGATGCCGCCCGACACAAAGGCGCGGATCCGATCCAAAAACCCGATGGAATCCGGGACTCGGGCCTGCCAGATCTTCCCTGCGGCGACGGTCAGCTCCCGCTTGAGGGCGTCGGGGCTCCCGGAGATCAGCATCTTTCCGGCGTACATGAGGCCGAGCGACGTGCAGTGCTCCGCCTCGTCCATGAAGTGCGTGCTTGCCATAATTGTCGCCCCTCCGTCCGCCAGATCCGCGATCGTCTCCCAGAATCGCCGCCGGGCGGCGGGATCGACGCCGCTCGTCGGTTCGTCGAGAAAGATCATCTCCGGCTCGTGGACGATCGCGCATGCGAGCGCAAGACGCTGCCGCACGCCCCCTGCGAGCGCCCCCGTCAGCGTCCGCTCGCGGCCCCGGAGGTCCGCGAGGGCGATCATGGCGTCCACGCGCTCCCTCCGCTTCGCGTTCGCCAGACCGTACATTCCGGCGTAGAACGTCAGATTTTCCGCGACCGTCAGATCGTCGTAGAGGCTGAACTTCTGGGACATATACCCGATCCGCCGCCGGATCGCCTCCCCCTCGCGCGCGATGTCGCACCCGACGACGCGCCCGCTCCCGGACGACGGGCGCAGGAGGCCGCAGAGCATCCGGATCGTCGTCGTCTTCCCCGAACCGTTCGGTCCGAGGAAACCGAAGATCGCGCCGCGCGGAATGTCGAGATTCACGCCGTCGACGGCCCGGAAGCTCCCGAAGTCCCGCGTGAGCCCGACGGTCGAGACGGCCGCCTCCGCGTCCTTCACGCGACGTCCCTCCCGCTCTCCGCCGCGAGAACGAAGACGTCCTCGAGCGTCGGGCGGACCGCGTCGACGTCGGCGGCGATCCCGGCGCGAGCGAGATGTTCCCGGAGGCGCGGGAGCGCGTCTGCGTCGGCTCCGTCGACGACGACGCGGACGGTCCGCCCGAAACTCGATACGGAGAGGCTCGGGAAATCCGCGAGGCGCCTGCGCGTCTCCGGGACGTCCGTTCGGACGCGGAGGATCCGGTGCGGGAAACGGTCGCAGATCTCGTCGGGCGTCCCCGATTCGAGAACGCGCCCCTTGTGGAGAAAGACGAGCCGCGTGCAGAGTTCGGCCTCGTCCATGTACGGCGTCGATACGACGATCGTCACGCCCCCGCGATTCAGGCGATAGAGGACGCTCCAGATGTCCCGCCGCGAGACCGGGTCGACGCCCGTTCCGGGTTCGTCGAGCACGAGGAGTTCCGGTTCGTGGAGCACCGCGGCGGCGATCGCGAGCTTCTGCTTCATGCCGCCCGAGAGCCGTCCGGCGAGCCTGTCCCCGAACGGCAGAAGGCCCGTAAGCTCCAGAAGCTCCCGCGAACGCGACGCCGCACGAGCGGCGTCCATCCCGTACAAACGGGAGAAGAGGGCGAGGTTCTCGAGGATCGACAGGTCTTCGTACAGGCTGAACCTTCCCGCGACGTACCCGATCCGCCTCTTCGAATCGCTCCCGTCGCCGCCGACCCGTGCGTCGACGGTCCCGGACGATGGCGACAACACCCCGACGATCATCCGGAGCAACGTCGTCTTCCCCGCGCCGTCCGGCCCGACGACGCCGAACACCGAGCCCCGTTCGACGTCGAACGACACCCCCCCGAGCGCGCGGACGCTCCCGAAAAACTTGTGCGCGTCGCGGACGGAGATCATCGGAAGGTCACGTCGGCGGGCATTCCGGGACGCAGGAGCCCTTCCGCGTTTCCGACGCGGACCTTCACCCGGAAGACGAGGTTCGCGCGCTCCTCGGGCGTCAGGCTCTCGCGCGGGGTGAACTCCGCCTTCTCCGCGACCTCCCCGACGCGGGCCTGAAAGACGCGTCCGGGGAACGAATCCACGCGCACTTCGGCCTCGCCGCCCGGACGAACGCGCCCGAGCATCGTCGAGGGGATATAGACGCGGACCCAGCAGTCCGACTCGTCTCCCAGGACGAAGAGCGTCGCCCCGGGATTCGCGAGTTCGCCCGGCTCCATCGCCCTCACGAGAACGACCGCGTCGAGCGGCGATCGGATCGTGCGATCCTCCTCACGAATCACCGAAGCGCGGAGCACGGCGTCAAGGCGTTCGATCTCGATCCTCTGGGCCGCGATCTGGTCCTCGCGGCTTCCGGCTTCGAGAAAACCCAGGCTCGCGCGCGACGCGACGAAAGCGTTCCGCGCGACCTCCAGGGCGAGCGCGACGTCGTCCATCTGCTTGCGCGACACCGCGTTCTCCTCGAAAAGCCTGCGATAACGCCCGTAATCCCGTTCCGCCTGCTTCAGACGCGAGGCCGCCGACGCGACGCCTGCCGACGCCTCCCGGATCCGCTGCGGGCGCTCTCCCCGTTCGAGATCCGAAAGCAGCGCGCGTCCGCGTTCGAGCGCCGCCCGGTCACGCGAGACATCCGCGTCGAGGTCGTCCCGGCGCAGCGTCGCGACGATATCCCCCGCCCGGACCCTGTCTCCCTCGCGGAAGCGCACCTCCGCCACGTACCCGCCGATCTTCGGCGCGAGCGTCACCTCCTGGACCTCGATCGTCCCCGTCGCGCGGAGAAGGCCGTCTCCGCCCCCTGATACGAACGGAAGCGGAATTCCGCCGGTCCAGAGGATCAACCCGGCGACGAGCGCGATTCCGAGGACGAAGAACGCGACACGTCTCATCGCGGCTCCATTCCTTCCAGCAAGAGCTTCAACAGGGGCTCGACATTTCGCCCCTCTTCCGCGAGTTCCGGCAACACCAGTTCGACGACCGCCCTGAAAATGTGCCGGTAGTTCACGACGGACGCCACAACGTACGACATGAGGACGGGATCCGCATCGCTCCGGAAGACGCCGCTCTCCTGCCCCTCGACGAACGCCTCCTTCAGAAAGCGCACGAGGCCGGAAATCGTGGCCGAGAACCGTTCCCGAAAGGCGGGGGACGGGTGGAGGATCTCGTGATACAGGATAGGGGCGATCTCGCGGTATGTCGAATGGAGCGTATCGAGCGAACGGGCGTAGAACGACACCCGTTCGAGCGGCGGAAGATCGCGTCCCGGGGCCACGGACGAATCGATGATTCCGAAGATCCGGTCGAGAACCTCGCAATACAGTCCGTCCCGGCCGCCGAAGTAATACGAAACCATCGCCATGTTCGTCCCCGCTTCGTTCGTAATGTCCCGGACCGTCACGTTTCCGTAGCCGCGAAGCGCGAACAGTCTCGCCGCCGCCGTAAGGAGGCGATCTCTCGGGCCTTCCGCAGCGCCTCCGGTTTCGCCGGGTCGGACGTCCAAAACGGCTCTTTGGTCCGTCACAGCGGACGCTTCGTCGGTCGCCTTCGTCGCTTTCAGCGTATCGCGCATGACGTCGCCTCCAATTCAAACAAACATTTGTTTATTCCGGTTGAAGTATACCCGTTCCTTTACGTCTGTCAACTCCCCGGGCTTTTCGGGACGAATCTTCCGCTGCGCGCCTTCGTTCCGTTCGGAAAAGAGCGACATCTCGGGCGAAAGGGGCGGGAATGTGGCATAATAAGGTATTAGTCACAGATCCCCGCCATCGAAGGAGTCCTGATATATGAAGCGAGGCCACATGATCATCCTCACGGCAGGAATTCTTCTCGGCGGATGTTTCGCCGCCGCCGGGGGACTCCTGTCCGGCTGGAGCCGGCTGTCGCTGACGCCCCCGCCCCCTATGGCGGCGCAGGAGCACATCGTCCCGGCGAGAGACTCCTATGTGGAAATTCCGGTATCGGCTTCTTTTGCGGATCTCGAGCGCCTGGCCAACGAACGGATTCCCGAGGCGATCTACGACGCCGCTGCCCGCCCCCTTGACGTCCCGACGGGCAAGGCCGCCGGAGACATCCACGTGCGCCGGTCGGGCAAAACAACGTTGCGGTCCGACGGGAAACGCCTGATCTTTTCGATCCCGCTGGCCTTCACCTCCCGCATCAAATGGGAGGGGGAGTTTCTGGGGTTGCGGCCGAGCACGAACCAGACCCCCTCGGGCGAGTTCGTCCTGACGATCTCCCTCGTCCCTTCATTTACCGACGACTGGGAGCTGCACACGAGTCCCGAAATTTTCGTCGAATGGAAGAAAAAGCCGTCCATCGAGCTTCTGAACCAGACCATCGGAATCGCCGGACTGCTGGAAGACCTGATGCAATCCAGGTTTCGGGAAGAAGCGGGCGTCCTGGACCGGGTGCTGAACGAGCAACTCCGGCTGCGCGAACGCGCCGCCGAGCAATGGAGGGCGCTGCACTCTCCGATCCGCATCCGATCCAACCCGGACGTGTGGCTCGAGGTGGAGCCCCGGGGCATCTACCGACCGACCGTCCGGATGGACCAAAAAACGCTGACGGTCACGCTCGGAATGGTCGCGGGACTCCGCGCCGCCGCGGGGTCGTCCCCCGCCGAACGCGTCGAAACCCTGCTTCCGAAGTTCTCGATGGGCCTCCCCCGCTCGCGCGGGGTGGACGTTCAGCTCCGGCTCGCGATGCCCTACGACGTCATCAACGAATCGCTCGTTCCCGTCTGGAAAGGGATCGAGTTCCACAGCGACGGCGCCCGCGTGACGATCAGGGACCTGAAAATCTCCGGGAACGGGAACGGGCTGGTCGTCGCGGCGGACATCAAGGCCCAGGGACCTGGGTTCTTCTCGAAGGCCGAGGGAGTCATCTATCTGACCGGCGTTCCCGTTCTCGACCGGGCCGCGCAGATGGTTCGCATCGACCGGTTCGACTTCGACCCGTCAACGCTTTCCGGGCTTGCGGCGAAAGCCGCGTGGCTTGCGAAACCAACGTTCGTGCGATCGCTGCAATCCAGGCTCGCGTGGTCCATCGCCCGACCGCTCGACGACGCGCGTTCGGCCGTACGGGACGCCCTCTCCACGGCCGCGCTCGACGAACATTTCGTCCTGACCGGGACGCTCGACGAGCTGACGCTTGACGACATCGCTGCGGGAGAAGACCGGCTGAGCGTCCTCACGACGATCAAGGGACGGCTCAGCGTGCGCTACACGCCGTGAGGCGAACGCCTACCGAAAAACAGACACCATCACCCTGATGCTGCGAGGAGGAAGAAACGAATGGAAAAGAACCCGATCTACGCGGAATCCCTTGAGGCGCACCGTCGACACAGAGGGAAACTCGAGGTGACGTGCCCTCTGCCCATCGAGACAATGCACGATCTGGCCGTCGCCTATACGCCCGGGGTCGCGGAACCGTGCCGGGAGATCGAACGTCGGCCCGAAGCCGCCTACGAGGTGACGTCGAAGGGACACATGGTCGCCGTCATCACGGACGGCAGCGCCGTCCTGGGACTCGGCGACATCGGCGCGGCGGCGTCGCTGCCCGTCATGGAAGGCAAGTGCGCCCTCTTCAAGCGCTTCGCCGGCATCGACGCGTTCCCGATCTGCATCGACTCGCGCGACACGGACGAGATCGTCCGGACGGCGGCGCTCATCACGGCCTCCTTCGGCGGCGTCAACCTCGAGGATATCTCCGCCCCGCGCTGCTTCGAGGTGGAGCGCCTGCTTCAGGAAAAGTGCGACATCCCGGTTTTCCACGACGACCAGCACGGAACGGCCGTCATCGTTCTCGCGGGGTTGCTGAACGCGCTCAGGATCGTCGGGAAGAAGCTGTCCGACGTCAAAATCGTCGCGAGCGGCGCGGGCGCGGCCGGAACGGCCATCATCCGCTTCGTCATGAGCGCCGGCGCGAGGAACGTCATCATGTGCGACAAATCCGGCGCGATCTATGAGGGACGCACCGAACACATGAACGCGGCCAAGGAGGCCGTCGCCCGCGACACGAACCCGAACCGGGAGAAGGGGAGTCTCGCGGACGTCCTGCGCGGAGCTGACGTCTTCCTCGGAGTCTCGGCCCCTGGGCTTCTGACCGCCGACATGGTCAAGACGATGAACCGCGGCGCGATCGTCTTCGCGATGGCCAACCCGACGCCCGAAATCTTCCCGGACGAGGCGAAGGCCGCAGGCGCCGCCGTGGTCGCAACCGGACGCAGCGACTTCCCGAACCAGATCAACAACTGTCTGGGATTCCCGGGAATCTTCAAGGGCGCGCTCGACGTTCGCGCGAGCCGGATCACCGAATCCATGAAGATCGCCGCCTCGCACGCGCTCGCGGGTCTCGTTCCCGAGGCGGAACTCACGGCCGAGAACATCATCCCGGCCGCACTCGATCCCCGTGTCGTCCCGGCCGTCGCCTCGGCGGTCTCCCAGGCCGCACGCGACGCCGGAGTGAACAGAATCTAGGTTCCGGAGCGACCGACGCATGATGCCGTCAGGCGGAAGGAGCGCCCCGCGCCGCAACGCGAGAAGGGGATGTTCCTTCCGCCTGTTGTTTGCGTGCGTCCTGCTCGCACTCGTCTTCGGAGGCCCCATGCCGCGGGCGTGCTGCGCCGCGGCGACGCTCCTTTCCGACGATCTGTCCGAAACGCGGCTCTCCTCGATCGAGGCGTCCCTGAAGGAACGCGCCGAAGCGTTCGACGGACGGATCACCGCTCTCCGCCGCGAGGAAGCGGCGTTCCCGGCGATCGAGTACGGCGTTCCGTCCGAAAAAGCGAAGGAATTCGAGTACATTCTCGCAAACGTCCGGAACGTGTACGCCCGTTCGATCGGCGCCGTCGGCCGCATCAGGGAACTCGCCGGGCGGAGGGAGGAATCCCGGCGCACAGTCCCGCCGGTGCTCCCGCACCCCGCGCCCTGGTCGCTTTCATTCCTCGACGAACACCTCGAAAAACTCGACGACCTGGATGAACAGATCCGCGAGAACGAATTTCTGCAGACGCAGATGCGCGAGGGGCTGAAGGAGGACGCGGACGATCTGGATGCGGTCCGGAAGAAGATCCGGCAGGCGGCGGAACGTCTCGGAGACATTCCGGAAGGGTCCGCCGCGCGCAGGAAGGCCGAATGGGAGCTTCGCTTTCTGAAGACGGAGGAGGAGGCGTTCGGCGCATCGATGGAGTTCTACAGGCTCCGACGGACCGTTGCGGATCTCGAACGCGCACGCCTCGACCGGGAACGGACGCTTCTTTACGAACGCATCGCCGTCATCCGGACCGGACTCGCGTACGACGAAGCGGACCTGCTGGCGCGGATCGCTCGGATCGACGAACGGGCCGCCCGCTTCGCCGAAAGCGCGGAGCGTCATGCCCGGCTTCTCGCCGATCCCGGCATGACGGAGGCGACCGCGCCGGACGGCCTCCGCGAAACGATCCGAAAGCTCGAGGACCAGGCCCGGCAGGCCGAAGGGCTTCTGAACGCGATCCGGGAGACGTGGGAGCGCCGATATGCGCTGCTGCGATCCCCCGCACCGGAAGCGACCGCGCTCGAGGCGTGGGCCCGAGAGGCGACGTGGTGGTCGGATGTCGTTCGGGACCGTCTGACGGACCGCCAGCGGTTTCTCGCGAACCTGGCCGCGCGTGCGCCTCTTCCGGAAGAAGCGCCGCCTTCCGTCCGCGACGCAATCGAACGCGGCAAACAGGAGACGCTCGACTACATTTCCGCGGTTCTCTCCTTCTCGCGCTTGCAGCGACGACTCCTGGACGAAATCGGGGAGCGCAGGGACGCCGCCGGTCTCGGCGAACGACTGCGACTCGCCTTCGAGCAGCGCTTTTCGGACATCCGCGACATCGAACTCTGGGCCATCGGCGACGTCCCCGTCACACTCGGCAAACTGCTTCAGGCGATCCTGATTCTGCTCGTCGGCATTCCGGCCGGGAACGCGATCCTGCGGTTCGTCAAGAAGCGTCTCTACCGCAGACAGCGACAGGATATCCACGCCGCGCTCCTTCTGCTCCGCATCGCACAGTACCTTTTCGTGACCCTGCTCGCGTTCTCCGCCCTTCACGCGGTCCGCATCCCGCTGACGGCGTTCGCGTTTCTCGGAGGCGCGATCGTGGTCGGCGTGGGGCTCGGCGCGCAGGAGTTCTTCCGCAACCTCATCAGCGGGCTTGTCCTGATGATTGAAAAACCCATCCGGATCCACGACATCATCGAAATCGACAACGACGTCGCCGTGGTGAAGGACATCGACTCCCGGGCGACGCACGTCCTGACGTTCAACGGCGTGGACGTCTTTCTGCCGAACAGCTACTTCTGGGAGAACCGGATCGTGAACCGGACGTTCTCCTCGAAGAGCGTCAAGCTCCGGTTGACCGTCTGCGCGGCGTACGGCTCCCCGGTCCGGACGGTCGAGCGGATCCTTCTCGAAACCGCGGGGTCGCACCCGAAAATCCTGCGCGACCCCGCGCCGGGCGTCACGTTTGCGGACTTCGCCGAACACTCGCTGACCTTCCGGCTCTCCTTCTACCTCTCGCAACGCGACCTTCTGCTCTCCTGGCCGCTCTACTACGACGTGATGAGCGACCTCCGGTTCGCGCTCACGGAGAGGCTGGAAGCCGCCGGCGTCGAAATCGTCCCGACGCACAGGGTCGCCTGGTCGGACGGCGAACGGAGCGCGAAAACGGTGTAAAATCCGTACAAGACTGAAAAATCACAGGGAGGGAAGCCCATGTCTCGAAAACTCATCGCAGTCCTCGTTCTCATTCTCATCGCAGTCGGCGGATATATGGTCCTGCGCGAACGTCATGTCGCGTCGGAAAAACCGGCGGAGGCCGTCCCTCGCCTCGTCAAGACGATGAAGCTCTCCGCCGGGGACGACAGCTTCAAACGTTCCTATCCGGGCAAGGTGCTCGCGTCGCAGCGCGTCGATCTCTCGTTCCGCGTCGCCGGAACGCTCATGGAAATGCCGACGCTCAAGGGACAGAAGATCGCAAAGGGGGATCTCGTCGGCCGTCTGGATCCGAGAGATTTCGACACGCAGCTGCAGAACGCGAAAAGCTCTCTCGACAACGCGAAGGCGCAGCTCGCCGCGATGAAGGCCGGCGCCCGCAAGGAAGAGATCTCGCAGCTCTCGTCGCAGGTGGCGTCGGCGAAGGCCCGAATGGACGAGGCGGAGACGAACTTCAAGCGCATGGAATCGCTCCTCAAATCCGGCGCCGTCGCCAAGGCGACGTACGATCAGGCGAAAACCGCGTACGACGTGGCCCGAGCCGCGACGAACACCGCGTCGCAGGAACTCCAGAAGGCCCGCGCCGGATCCCGTAAAGAGGACGTCGACGCGATGGAAGCGACGATCAAGGGGCTGGAATCCAAGGTCCAGGCCGCGCAGAGCGCGCGCGAGGATACGGAATTGCGCGCCCCCTTTTCGGGAATCGTCGTCGACCGCTACGTCGAGAATTTCCAGAGCGTCCAGAAGGATCAGCCCGTCGTGACGATCCAGAACCTATCGGAGCTCGAGGTCGTCATCGCGCTGCCCGAGCAGGACATGATCCGATCGAAGGCGGCGGGCAAAATGGAGATGAACGCCCAGTTCGACGCGCTTCCGGAACGTCTCTTCCCGCTCTACCTCAAGGAAGCCTCGACGCTCGCCGATCCCCAGACGCAGACATACGCCATCACGTTCGGAATGTCCTACCCCGACGGACTCCTGGTCCTTCCGGGCATGACGGCCACGGTGCAGATTTCGGCGTCAGGCATGCCGCAGCTGACATCCGGCTTCACGATCCCGTCCGCCGCGATCGTCGCGGAGAAAGGCGAGAAGCACTCCGTCTGGCGCCTCGCGGGCGAGCCGCCGGCGGTCCGGAGCGTTCCGGTGACCATCCTGGGGTACAACGAAGACACCGTTCGCGTGTCGGGCGATTTCCACGCAGGAGACCGGATCGTCGTCGCGGGAACGCAGTTCCTCGCTGAAGGGGAGAAGGTCCGCCTGTATCGCCCCGCGTCGGAACAGGGGAACGCCCCCTCCGGGAAATAGGAGCGGGCCGCCATGAACATCGCGGAGTACGCCATCCGGAAAAAGACAATCACCTGGTTCATGGTCGTCCTCCTCACCATCGGGGGCATCGCCGCCTATACGGGACTCGGCAAGCTCGAAGACCCCTCGTTCACGATCAAGACCGCCGTCGTGAGCACGGCCTACCCGGGAGCGTCGCCGGTCGAGGTCGAACAGGAGGTCACGGAGGTCATCGAAAGCGCGATCCAGCAGCTCGGGCAGGTGGACAAGGTCCGCTCCCTGTCGCAGGAAGGCGCGTCCGTCATTTACGTCGACATCAAGGATACCTTCACGGGAAAGGATCTTCCGCAGATCTGGGACGAACTGCGGCGAAAGGTCGGGGACGTCCAGCGTTCGCTGCCGCCCGGAGCGGGGCCGTCGCTCGTGAACGACGACTACGGGGACGTCTTCGGCGTCTATTTCGCGCTCACGGGAAAGGGCTTCTCGCCGAAGGAACTCGAGGACTTCGCGATCCGGCTCCGCAAGGAACTCCTGCTCGTCCGGGGCGTCGCGAACGTCCGGATCGCCGGCGCGCAGCAGCAGGCCATCTACGTCGAACTCTCCCGGGTGCGGATGTCGCAGCTCGGGATATCGCTCCAGGAGATCTTCGACACGCTCAAGGCGCAGAACCTCGTGGCGTCCGCGGGCAAGGTCCGGTCCGGAGCGGACTACATCCGGATCGAACCGTCGGGGACGTTCACGTCTTCCGAAGAGATCTCGTCCCTGCTGCTCCGGGGATCGTCGGGCGCCATGATCCGGCTCGGCGACATCGCATCGGTCACGAGAGGCTATCTGGATCCGTCGCGATCGCTCATGCGGTTCAACGGAGAACCCGCCGTCGGAATCGGAATTTCCAACATCAAGGGCGGCAACGTCATCACGATGGGAGACGCCGTCAAGCAGCGACTCCGGGAGCTCGAGTCCGAAACTCCGGTCGGAATGCGGCTCGGGTTGATCTATTACCAGTCGGACACGGTCCGCGATTCGATCAACAACTTCATCGTCAACCTGCTCGAATCGCTCGTGATCGTGATCGGCCTGCTGCTCGTCTTCATGGGTCTGCGCAGCGGGATGCTCATCGGCGGCGTGCTGCTCCTGACGATCCTGGCGACGTTCGTCGTCATGCGCATGGTCGGGATCGACCTTCACAGCATCTCGCTCGGCGCGCTGATCATAGCGCTCGGGATGCTCGTGGACAACGCCATCGTCGTCGCGGACGGCATCCTGGTCCGCTCCCAGATGGGACAGGACCGGACCTCGGCAGCGAGCGAGGTGGTCCGGCAGACGCAGTGGCCGCTCATGGGGGCGACCCTGATCGCCGTCATCGCGTTCGCGCCCATCGGCCTGTCGCCGGACAGCACGGGAGAGTTCTGCAGCAGCCTCTTCCAGGTGGTCGGCATCTCCCTGCTGCTGAGCTGGATTCTCGCCGTCACGGTCACTCCCCTCGCGGGCGTGATCTTTCTGAAGCCTTCGGCCTCCGACCAGGGGAAGGATCCCTACGGCTCCGGACTCTATCGGGCGTACGCCGCCTTCCTCGAACTGTGCCTGCGGCGCAGGATCGCCGTCGTATGGACGGTCGCCGGGGCGCTCGCGCTTTCCGTCGTCGCCTTCGGCTTTGTCGACAAGTCGTTCTTCCCGAGCTCGACGAGTCCGATGTTCACGATCGACTTCTGGAGGCCGAACGGTGCGCATATCGAAACGACGCAGGCGGATGTCCGGCAGGTCGAAAAATTCCTTCTCGAGCGCCCCGAAACCACCTCCGTCACCGCCTTCAGCGGCGAGGGCGCACTTCGCTTCCTCCTGAACTACACTCCGGGAGACCCGGGAAGCAATTACGGGAGCCTCATTGTCACCGCAAAGGGAACGGAAGAGGGAATCCGCCTCATGAATGACGTCTCCGGCTTCGTGGCGGAATCCATGCCGCAGATCGAGCCCCGGGTCCGGCCGTTCAGCAAGGGAACCGGCGGCGGCGCGAAGATCCAGGTCCGCTTCCTCGCGGAGGATCCCGAAGTCCTCAGGGATCTCGAACGGAAGGCGACGAATATCATGAAACGCTTTCCCGAGAGCGTGAACATCCGGTGCGACTGGGGGCAGCGGGTCAAGGTCATCCGTCCCGAACTCGACGACACCCGGCTTCGTTCCTCGGGCCTGACGCGGAAGGACGTCGCGACCGCGCTCGAACTCTCATTCTCCGGGTCGTCGGTCGGGCTCTACCGCGAGAACGACAAGCTCATCCCGATCGTCGCGCGGCTTCCGCTCCTCGACCGGGGCAATGCCGGGACGATGCCGGAAGTCCAGGTCTGGAGCCCGCTCATGCGGCGCTATATCCCGCTTGTCCAGGTGACATCCGACTTCCGGGTCCGCGCGGAAGACCCGGCGGTCTACCGCCGGAACCGGATGCGCACCCTCACTGTCGAGTGCGACGCGTCCGACGGACGCACCGGCGTCCTCTTCGCGAAGATCCGTCCGCTCATTGAGGCGGTCGCGCTGCCCCCGGGCTGCGCTCTGGAATGGGGCGGGGAGTTCGAGAGCTCGCAGAAGGCCCAGGGGGGCCTGATGCGGATGATCCCCATCGCGTTCGTGTTCATCGTGCTCATCCTCGTCATGCTCTTCAACGCCTACCGGCAGACAGCGATCATCCTGCTGACGCTGCCGCTCTCCCTGACCGGAATGACCGCGGGGCTTCTCGTCTTCGGAAAGTCGTTCGACTTCCTGGCGCTTCTGGGCTTTCTGAGCCTTGCGGGAATGCTTATCAAGAACGCCATCGTCCTGATCGACCAGATCGACCTCGAAATACGGGAAGGGAAGGCGCCCTACGCCGCCATCGTCGATTCGGCGCTGAGCCGGGCGCGCCCCGTCCTGATGGCCGCGATGACGACCGTCCTCGGCATGATCCCGCTCTACTTCGACTCGCTCTTTTCGGCCATGGCCGTGACCATCATGTTCGGACTCACGTTCGCCACGGCGCTCACGCTCATCCTCGTGCCGGTCCTGTACGCGCTGTTGTTCCACGTTTCGAAGACGGGATCGCCGGCGTCCTGATCGCGTTTCCACCTGTGCAAGACTGTACGTCGAAGCGTGAACGAGAGAGGGGAGGCGCGTCGCGCCTCCCCTCTCTCGTTCACGTCTTGTTCTCACGCGGCCTGCCGGAATCTCTCCGGCCGGACGCTACGTTCTCTCCTACCGCTTCATCCGCGCGGCAAGCGCCGGCGCGAGCAACAAAACCGTCCAGAGCGATGCGGCGCCCGCGTTGCATCCGCCGCCGCCCGAGCTTCCGCCGCCCGTGACGGTGGGCGTGGTCGTGATCGTCGGCGCTCCTGCCTGCGTGAACGCCTTGAGGCAGACGTTCGCATTGGCGAACTGGGTCGTCGCATCCGTCCAGCTTGCGCCGTTCGATCCGTAGAAGCTCTCCCCGGCATTGGCGGTCGCCTGGTCGGAATAGTCGTTAAGCCGCATCTCGAGCGGAACGGGGTAGTTGTACCCGGGCGTCGTCAGCTTCACGACGACCGAGAACTTCTCTCCCGCGGCGACCGGGACGACGGTCGTGAACGGAACGGTATGGTACCCCGTCTCCGGGAGCGTCCCGCTCGCGACGAGCGTCATCGTCCCGGACGTCGGATTCCCCGCCGCTGCGTTGCGGTAGACGCGGATTTCGTAGACGGAATTCGGCATGTAGGCGTA
>CAZVUT010000006.1:0-13833 GCA_964630155.1 uncultured Synergistaceae bacterium
GTGATGGAACTCCGGAACTCCGGCTGCCCGTTGATCTCGTTGACGAGCCATCCGTCGGGCCCGAGGAAGAGATCCACGGCGAGGATGTCGCCCCCGACCGCCTCATACGTCCGCCGCAGGATGGACGTCATCTCGTCGGTCACCGACATGCCTTCGGGAACGCCGCCCCGGGCCGTGTTCGTGATCCAGTGATCGCTCTTCCTCATAATCGCGGTCACGGGCTCGCCGTTCACAAGCGTCACGCGGACGTCGTACCCGCCCTTTTCGACGTACTTCTGCAGGAAGTAGACCGAATGCGACGGTCCGAGGTGCGACTTGTGCTCCGCGACGGCCTCGGCCGTTTCCCGGCAGTCGACCTTCGCGAGCAGCCGTCCCCAGCTTCCGACGGGCGGCTTGAAAACGACCGGGTACCCCATCTTTTCGGCGGCGTCGACAGCGCCTTCGGGAGAAAACGCGACCATGTACTCCGGCTGCGGAACCCCCGCGCGAGAGAGAACAGCCGCTGTCGTCACCTTGTCTCCGCAGAGCGCGATCACCGACGAGCAGTTGATCGTTCGGACCCCTCTGGATTCGAGCAGTTGCGCCAATGCGATGTTATGCGTCTGCCCGATGCAGCGGCAGAGAACCACATCTCCGGGGTCCGCTTCGATCCCGGGCCAACTCCTGTCTTCGACGTCATCCGCCGCGACGGGAATCCCGAGGCGATTGGCCGCCTCGAAGAGCAACTTTTCTTCAACCCGAAGCCGGGTATAGGCGATCCGGAGCTGCGCCATTCCCTTCTACTCGCCCCAGTCTTCCTGAATCTCGGGAGCTTCCTCGACCTTTAACGGATCCAGCGACGTCACTTCAAGATCGGAACCGCAATCGGGACACGTCAATATCTCGCCGACGAGAACACTGTCCGGAACCACGACCTTCCCCTCGCACACCACGCACGAAACCTGAGCAGCCATCACATACGCCTCCTACGGAAACAAGAATGTAGGAGGAAGGATAAACCAAAGTTTTTTTCTTGTCAATAGATAAACTAAAATTTATTTTTTCGGAAGGGATGTCTCCTTTGATACAATGAGGCGAAGCGCACATCTCCACCGGGACGGGGGCGACTCGAATGCCTGTTTGTTCACGTTGCGGAAAACAGGGGTTGTTTGTCCGGATCTCGAAGTGGAACGTCTGTTCTTCCTGTCAGAGGGCGATCGAGGAATTCGCGGCGGAGCGGATGGAGCTGTGCTCCGCCGGCTTGAAGGCCGCAGAGTCATCCTCTTCCGGAGAAATGCGGGCGCGCTACCTGGACCAGGCGCTCGCCGCGCTTTCGGATCTCGTCCCGTTCGACGATTTCGATCCTCCTGTGACCACGCCTCGCCCGTCGGAACGGATCCGCGACATCATGAAGATGAAGGATGCACTCTCGTCGAAACAGGCGGACATCATGCGCCTTCTCGATCGGGCTGACGAAATCCTCTCGACATTATCCACCCCCCTCGGAAGCGAAACGCGGATACGGTACGTCCTGTCGCTCCTCGACGAAGCGATCGGCCGGGGACGGAACGGAGACGCGAATGTCATGGAACGCGCATACCGGTTACGTTCGAGGGTTTTCACACAACTTGCGGCGATCGACCGGAGCGCGGCCGGAATCCAGTCCGGTCTCGCGTTCACCCGCGCCGACAGACGGCGCGTCAGTCAGGACGAGACGATCGCTTCCAGCGCGGCAGCCAGCACTCCGGGCAGGACATCCATCGAATAGGGAAGATACAGCCGTTCCGTGTCCTTGTGCGCGTCCTTGCCGATCGGGCCGATGTTGATCCCCGGGATATCCAGCAGGCAGAGATCGTCGAGCGGAATTTCGTACTCCTTCCCCCAGAGCGGCATGTTTCGGCGCAACGGATCGAGATCCTCGCGCGATCCCTGGAACCCCAGGTAGCTCAGGTCCATGATCCCCTCGAAGATCTCCCTGACGTCGACGCCGTATCCTTTGGCTTGCGCCAGGGCGACCGCCGTCTGCGCCGCCCTCACGCATCCGAGTTCCCGGGACGTGTTCCGGGTATTCCGCCGGGACGGGTAGAACGGCGGCAGAAAGCCGAGGACAACGGCCGGGCCCCTGATTCCCGACGCCTGCACGATCCGTTCGAGCTCCGCTATGGAACGGTCCCGCACGTCGCCCGCCGCGGCGGGGCGCCCCCGGTCGAAGATCGCGCCTCCCGCTGCTTCCGCCCGGCGCACAAGCTCCTCGACCGTGAATACGGAAGCCGCGTCGGCAGAGAGGTCGAATCGTTTCGCGAGCGCCTTCGCCGAAGAACGCAACTGCCCGTCCGTCCGGCGCAACGCTTCCGCGGCGGTGGCGCGCATCTCCTCCAGAACGGAGGCGGGCGTTCCCGTGACGACGAGGCGGTTGCAGAACACCACGGCGCGATCCGGCACCGTGACGGCGTAATTCGGCCGCAGATCCCGCATCCGGAGGCAGGACTGCGGCGGAAGATATCTTCCGTCGGCGGTTTCCGCGGTCGAGGGGGAACACTCGCAGAGAATTTCGAGATGCGCCGCCAGGAGCGCCGCGTTATACCCCTCGAAATACTCGCCGACGTGCGCCTCTCGCCCGATGCAGTAGAAAAGCGGCATGATCTTCCCGATCGTTCCCAGATGGACCATTCCCCTGCCGGATTCCGCGTCGCCAACGCACGGTTCGGTGTTGACGCACGCAAGGAACGTCTCCCCGGCCGCCTGCAGACGGGCAAGCTCCGAAATCGCCGCGCGCATCCCCGCCGAATCGCTCTCCTCGTCGGGGACGGCGAGCATGAGGAGGTTCGCCCCGAGGGTTTCGGGGGATGCCGCAGCCGCTTCGAGAAAGGCCATTTCCAGGGCGATGCCGAATTTCATATCCGCTACGCCCCGCCCGAAGATATACTCTCCGGAATTGAGGTCGCGGCGGGCCTCGTCCGGAATTTCCCGTTCTCCGATGCGCTCCGTGCAACGATCGGGATCGAAGGCGACATCTTCGAGGAAGCCGTACCCTTCCGCGCCGACCACGTCGAAGTGCCCCGTGAGGATGATCGTCCTGCCGGTCTCCGGCCGCGCGCGGACGCGAGCAAGAACGAACGTTCGGCCGAGGGCGTCTCCGGGGATCGGAATGAGGGAGACGTCTTCCGCGGACAGTGTACGGGAAAGCGTATCGGCGATGAACCGCGCCGCTTCGTTCTCTCCGTCAGGGGAGGCGGAGAGGCTTCGGATCTTCACCAGATCCGTCAGAATCGACCGGATTCGTTCGGGACGAGGAATCGGAATCATGCGGGTTCCCTTCTTTCATGGCGTTTTCGACGATCCGAAAATCGACCGGTCTCATGCCGGAGAGATGGACGTCCATCTGCGGGTGCGCGATGGAAATTCCGGCGCGCTCGAAAAGCGAGATCAGTCGGAATCGGATATCGCTCGGGACTTTCAACGTTGATGCGTTCGCCATGTCGATCCAGAAGAAGAGCGTGAACTCGAGCGCACTCTGGCCGAAGTTCTGGAAGATCACGAAGGGATCGGGATTCTTGAGCACCCGGCTGTGCTCCGACGCGGCAAGCACAAGCAGGCGTTCGACCTCTCGCGCGTCCGATCCGTACGCGACGCCGACGGTGATCTTCAGCCGGATTTTCTGATCGGTGAGGGTCCAGTTCGTTATCTTGTGGTCGAGAAAGTAACTGTTCGGGACAACGACATCGACATTATCGAACGTCTTGATGTTTGTCGAACGCGCCCCGATCTCCCCGACCGTCGCCGTGACGCCGTCAACTTCGATGACGTCGTTGATCCGGAAGGGTTTGGAGAACATCAGGATAAAGCCGCTGATCAGATTCTTGAAAAGATCCTGTGCGCCGACGCCGATGCCGAGGGCCAGGGCGCCTCCAATGAACGCAAAGGCCGTTATCGGGACGTTGATGATGTCAAGCGCCACCATGAGGAAGACGAAGATCAGGAAGACAAAGAAAATGCTCTGAATCATCATCGACTTCGTCGGGTCGAGTTCGAAGCGATCCAGCACGAAACGCCGGAACCCGGAGGAGATGCTCCGGCTCGCCGTGAATCCGAAGACGAAGAGAACGATCGAAACGATGAGTTTGAGCACGGTGATGTCGTATCCGTCGTCGCTCCAGAGACGGGCGTTCAGGAATCCCAGGATCTTTTCCTTCCCCATGCTGGTGACGCGTTCCGCAAGGCGCAACGCGTTGAGCGTATCGTCAATCTCGGAAAGAAGCCGCGTGTTGAGCGTAAAGACGATGGTCATTCGCGACGCGTAGTTCACCAGATCCTCGGCCGTCTGCGTGAGGCCGTCCCGGCGCGACCGGGAATGCGCCGTAATATCCCTGTCCTCCGAAACGCCTTCGATTTCCTTTCTCGCGGCGACAATGGCGGCGTTGGTCCTCGACTGATCGTTCTGGACGGACACGAGCATCGTCTCGAATCCCTTGAGCCTGGCTTGCGCGTCGCCGCGGATCTTCCAGACCTCTCCGCTCTTCAGGTCGTCGTTCAGGATCGCATAGCGGCTTCGCCAGATTTGCTGCGCTTCGGCGAGAAAGAGCACCTCCTGCTCGGACCGGTCCACTTTCCCCTGCCAGTAGGAGAACCACGCGTCCCTTTCCGCGACGACGGACTGCGCCGGCTTCTTTTTCCTGTCGTCCCTCGCGCTTTCCAGGTCGCTCTGCGCCTTGAAAAGCAGCCGTTCGGCCCTTATCCGCTCTTCCTGCATCTTCGGCAGCGACGCCCGGACTTCGTCGATTCTCGACTGAAGCAGCGAAACCTGTCTGTCGAGATCCTCCTGGCTGAAGGCAAGCTCCTTTTTGATCTTCTCGAGAATGACATTCTGTCTGTTGAGCGAGAGGTCGATGATTTCCGTCCGGAGCTTCGCGATGTCCCGAATCGTGATCTTCAGCGCCGCGTCCACGCGCAGGCTCTCGACTCCTTCCCGTGCGAGCGCGTATTCCCAGGCTTCGGACGGAGAGGCGGCGGCGGACGAATTCGCCCCATGCAGCGAGAGTTCGCCCTTCCGGATCTGTTCGCGAAGGGATTCGAGAGAAGCGCCGATATATGACGACGCCGCGGCGACTGAAGCCTTCCGGAGCTTCAGATCGTCAATCCTGTCCTGGACGCCGTCCGCTGCGGAAAGCGCGTATGGCGGCCTGCCGTCCACAACCGGCTGCGTCTCGTTCTGCGCCTTGATCTGTTCCAGTTCCTTCTTCGTCTTTTCGAGAAGCTCAAGCTGGGACGCGAGGCGCCCGTAGAGACTCTGGAGCGTCCCCAGTGCGGACAGTCGCCGCGAATACAGGTCCTCGGAGACCGTTTCCTTCTCGGGGGTCGATGCGTTCAGGGCGTCCAGAAGCTTCTGGAGTTCCTCCAAACGCGCCCGTATCGCTTCGGGGGCGAACGCCTGCGCCGGATCTCCGGCTTGCGCTTGCGCAGCGGTCTTTGCGGGCGGCGGTGTGGTTGATGCGTCGGGAGAGATCCCGGCTCCGGCGCTCTCCGCAACGAAAGCAAAAAGGGAGAAAAACGAGACAAGCAAAATCAGGCGCACAAGAACCGTCCGCCGGAACATCATGCGCAGTCGCCTCCCCACAGTACGAATGGAGGCGGGATCTCCCCCGCCTCCCGCTGTTCTATTCCGCCGCCGCTCCCACTTCGGGGAACAGTTCCGCGATGATGTCCGGAACCCTGTCCTGCTTCGTGACCCGGGTCACGTTGGACCCGCAGAAGAAAAGTCCGGTGTCCCAGCGCCCCTGGAAGGCGTCGACGAGCGCCTGCGCGATGCAGAATGTTTCCCGCTCGTTCCGGTACCGGCAATGGGTCAGGCAGTTCGCGATACACGGCTTGCTCTCCACGTGCCCCTTCAGGTACTGATCGATGAACGGGTTCCGCAGGGCCCGCCCCGGAAGTCCCGCAGGACTCTGGATGATGACCACATCTTCTTCCTTCGCGTCGATGAACGCCTGTTTGAAGCGTTCGGAGGCGTCCCCTTCGACGGTGCAGGCAAAGCGCGTGCCCATCTGGACGCCTCGCGCGCCGAGCGAGAACGCATGTTCCATATCCCCGCGATCCCAGATCCCGCCCGCAGCCACCACGGGGATGTCGAATCCGCCGTCCGCAAGATACTGAACCAGTTCCGGCACGACCGTCTCCAGCGAAAATTCGGGGGCGTCAACCTGATCAATCTTCGTGACCCCGAGATGTCCGCCCGCGTACAGGGGCGTCTCGACGACAAATCCATCGGGAAGCCGCCCGTAGAGTTTTTCCCATCGCCGCAGGATGAGGCTTGCCGCCTTCGTCGAACTGACGATGGGCACGAGAGCCACGTCGGGGTATTCCTTTGAATAC
The DNA here is from genome assembly GCA_964630155.1 of uncultured Synergistaceae bacterium. Taxonomy (GTDB): domain Bacteria; phylum Synergistota; class Synergistia; order Synergistales; family Aminobacteriaceae; genus CALFXN01. Next base: position 6,349 of record CAZVUT010000006.1, read on the forward strand.
TCCGGAAGACGAAGAGGAAGTCCGGCCCCGGAGATGATGACGTCGACCCCTCCCTCGCAGGCGGCGCGGATATGCTGTTCGTAGTCCGTCAGGGCCACCATGCAGTTGATGGCGATGACGCCCTCCGGAGCGATCGCGCGCGCGCTTTTCAGCGCGTCGACAATGGCGACCTTGTTCGCCTCAAAATAGTTCCGTCCGTTGTACATCGGGTGGTTACAGGCAAGTCCGACGCTCGCGATGGTCCCGATACCGCCGCACAGGGCGACATGCCCCGCCAGGGATGGCCCGGAGATGGCGACGCCCATCCCACCCTGAATCAGGGGATACTTCGGCTGGTACTTGCCCAGTCGCAACACCGGTCGTTCTATAGTCACTGAATCCCTCTCCTCGACGTAAATGGTCTATTTCATTATAAAACCGGATTATTCTAGCCTATAACGGGACTGTGGTGCAAGGGAAACTACCGATCTGCTACAATTGATTCCTGAAATACATGGGGGAAACTGCTCCCCGAACCAGAGGAGGGGAAAACGGTGTTCACAATAAGAGAATTTCTTCGGTCCGAAGTCAAACCGGCGCTTGGGTGTACCGAGCCCGGCGCGGTCGCGCTGGCGGTCGCACGGGCAAAAGAGGAGATCGGCGGATCGGACATCCGGTCCATTCACGTTGTCGTCAGCGACAGCATCTATAAAAACGGCGTCGCGGTCGGCATACCGGGAACCGAAGGGCTCAAGGGAAACGCGATAGCGGCGGCGCTCGGCGCTCTGAGAGGGGTTTCCTCCTACGGTCTCGAAGTCCTCCGGGACTGCACTCCGGACGACGCGCTCCGCGCGAAGAAGATGGCCTCCGACGGCATTGTCCTCGTAACGGCTCTCTCCGACAGGCACGGCGTATACGTCGAGGCCGAAATAGTCACCGAAAACGGAAACGCCGTCTGCATCATCGACGGATCCCACACGTCCATCAAAAAGGTCATGAAAAACGGAGCGACGACCTTTGAAGCGACGAGTCCGGCAGACGTCTCGAAGCCGAAGGAACCGGCGATATCGGAACAGATCGCCGGAATGAAATACACGACCCTCGTGCGCATGGTCGATGACATGGACCAGGCGGACGTGGACTACGTCATGAACGGCGTGGATATGAACCTCGCCATCGCCGAATATGGATTTGACGATCATCACAGGTCCGGCCTCGAAATCGGCAAGACCATCCGAAACGCCGGCGGTCTCGAAATCGGCGACCTGGGACTCAAAATAAAAGCCTTTTCCGCGGCGGCTGCGGACGCCCGAATGTCCGGAGCCCCGATGCCCGTCATGAGCAGCGCGGGCAGCGGCAACCACGGCGTCACCGCGATCCTCCCCGTGGCGATTCTCGGAAAGGACAAGGGAAAAACCCGTGAGGAAATAGCGAAAGCCGTCGCTTTCAGCCATCTTTCCACAAGCTTCATCAAAAGCCGCACCGGGCGCCTGAGCCCGATCTGCGGATGCACGGTCGCAGCCGGCGCCGGCGCCGCGGCCGGGATGACCTACCTTCTCACCGGAGACGTTCAGCGGGCGGTGAAGGCCATGTCGATCATTCTCGGAAACCTCGTCGGCATGCTCTGCGACGGCGCAAAGGACACATGCGCGCTCAAGGTCGGCACGGGCGCGCTCGAGGCCTACCACGCGACGCTTCTCGCGATGAACGACAGAAATCTCGACCCGCAGGGGGTTGTCGACGATACGATAGAAAAGACGGTCCAGAACGTAGCGGATATCAGCTTCAAGGCCATGAAGGACGTCGACGGGACCGTCATCGAACTGGTGTCGAGACGTATGGGCAAAGCCCTGTAGGCGACGCACGAAGATAAAAGAGAGCGAAGCATCCCTTTTCCGGGGATCCTTCGCTCTCTTTTTTTCTTCAGTCACTCCGGGAGCGATGTCCTGCGCCAGCGAATCCGTTCTTCGAGATCCTTCAAAAGAGACCGGGTCTCTCCGTCGCGGGGCAGGCGCCCCTCGATCCACTCGACGTACCCCCGTTCCCGAAGCATATCGAAGGACGGGGAATAGTTCAAGTCAAGCGCCCAGGTCAGCTGAACGAGAAGAAAATCCGCGAGCGAACGGACCGAAGCATAGCTCGCGGCTCCATTCGCGCGCACCTCGTCGCACAGAGCGGGCGAGAGGGGGCCGTCGGCCCGGACGCGCGGGAGGAGATCCCCGATCCTCCCGTCCCGGACGTAGCCCTGTACGAGCTGGTAGACATCCAGTTTGTCCCCGTCGCGAACGATCCGCGCGAAGGGCAGGCTTCCCGTGGCGAGGTCGGATGGGAGCGTTTTTTTGTTGTGATGCCGGACCGCATCGATTATGATTCCCCGGACCGGAGCGTCGACATCCCCCCACGGGAAGGCGCCCGCGAGCGTTTCCGCCCCCGCGTCGCCGTGATCGATCGAGTCGCCGTCGTAATAGGTTCCGTAATCGCGAAACTGGCCGAACCGTCCGACGTCGTGCAGAAGTCCGACGGCGTCCGCAAGGCGAATCCTCGCATCATCCCAGTGGAGGGAACGCGCGATGCAGGCGACGTTCGTCTCGACGCGAAGGCTGTGCTCCTTCTTCACACGCATGAGCGGAACCAGTTTTCCGGACTCGTCCGCGAAGCCGCCGACGTACGATTCAAACCAGCGGCGCGTTGAAATGAGCTGGGCGATTTTCATCCTGGGACACCTCGTTCGGGTATAACGTTCACAATGGAGTATTATACAGCACTCGGATGCGGATGTTCTTTCGACGGATCGCATGTGTTCTTTCGGACGAAAACGTTCACGTCGACCCGATGTTCCGCACCGTCGTCGACAAGAGCAACGCACGCCTCGGGTTGCCCGGCGCCGTCAACGATCACGGACACATCGCCGCTTTCCGCGAATGCCTGCACGACCGCAATGTGATAGAGCGTCTCCCGATAGCGATAGCGCATCGCAAATCTCTCCCAGTCGGCAGGGAGGCACGGCGCCAAGCGCAGCTTGTCCCCTTCGAGCCGCAACCCCAGGAGCGATTCCACGATCAGCCGGTACATCCAGGCGGCCGAACCCGTATACCACGACCATCCGCCGCAACCGACGTGCTGCGGCGCCGCGTATACGTCGGCGGCGACGACATATGGCTCCACTTTGTAGATCGCAGTCTCCCGGGCGGACCGGGAATGGTTCACCGGGTTGATCATGGTGAAGAGCTCCCACGCGCGCCGGCTGTCTCCGAGACGGGCGAAAGCCATCGCCGCCCAGATGGCGGCGTGCGTGTACTGCCCGCCGTTCTCCCGCACACCGGGAACATATCCCTTGATGTAGCCCGGATTCGGCATGGACGTGTCGAAGGGCGGATCCAGAAGCTGGATCAGCCCGTGTTCGCGGCGAACGAGGTGTTCATCCGTCGCTTCCATGGCCATGCGGGAACGCACGGGATCTCCTGCGCCCGAAAGGACGGACCAGCTTTGCGCGATCGAATCGATCCGGCATTCGGCGTTGACGGACGATCCAAGAGTGGATCCGTCGTCGAAATAGGCGCGGAGATACCACCTGCCATCCCAGCCGTGCTCCTCGATATTGCGGCGCAACGCCTCCGCCTCTTCCGCGCACCGCCCCGCGAACGTCACGTCCCCCCGACTGCCGGCAAGTTCCGTGAAACGCATGAGAACGTCATACAGGAAAAATCCCAGCCACACGCTTTCGCCCTTTCCCTGTTCGCCGACCAGATTCATGCCGTCGTTCCAGTCGCCGGAACCCATAAGCGGCAGGCCGTGATCTCCGGTTCTGAAACCGTTCACAATCGCCCGGACGCAGTGTTCGTAAAGACTCGCACGCTCTTCGGAGCACCCCGGCAAATCGTAATACGAATCTTCATCCGCATTGACCGGGCGGCCCAGGATGAACGGAACCTGCTCGTCAAGCACGCCGGCATCCCCCGTCGAGAGGACGTAGCGACACGTCGCGAACGGAAGCCAGAGAAAATCGTCCGAACAGTGCGTGCGCACGCCCCGCCCCGTTGGCGGGTGCCACCAGTGCTGGACGTCTCCTTCCGGAAACTGCCGGCTCGCGCACAGGAGAAGATGCTCGCGCACGAGGCGCGGTTCCGTGTACATAAGAGCCATCACATCCTGCAATTGATCGCGGAAACCGAACGCTCCGCCGGACTGGTACGTCGCGCTTCGCGCCCGGAGTCTGCACGACAGGGTCTGGTACAGCAGCCAGCCGTTGGCAAGCACGTTGAGCGCCCGGTCGGGCGTTTCCACCTGGACCGCGCCAAGCGTACGCGTCCAGTACCGCCACACCGCATCGAGCACGTTGCGCGCGGCGGCCGATCCCCGGAACCGATTGACCAGAGATGCTGCATCCTCGGCGTCCCGACCGACACCGAGCCGGAAAATGATCTCGTATTCCTGCCCTTCGTCCAGATCGAAGCCCACCCGTATTGCGGCGCAGGGATCCAGTGCGACGCCCACCCTGCCGGAAAGATGCGCGCGTTCCATCGCCGCGGGTGCCGAAATCGAACCGTTGCGTCCCAGAAATTCAGTCCGGTCGCCGCTGACCGTCCGAGCCGAATCGTCAACGTCGAAAAACGCGGTCCGGCCGCGAAACTCCATGTTGTACGGATTGCGCGCGAAGATCGCGCCGCTGCCGGGATCGATCTCCGTGGCGACGTGCATGGCCGTTTTCGGACGCAGGTCGCCAAGCACCCATTCCACGTACCCCGTGGCGGAGAGCCGGCGGGGACGTCCCGACTCGTTGCGCACCCGGAGCACCGTAAATTTGACCGCCGCGTCGGGGGCCACGTACACCCACATCTCGGAACGGATTCCGCGCTCCGTATGCTCAAAGACGCTGTAGCCGAATCCGTGACGGGTGGCGTACGGCGCAGCCCCGCGACACGGCAGCGGCGCAGGCGACCAGAAGTCGCCGCTCTCCTCATCCCGGAGGTACGCAGCCTCCCCCCTCGAATCGCTCACGGGATCGTTCTCCCATGGCGTGAGGCGGAACTCATGGGCGTTCTCGCTCCACGTATACGCAAGGCCGCTTTCCGAAACGACCGTTCCGAAGTCCGGGTTGGCGAGCACGTTCACCCAGGGCGCCGGAGTCACCTGCCCGGGAGCGGTGGTAATGACGTACTCGCGACCATCCGGCGTGAATCCGCCCAGTCCGTTGTAGAACATCAGGTCGTCGCGCGGCAGCGGAACGGCTGCCCGGGCCTCGGAGCGCCGGACTCGCGTCGGGACAAGAAGAGGCGCTGCCGCTTCCACGAAACTGCGACCTTTGATCTGTTCCGCCAGATCTCCCCGCCGGTCGGTGATGACGACGCGGGCGACTGTCTGGATGAGAACGCGGTCCTCCTCCGCCAGTTGGTCCGCGGGACGCACGAAGATTCCGCCCGGCCGGTCGGTCGCGTTGGCTTCGATGCCCGCAGCGATGAGCCCCACGATCCGGTCATGAAGGAGTTGGCGATACCCCGCGTGGTCTTCGTTCCATATCACCAGGTCGACCGACAGTCCTTTCAGACGCCAGTACGCATGCGCCTGCACAAGCTGGCCCGCCAGGTCGATATTCGCCGGATCTTCAATCCGCAGCAGAACGATCGGCAGATCGCCGGAGATGGCGTGCCCCCAAAGACCGGATTGCCCCCGACGGTTCTTTATGATGATTCCCGGGTCGGCCCGCATTGACGCGTTGGCGTAGATGACCGAACCGGCAAGGGATGCATAGAGCTGCGCATCGGCCTCCGAGACATTGAGCTGACGCAGCAGAATCTGCCCGTGTGTCCACGCCAGATCGAAGACGCGATCGGCGAGCCGCCGGTCCTGGTATTTTTCCATCAGGCCCAGGACGGCGTCGCGCGTTTCGCCGATACCGGACACAATGTTCACGGTCGTCGATTCTTCCGGATCGAGAGTGATCCGGTAACGGATGGCGACAATCGGATCGAGAACGGATCCTTCGCTGTCGGAAAGAGCTCCCGCATTCAGCGATGTGTTCGCCGTCATCGCCTGCGGATCGGCGACGGTGTTCCCGCGGCCGATGAAACGCATGCGATCGGTTTCAAAGGAAACGTCTCCGGTCTCCCCTCCGTGAACGGTCATCATATGCAGCATCCAGGGCGCCTCGTCCCCTTCGGAACGGGGCCTTCGGGTGCAGAGGATCCCCCGATGCGAGCGGACGATGGCGGTCTGCACGAAAAGATTGCTGAACGCCGGGTGGAGCGCGTCCGAAACAGGCGGGGCCAGGACCACCTCCGCGTAACTGGTCACCTCTATCGTCCGGCGCTTCCGCGAACGGTTCGTAATGCGGATGCGACGCAATTCTATGTCGTCCTCGGGCGATACGGAGATCTCCGTATGGGTTTCAAAACCGTGATGACGGCCGCGAAACTCGACTCGCCCTTCCGAGAAAATCGCCTTGAAGCGCTCGAGCCGTTTGAGCGTCGGCTGATATGCCGTCGACCAGAACTCCCCGTCGTCCGCGTCGCGGATGTAGCAGAATGTGCCCCGGTTGTCGCAGGCGCCGTCTTCTCGCCAGCGGGTGACCGCGAGGTCTTTCCATCGGCTGTAGCCGCCGCCGGCATTGTTGACCATCACGTGATACCTGCCGTTCGAGAGCAACTGCACCTCCGGTTTCGGCGTGTCGGGACTGTCGAAAACGCGCACCGGCGGGGCGCTGGGCGCCATCAAGTGCTCGGAGAGTTCGGTCGTATGCGCATACAACGCCGCAACACCTGGGATTCGCTCCTGAAGCAACAGCGTGGTCGCCTGAAACAGGGGATCCGACTCGAACCGCCTCTGCATCGGCCGGTCCAGCAACACGTGAGCCAGCGACAGGAAACTCATGCCCTGGTGATGCGCCATGAAGGACCGGACAATGGCGCTCGATTGCCCCCGCGGCAAACGCGACGGAGTGTAGTCGATCGCTTCATAGAATCCATACCTGGCTTCCAACCCTTCGCCTGCGAGCCGCTCGAGATTCCGGCACGCCTCCTCGGGGAGCACCATCAGCGCCAGCGCCGAAGCGTACGGAGCGATCACGAGATCCTCCGCGAGTCCGCGTTTGAGTCCCAGGCCGGGGACGCCAAAAGCGCGATACTGGTAGTTGAGGTGCGCATCGATGGCGTTGTATCCGCATTCCGAAATGCCCCACGGCACGTCGCGTTTTTGCCCGTACCCGATCTGCCGGGCCACGGCAGCCCTGTATGTCTGGTCAAGCAGCGTGCGTTCGTACGCCGGCATTACGAGGAGCGGCATCAGGTATTCGAACATGGAACCGCTCCACGAAAGCAGCACCGGTTCTCCGCCGGCGATCGTCAATAAACGACCCAGAGCGAACCAGCTCTCCTGCGGCAGTTTTCCCTGTGCGATCGCCACGAAACTGGAAAGCCGGGCCTCCGAAGCCAGAAGGTCATAAAAGCTTGCGTCCCTCCGTTGCTCTCCGACGTTGTAGCCTATCGCCAGAAGATGGCGGGATTCGTCATA
>CAZVUT010000006.1:13933-29648 GCA_964630155.1 uncultured Synergistaceae bacterium
GCGGGATTCGTCATAGAGGAAGTCATATTCCATCCGGGCGAGCGCGTCGCATTGCATGGCAAGCTCCCGTATCGCGGCGATCCGCGCCCTTGCGTTCCGGCCGCCTTCGGTGACCAGACGACCGAGTTCGCCGATGCGGATCTTTTCCACCGACGTTGCGGCGGAAGCGAGTCGCCGCTCGATCATCGGCAGGATTTTTTCCTGTTGCGCCAGTTCGCTCAGGGTCGGGATTCCGTCAGGAAAGAAAGCGTCCCCGACATCGTCGGAAGATGAGAAGAGTCCCGTCCAGGGAACGAGCGACGCCAGTTCGTCGAGCGCATCCCGGCATTGTCCGGCGAACGCTCGCGCCCACCAGTTCAACTGACTCCCCGGGTCTGCATCCGCGGCGCCCGCCGTGGCGGCTATGACCGCGGCGGACGTCGCCAGGCGTTCGAGGAACGACCTCCAGGCCACAAGCGTTGCGGGCAGGGAACGGGATGCGGATTCCAGTTCCCCGCGAAGCCGTTCAAGCCGGGCCCGGATATCGGCTTCAAGAGCTGCGGCGGCGGCATCCGCGAGGATTTCGAGCGTGTCGCCCATGGCATCAATGAGTCGCGGATTGAGGATTCCATGATCCGGCAGTTCGAGCAGTCCCGGCCGCAATGTCAGCAAATGCCCCGCGAGGTTCCCGCTGTCAACGGACGAAATGTACAAAGGCGGCAATGGTTTCAGGGTGTGTGTGTCGTACCAGTTGAAAAAGTGACCGCGGTATCGTTCCAGTCCTTCCATTGTGCGGAGCGTGTTGGCCGTGCGATCGATGAGTCGTCCGGCGGAAATGGTCCCGAAGTCGTACGCGCACAGGTTCGCCAGCAGCGCAAGCCCCATGTTGGTCGGAGATGTGCGGTGGGCTGTCACTGCGACGGGGTGTTCCTGATGGTTATCCGGCGGAAGCCAATGATCTTCCGGGCCGACGAATGTCTCGAAAAACGCCCAAGTTTTCCGGGAAAGCTTTCGCAGGAATCGAATCTGGTTCGTCGTCAGGCGCGCTTCGCGACGGACGCGAGGCAGACTGATCCACCATGCGATGGCCGGGGAAGCGAACCAGAGTCCCAGTACGGGCGCTGCGACGAGCAGTACGGCCGGGTGCGTCGCCGCAAGGACAACCGTCGCGGCCGCGGCAATGAGCGGCGCGAACCACATCTCCCTGCACGAGGCGATGAAGCCGGAGTCGCGGTCGCGGACCGGGGCTCCCGATGGATTCCACTGGAGCAACTGCTCGTGCGTCACCAGCATTCGCCAACAGGTTCGAAGCACCGCATCAAGGCTGAAGTAGGCTTCGTACGGCAGACACGCAAGCGTGAATGCGGCCGGAACAAGCTGCCGGAAGGCCGAACGCATGACGGACGCGAGGTGTTGTCGGGGCGTCACATCTCCGGGCTTTTGAAACACATTCAGGATCGGGGATATCAGGGAAGGCGACAGGACGATGCCGATCACAGCGAGGGTCCAGAACCATCCTGAGGGAGAGATGATCCAGCCCGACAACAGCAGCAGCGTCAGCGCGGGCGCAGTCAGGCTGCGCCGAAGGTTGTCAAAGATCTTCCATCGGGACAGCATCGAAAGCGGATTCTTCCGCAACCCCGCATCGGAACCGGGAACGTACGGCATCACCCATTGCGCGATCTGCCAGTCGCCGCGAATCCATCGACGGCGGCGGCTCACGTCCGCGCTGTAGCGTGAGGGATACTCCTCGAACAGTTGCACGTCGCTCAAAAGCCCTGCACGGGCGTAACACCCTTCCAGAAGATCATGGCTGAGGATCCGGTTCTCGGGAAAACGTCCCCCCAGCGCCCGTTCGAAAGCGTCGATCTCATAGATTCCCTTGCCGATGAACGACCCCTCGCCGAACAGATCCTGATACACATCGGAAACAGCGCGCGTGTAGGGATCGATTCCCGGTTCTCCGGCGCACATCCGCGCATACCATGAACGGTTGGAGCCCGGAAGGCTCTCCTCCACCCGCGGCTGAAGGATGCCATACCCGGCGACGACCCGCTGTCGTTTTTGGTCGTAGCGGGCGCGATTGAGCGGGTGCGCCATGGCGCCCACAAATTGTCGCGCGGCATCGCGCGGCAATTGCGTATCGGTATCCAGGGTGATGACGTATTTCACGTCCCGCAAGACGGCCGTATCGCCGACGACGAGCGAGAAGGCATTGCGTGTCAGAATCTCGCCGCGCAAAAAGCCGTTCAGATCGGCGAGCTTGCCGCGCTTGCGTTCGTACCCCATCCAGGTCCGCTCCCCCGGGTTCCACTGGCGAGGGCGATGAAACAGAAAGAAAATGTCCCCTTTCCGACTCGCGTATTTCCCGTTCAACTCTTCGATTCTTCGCCGAACGAGCTGGAGAAGCGGTTCGTCCTCCGGAAGCGTTTCTTCGGCGGCGTCGCGAAAATCCGTAAGCAGAGCGAAGTGGAGACTGTCGTCCCGATTCGCCAGGAAACGAACCTCCATCGCCTCGATCAGTTCCTCGATGTTCTGCGTCCCTGTAAGCATCGTCGGGACCACGACCAGAGTCCTGAATCCGGGCGGAATTCCCCTGGAGAAATCCATGCGCGGCAAGGGACGGGGCGCCACCGACAATGTCACCAGCAGGTTCGTCAGCGCCACCGCCAGGTGCGCGGCGCAGAAAAGCGACAGCAGTCCGAACAGCACCAACGCCGTCTTTCCCAAACCCTCGGCGTGCGCTTTCACCGCAAAGCCTCCCGCAAGAAGGACCGTCATCAGCAGGATGCTTCCGCAATACAGCGACAGGGGAGAGCTGCGGCCGATCTTCCGCAGAAGTCCGATGATCGAAAGGCGCCTCCCGACCAGCCGTTCGAGGCTCGCCAATCCCCCGCCCATCAGATAGAATCCCACATGCGCCGCGCGGTCGTCCTCTTTCCGCTCCGCGCCGTCGAAAGCCAATCCGATCGCTGCACGCGCCGCCTCGCCTTCGGAGCAGGAGCCGCGCTTCGCGATCTTCTCCACGGCGTGGCGATAGCGATCACGGGTGGCAAAATCCATCCCCTTGTACGCGCCGCATGGGTCTTCGCCCAGTGTTTTCTCGACGACGCTCATTGTCTCGACAAATTCGCGCCAGTCCGTCGCTCCGAGAAAACGGAGACTGCCGATACTGTTGCTCATCGAGAGTTGATCGGCGGCCTGTCGCTGGTTTTCCGAGCGCACACGCTGTTCGATCGTCCGGCCCGTCTCGGCCAGGCGCTGTTCGATCCAGGTGAGCGGCAGCGCCAGCGAAGGCCCCTGGCCCTGCAGACGACGAGTAAGCTCCGCGACGAACGAACTCTCCATCGGAGGATTCGAGCGCGCCATGTCGGCGATCACGAGGATCAGACTCTTCGGATCCTTCGCCGCCATCTCCGTCATCCGATCGGCCCAGTCGTCGGCGCTGTTGCGACCGGCGCGGGCCGTTGCGATCCGAACGGAGACCCTTCTGAGGTTCTCGATCAGGGCAAGCCGCAACATGATGGGAATGGCCCAGAGTTCGCCCAGTTTCAAGGGAGTCACCGACTGATAGGCGGTGACGAAGCGGCAGAGGTTTTCCGGATCCACGCGACCATCGCCATGCGAGATCGTCTCCAGGGCTATGTCATACACGCGCGGAAGGCCGGCCGAAGGACCCGTCGAGAGGCGGGGCAATTCACGTCCATACCCCTTCGGCAAATGCCGCCGCGCCATCCTGATCTGTTCCTCCATCAAATAGAAGTTATCGAGCAACCACTCCCCCGCCGGAGTAATCCGGCGATCAAGCGAGACATCCTCCGCCAAAAGCCCGTGAACTTCAAGAAGGACGCTTTCGTTTTCGGACAGCCGCGTCAAAAGGCGATCCCCGGAACGCCCTTCCTTCAAACGGTGCGTGCGGGCGAGGGTTCCTCCATGTTGCTCCATCTGATCGACGCTGAACAACTCCGATCGAAGGGGAAGCTCATCACGCTCGTATGTCCGCGCCCGGTCACTTCCGCGAAAGAGCGCACGCAGGCGGGTAATAATCGTTCGAATGGTCTTGCCAAACACCTCCATAGTTTCTCCTTCTTCCGGATTGAGAGCGAATTTCAGGCACGGGAAAAACGGGGCGAATCTGTCGGACGGAGTGTCGATCCGGCTTCGAACAAAAGTCTGACAAGTTCGCCGGAAATACCGTCTGCGTATCGTACCATCCGTCAGTATATTTCGCAAGAAGGGAAAATTTAATCAAATAAGTCATCGCGTCGATTTTTACTAAAAACACCGTACATTACATGTCATTTTACGTATGTACTTTCACGCGACCTTTGCTATCTTTGGAACCGGTATATGCGTTTCTCCGCCGTCCGCTTCATTCCGTTACGGCGCGCGGAGAGCGCGCGTGCGCGTCTTCACCCGTTTACGCGGTATACTATGCAGGATGCCCTTTGTAGGAATAGTCGGATACAATAAACTCGAAAAAGGAGATGAGATCATTGAAACATACCCTGAAAAGCGTTCTCTCCGCGTTGATCCTTGCGCTCGCGTTCCCCTGCCTGGCCCTTGCCGCGCCGGGCGGCGCGCCGTGGAAGGGCGATCTCAAATGGCAATACGACGCGGGGTTCGGGATCACCGGCGCGCCGGTCGTCTCCGACGGCAAGGTATTCGTCGGCGACGGAGAGGGAACGCTGCACGTCGTGAACGCCGCCACCGGACAGCTCATGTGGAAGTTCAAGAGCGGCGCCACGATCAACGGCGCTCCCGCGATCATGGACGGCTCCGTCTATATCGGCGGCCGGGACGGGACGCTCCTCGCCCTGAGCGCGCAGAACGGCGCCATCCGCTGGGAATACCGTTCCGGCTCCGGAACGACGCCCGGCGCGATATGGGCTTCGCCGGTCGCGGCGGACGGGAAAGTCTTCTTCTGCAGCGCCGACGGCAAGGTCTATGCGCTGAACGCACGGTCCGGAGCCCTCGTCTGGTCGTTCGACACCGGCCGGGAACTGCGGTCCTCACCGCTTTACGCGGACGGGATGATCTATGTCGGAGACTATAACGGCCTGTTCCACGCAATCAACGCAAAGACCGGCAAAAAGGTTTGGGGCGGCGGTTCGGGCGGTCCCATCAACACACAGCCGACGACGGCCGACGGCGTCGTCTACTTCGGCAGTTGGGACGGAATGCTCCAGGCCGTCAGGATCAAGGGCGTCGTTCCGCTGTGGAAGGCCTCCGTGGGAGAATCTGTCACGACTTCCGCGACGATTTCCGGCGGCCGCATCTATCTCGGAACGGTGACGGGAAATCTCGTCTCGCTGAGCGTCGGCAACGGCGCCCCGATGTGGTCGTTCAACTCCCCGGGAGGGATTCATTCCACGCCGCTCGTCGCCGACGGGCTCGTCTTCTTCGGCAGCGACCAGGGGATCCTTTTCGCGCTCAATGCGGGGACGGGCAAATCCCAGTGGTCCTTCGCAACGGGGCGCGAGATCCTTTCCGCTCCGGCGCTCGACAACGGAACACTCTTCTTCGGAAGCATGGACGGCTTCCTGTACGCAATTCACTGAAAGATCCGGATCGACTTTGCAAGAAACGGAGGCCCGTTCCGCTGAATACGCGCGCGGAACGGGCCTCCGTTTCTTTTTCACTCCTGCGCTCCCCCGCCGGGACGCCGTTTCCGTGCGAAAACCGCGTAGACCGAAACCGATGCGATAATGATCAGGCCGTGGACAAGGCGCGTCCAGAACCCCACAAGCCCGGCGCTGATGATCCCCGCTTCGATGATGCCGATAATGATGGAACCGATGAGGGTTCCGTAAATGGTGCCTTCCCCTCCATAGGCCGAAGTCCCGCCGACGAAGACCGAAGCGAAGACCAGAAGCATGTACCCTTCCCCCATCGTCGGCCACCAGTTGTTCAGTTCCAGCGTCGAAAGAACGCCGGCGAAGGCGGAGAGAATTCCCGCGATGACGAATACGCCGACGCGCACCCTGTCGACGCGAATCCCCATCATCGCGGCGGTCTTGCGGTTATCCCCGGAAAACAACACTGCGTCGCCGAAACGGCTCCGGTTCAGGACGACCGCCAGGGCCGCGGCTATCAAGACGGTCCACATCGCCTGGGCGGGGATCTCCCAAGGTCCGATGCGTCCCACGAAAAGGCGGTGCAGCCACTCGTTCCGGACCGACGCCAGAGGAATGGCGAGACCGTCGCAGAGAAGCAGGATTGCGCCGCGCCAGAAAAACTGCGTGCCGATCGTCGTAATCATGGACGGAACGCCGATATTGACGACCAGAAAGCCGTTCAGGAGTCCCATGACCGCCCCCGCGGCGATGGCCGCGCCGAATGCGAGCGGCGCCGACGCGACATTCCGGGAATACAGGACCGCGAACACATAGGCTCCGGCCGCCGCAACGGACGGAAAGCTCAGATCGCTCTCCCCGGCGATCACCAGAAGCGTGACGCCCATGGAAAGAACCGCCACGACCGGAATTGTGGACATGAAGGAACGGTATATCCGGTCGCTGAGAAATGTCTGCGGACTCGCGAGCACGAAAACTCCCCAGAGCGCGAGAAGCGCCGTGGTTACAATGCTCTGGCGCCGATAGCGCCCCCATGCGAGCGTCAGGAGGCATCTCACGGTTTTCATCGGTTCCCCGCCAGCAGAAGCCTCTGCACCAGCCCGTCAAGGCTTACGGATGACCGATCGAGAACAGCGTCGATCTTCCCGTGTTCCATCAGCGCGAAACGATCGGCGATGCGATAGACGTGCGGCAGTTCGTGGCTGATGAAGATACACGAGCGTCCTTCTTTCCGAATGCGCTCCACGAAGGACAGAACCTTTTCGACTTCCCCGACGGCCAGCGCGGTTGTGGGTTCGTCGAGAATGATGATCGACGCGTCGAAGTACATTGCCCGTGCAATCGCCAGTCCCTGCCGCTCACCGCCGGAAAGGGTCGCCACGCTCGCGTCCGCGTGTATTCCCACACCCCGGAGTCCGACAATCTCGGTGAGGAGCTTCATCGTTTCGACTTTCTCCCGCTTCACGTCAATCATTCCAAAGGCATTGACGAGGTGACGTCCCACGAAGACATTGCGCCAGAGAGGCTGCCGCTCCCCGAGAGATCTCTCCTGATAGACCGTTTCCACCCCGATCTCCCTGGCCCGGCGGACGTCGTATCGGGACCAGTCGATCCGTCGTCCGCCGATCTCCATTTCCCCGAGATCGGGACGATGGAATCCGGAGAGAATCTTTATCAACGTGGATTTCCCGGCCCCATTGTCGCCAAGAAGCGCCAGGACCTCTCCCTTTTTCAGCTCAAGGGTCACGCCTGTCAGTGCGTCGACGGCTCCGAAAGACTTTGCGATGCCGATCATTCGTACCGCAGTTTCCATGGAATTCCTCCCGGATGCGAAAAAAGACGCCGGAGCGCGGCGAAAGAGGATCTTCCGCACTCCGGCGTTATCGACGACTCGACGTGGTATCTCTAGCGGATCCCGGACTTCGCCAGAGGAGCGATGACGGCGATGTTTTCCGCCGAAACGTATCCGCCGCTCGTATCGACGGAAAGCCCGCCGAATTTGTATTTTGCGGTCTGGACGATCTGCAGCACGCCGAGGTAGCCCATGAGATACGGCTGGGCTTCCGAGACCAGGTTCAGATATCCGCTTTCGATGGAGGCAGCCGTGGCGGGGTTGAGGCTGAAACCCGTCGCGTAGACGGCGCCCGGCTTCAGGCCCGCTCCGCGGAGGAAGTTCTCAAGTTGTCCCGTCAGTCCGCCGTGATCGATGACGATGAGTTTACAGTCGGGGTTGGCGGACAGATATCCTGCAAGCACCGGAGCTCCGAGAGACACATCCTTGTTGACTTCGTCTGAGATTTCCAGATAGTCGACCTTCAGTTTTGCCTCCTCGAAGACCTTGAGCATGGCTCTGGCGCGACGTCCGCGGCTTTCCAGACGCTTCAGTCCCCATACGAACGCCTTGTCGCCGGGTTTGAACTCCTTGCGGCGCAGAATCTCCTTCGCCATGTCCTCTCCCTGCTTCCACCCGTCGGGGCCGATGTAGCCGAAGCCCTTCGACTGGTATTTCGCCTGAAGCGCGGGAAGCTCCGTATCGACGGCTGTGACGATGATCCCTTTGGAGAACGCTTCGTCGATCAGCGGTCCGTAGGCTGCGTCGCCGGGGTGCCCCATCACGACATATCCCGTGGGCTTTGCAGCGAGGCCGTTCTTGAAGTTCTCGAGCATCTTCTCTGCGTTCCAGTCGGAATAGACGATCGTGAGATCCACGCCGAGATCCGTCGCGGCCTGCTTCGCACCGTTGATGACGATGGTGGAATAGGCCTCTCCTACGCCGCCGCCCGCGTCGAACCATACCTTCATTCCCTTGCCGCTCTGCTGAAGGTCGGCGGCGAAAGCCGAGCCTGCAAAAAGGCCCAGAATCACGAGAGCTGTCAGAAATTTCCTCATCCGGATTACGCTCCTCTCAGGTTGAAACACGTATGGGACGCCATCAGGGGGGCCCGAAAAACGACCGGCGAGACGCCGAAGCACGCAAAAGACGCTCCGGCATCAGATTCCACCCTGTCCGCACCTATTTTGTTCGATATTTTCTTCCGCACTCACCTCACCGTTCCGCAGCCGTCTCACAGCATCTCCATAAAAGCGCCGAGGCGCGTCGCGAGCTGGCCTCTGTCGCTCTCCGAGTAATCCGTATCCACGTTGACATAGCTCTTGCCGAGCGAACGGACGAGATTGCGAACCGTAAAGGCCTCCACTGCGTAGGTATGGCAGGCCGTCAGCGTCAGCTCAACGACGCCGTCGATCCTGTAACGGTCAATGAGGGACGCGAGCGAATCCATGCGGTTTTTGTTCGGGCTCATGACGGAACAGCCGATCGCCAGATATTTCTCCGCCAGGGCGTCCATGGGAGCCTTCGTCTCGTCGACCAAATACCCCAGTTCCTTCTGCCCTCCGCAGTTCTCGTAACAGACGATCGTTCCTCCGGCGTTTTCCACGGCCTCGATCACCTTGACGACTCCGCCGACGGGGCAACCGGTCACGAGAATCCGCGGACGTCCATCCGTTTCGCGGCGATCACCGGCTTCCCAGGCCGCGCGAATGTCCCGGACCTGCCTTTCGAGCCACGGAACCGATTTTTCCTTGTCGAAATGGTATTGCATGTACTCCGTGAACTGATGCATTTCGAGCCCGCTCAGCGGAGGGTTGTCGAACGCGGACAGCTCCCAGAGATTCCGGAGCGCGATGCGCTCGCGGTTTTTCAGCCGTATCGAGGCGGAGATCCGCTCATCGGCGATCTCCCGTCCGGTGAACTCCTCCATTTTCGACCGCACCCGCATGAACTCGGACTTCATCTGGGCAAGCCCTTCAGGACGATGGGCGCTCTGGGGGATTTCCAGCATATGAACGGGAGTGATCCTGTCCAGCAGCTCGTACATCTTCTTTTTGCCGTCGCAGGTGGATTCGGCGATGATGAGCCCGCAGAAATGGAAATACGGGCAGGTTCCCTTGAGCGCATGGCCGTAGCTGGCCTTGATGAGGGGACAGAGGTTGCGCGGCAGATGTTCCTCCGCGGCTGCGATCGGTTCTTCGCTCTTCGCGCAGAGGCTCACGCTCACGGCGCCTGCGGCATGGATTATTTCCCACGGCATGTAGGTGCAATACGTTCCGACAATGGGAACGCCGGCTTCGCTGAGTTCCTTGATTTCCACGACGCCGTCTTTCAGATGGCGTCGCATTTCCTCCACAATTTCGGATATTCTTCCGTTCATGATTCTCGTCCTCCTGCCGGCGGCGCGGCGTCGTTCAGAAGCCGACCGCTTCGGGTTCACCTTCGATCGTACAGGAACCGCCATTCATTCCGGGAATACGCAACGAGACGGGCATACGCCCGGCAAGCGGGTTCGGCCCTTCGGGAAAAAGCGAAGGCGACGTCGGTTGAGCCCTGACGGAGCGGCTGGAGGGCAGTCAGCGTACGAAAGCCGGAAGGGAAACGAACGGTCAGCGAAACGAAGCGGGGAAAAACGAGCGAAGAGAAATCCCGTTCGGTGCGAGCGTCCGGCCGGCGGCCGACAGTGTCTTTCGCGATGAATGCATCCCGTGCATTGCCTCGCTATTGCGTCACCGGAAAGCCCATATCATTGACGGCCCACCTCCTCTTCGCAACACCTGCGGAGTTTCGTTTTTACGGATGGAATTGTACCACACGCACAAGAACGGCCGTCATATCCGACGAAAAAGCCCCCGGAAAAACCGGGGGCTTCGCTCAGGAATCATATCGTCGGCGTGCGTCGTGCGAGGCCGGATCTCAGGCCTTCGCCGCCGCCCTGCGGATGGCTTCCGCCATGTCCGTCAGCTCCCACGAAGGCATCGGATCGAGATCGATCCGGCCCATGTGTCCGTAGGCCGCAACGCGACGGTACTGCGGCTTCCGTAGATCGAGCCGGCTGATGATCGCGCCGGGGCGGAAGTCGAAAAGCTCCCGGATGATTTCGGTGATCCGCTCGTCCGACACCGTTCCCGTTCCGAACGTGTCAACCATGATCGAAACCGGCTCGGCGACGCCGATGGCGTACGCCACCTGAATCTGGCACTTGTCGGCCGCGCCGGACGCCACGACGTTCTTGGCGACGTACCGGGCCATGTAGGCGCCGGAACGGTCCACTTTCGTGGGGTCCTTGCCGGAAAACGCGCCGCCGCCGTGAGGAGCCCATCCGCCGTAGGTATCCACGATGATCTTCCGTCCCGTGAGGCCGGTGTCCGCCATAGGTCCTCCCTTGACGAAGCGCCCCGTCGGATTGACGAGCATCCGCGTGTCTTCCTTCATGAGGTAGTCGGGGATGACGGGGTTGATGACGTGCTCGATGATGTCGGCGCGGATCTGGGACTCCGTCGCGCCGGGATGATGCTGCGTCGAAACGATGATCGTGTCCGCGCGCACGGCCTCTCCGTTCTGATACTCCAGCGTGACCTGGGTTTTTCCATCGGGACGGAGATACGGGATGGTTCCCTCCTTGCGCACCTTCGCAAGCCTGCGCGCAAGACGATGCGCAAGCGCGATGGGCATCGGCAGGAATTCGGGCGTCTCGTTGCACGCGTACCCGACCATCATTCCCTGGTCCCCGGCGCCCGTCTTCGCGATTTCCTCTTCATGCGCCGCCTGGTTCCGGATCTCGAGCGCCGCGTTCACGCCCTGGGCGATGTCCGCGGACTGCTCGTCGATCGCGGAGATGACCGCGCAGGTGTCGCCGTCGAAGCCGTACTTCGCGCGCGTGTAGCCGATTTCCTTGATGATGTCCCGTGTGAGCTTCGGGATATCGACGTAGGTGCTTGTCGTTATCTCGCCCGCGACAAGCACGAGTCCGGTCGTCACGAGCACCTCACACGCCACGCGTCCCCTCGGGTCGTCCTTGAGGATCGCGTCGAGGACGCCGTCGGAAATCTGATCGGCCACCTTGTCGGGGTGGCCCTCCGTCACGGATTCCGAAGTAAACAGAAACTTTTCCGCCATATGTCATAACCCCCTTCTTTAATCTGGAAACGCATTGTTTCCGACACGCAGCACAAAAAAAGGCCCTTCCGGAGGAAGGGCCTTTCATTCGCATACAGCCGCTTTCCTCTTATCATCCGCCGCTCGGGGCGCTGGTTTTGGCACCATGCCCGAAGGCAGGTTGCCGGGCATCATCGGGCCAGTCCCTCCGCCGCTCTCGATAAGAGATTTTTCAGTTGTCAAAGAATCATAAACGCCAGAGAATTATACGCGATAGCAGGCGCTTGTCAATCGTGTCATTTGCACGGCGAATAGCCGCAGCTGAAGCAGTAGGCGCAGCCCGAGACCATTTCCATCGGGCTGTCGCACTCGGGGCACTTCTTCGCGCGGTCTTCGGAACCGTGAACGGCCTCTCGCCGGATCAGCTTCTCGAGAAGAAGCGCCACCGCATCCGGAATGGAACGCGCCACCTGCTCCTCATCGGAGTCGAAGAGCCACGCCTCCTTGCCCGAGAGGCCCTTGAGCGTCGCGATGAAGTCCTCCAGCTTGCCGCCGCTCCGAAGGCCGATCGATATCGCACGGGAGAGCGCCTCGGTCATCGCCTTGAGTTCGGAGCCGCTTTTGCCGATCGACGCGAAAACTTCAAACGGTTCGTCCCCGTCGAAGTTCAGCGTGACGTAGACGCTCCCCCACGGGGTGTGTTCCTTGATCGTCTTCCCGAAGACGATCATTCCGGGGCGTTCCTTGACGCGGCTGGTGTGCGGAACCTGCTCCTCCCGCTTCTTTCCCGCGGTTTCCTGCTTGCCCTTCACGTCGACGGGCTGGTCATTGCGCGATCCGTCGCGGTAGATCGTGATTCCTTTCGCGCCGAAGCGGTAGCACATCTCGTAGACGCCGCGAACATCCTCCACAGTCGCCTCGTTCGGGAGGTTCACGGTCTTGCTGATGCCGCTGTCGACGTGCGCCGCAAAACGTCCCACGACGCTGACGTGTTCCTCCGTGCCGATGTCGTAGGCCGTGACGAAGACGGGGTCCGAAATCCGTCCCGAACGCCTGAGTTCTTCACGCTGGTCGGGGGAGAGCAGGCGGTGCCAGAACTCCCGGGTTTCGGCGCCTGAGGCGTCGGTCCGGACGATCCGGCGCGACCAGGACCATGCGAAATTCGGCTCCACTCCGGGACTCGCATCGATGAGCATTGAGATGGACCCGGTCGGCGCGATCGAAAGCCTGCGGCTGTTGCGCAGTTGTCCTTCAAAGAGCGCCCGGAGCACGCGCGCGGCGTCTTCGGGAGATCGCCGCGCAAGCGCTTCGACGGCGTTGACGAGCGTGTAGGGGATCCGGTCCCCGCCGCGCATCGCACCGACCAGTCCGGCAAGGTTTTCCGTACGGATTTCTTCGGGAATCCGCTCTTTCCCCCCGTCGGTTCTCCACGCCCCGAACAGTTCGCGAACGAGCCCGGACTCAGGGAAGGACGCTTTGCCCATCTCGTCGACCATATCGACGGTCGCCTGCAGCGCGGCAGACGACATCAGGGACGCAAGCCGGTCGCAGAACGAGAGGAAGTCCTCCGCGCCGTACCGGAGCCGCAGGCGGATCGCAGCATCCGCGAGTCCCATGATTCCGAGACCGACGGGACGGATCCGCTTCGTTCGGTCCTCGATCCGCGGCAGCGGGTAAGAACACGCGTCGATCACGAGGTCCAGGTAGTACATGGAACGAAAGACCTGGTTCTCGAACGCCGCGGCGTCGAACCCGGCGCCGACGAAGGCGTCCGCGTTGATCGAGCCGAGGTTGCAGCTCGTGTAATTGGGCAGCGGCTGTTCACCGCAGGGATTCGTGGACTCGATGCGCCATTCGGGCCCCATCTTGAGCAGATTGTCGGCGTTCGCCCGATCGATGAAAAAGACGCCGGGATCGCCGCGTTTCCAGGCGCTTTCACAGATGGCCGTCATGAGTTCGGCCGCCGGGATCGTCCGGACGACCGAGCCGTCTTTCCGCGAGCGCAGCGCGAATCCCTCTCCGGAGCCGGCCGCACGGATCAGCGCGTCGGAAAGGCAGACCGAGATGTTGAAGTAGGGGAATTTGCCTTCCTCTTCCTTGCTCCGGATGAAGTCGAGAATATCGGGATGATCGTCGTAGAGCATTCCCATGAGAGCTGCGCGGCGTCGACCGCCCTGGACGACGACCGCTCCCATCGTGTTCCACGTCTCCATGAACGATATCGGCCCGGAGGCCTTGCCGCCGACGCCGCCGTTGATTTCCGACCCCCGTTCGCGCAGGTTCCCGAAATTTCCGCCGACGCCGCCGCCGAACTTGCTGATCACCGCAGCGTCCTTCACGGCATCGAATATCCCCTCGATGCTGTCTCCGACCGAGATGACAAAACACGCGAAGAGCTGCTGGTTCTTCGTCTTCGACTGCTGCAGCAGCGCGTAATCCGCGAACGTCAGCGTCTCGGGATCCCCATAAATCCGGGCGGCCATTTCGGGCTGAATGGTCAGCCCGGCCCCGGCCCCGAAGAGGCATGGCGAGTTGAACAGGAAGCGGCGCATGCACAGATCGGCGTACATGTTGGCTTCGAGCGTCCGGAGCCATTCGAGCGATGCCGGATCGTCCGCATCGAGATACAGCGACTCCGCCGAGGCGACGATCCGGGAGACGCGGCGCGCGAACTCGTGAAAGCTGCTCTCCCGGCGAACGGACGCAATCGTTTCGTCGTAGCGGAGCGAAAAGTAGCGCTGGGCGAGAAGCCACTCCGCATTCTCCGACAAAACCGGGGGTTGAATGACCCTGGAAACGGAGAACGGAACAAACCGGTCACGGTAGCGCAAAGAAAAACCACCCTTCCATAAATAGCGTATTCAGTCTAAATTATCCAACAAAAACGTTATATGTTGTGTGTCATGTGAGAGCACACTCTACCATGAAGCCGATTCGCGGACAAGGGACCGAAGAACCGCAACGCTTTTTTCGGGATGGTGTAGTATATCCACAGTGGATCCAAAAACGGATACGAGGTGTTTTTGAGAGGAGAGGAACTTTTTTGGGACGATATGATTTCGACACCGTCATCGAACGAACGAATACGTGCAGCTCGAAGTGGGATCTGATGACGCCGCTCTTCGGGCGGAACGACCTGCTGCCCATGTGGGTCGCCGACATGGACTTCAAGGCTCCGCCCGAGGTGAACGAGGCGCTCCGGGAGCGCGTGGAACACGGAATCTACGGCTACACGAAGCGGATGACGCCCTATTACGAGGCGATCGTCTCATGGGTCGGACGACGGTTCGGCTGGACGATCGAACCTGACTGGATCTGCCACTCGCCCGGCGTCGTTCCGGCGCTCTCGATGGCGATCCTGACCTACACGCAGCCGGGCGACGGCGTTCTCATCCAGCCTCCCGTGTACTATCCGTTCTTCGACGTCATCGGGGGACGCGGACGCCGGATCGTCGAAAACCCGCTCCGCTTCACGGGAGACCGTTTCGAGATCGACTTCGACGATCTCGAGCGCAAGCTCGATCCGTCCGTGACAATGATGTTCCTCTGCTCGCCGCACAACCCCGTCGGACGCGTATGGACGAGAGAGGAACTCTCCCGGATCGTGGACCTCTGCGCCGAACGGAACGTCCTCATCGTCGCGGACGAAATCCACTCCGACATCGTCTTCCCGTGGGCGAAGCACACGCCGGTCGCTTCCCTCTCGGAGAAGGCCGCGGCCATTTCGCTCACGACGATCGCGCCGAGCAAGACCTTCAACATCGCGGGCCTCTCGACATCCGCGGTCATCGTCCCGGACAAACGTCTGCGGGAACGGTACCGGAACACGATCTCCTTCCTGCATATCGACGGCGGAAACACGTTCGGAACGCTCGCCTGCGAGGCGGCGTACAGGAAGGGCGAGCCGTGGCTCGGCGAACTCATGGAGTACCTTCAGGGGAACCTGGCGTTTCTGGACTCGTTCCTGAAGACGAACATCCCCGAAATCCGCCTGGTTCGTCCGGAAGGGACCTATATCCCGTTCCTCGACTGCCGCGCGCTCAAAATGAACGCAAAAGAGCAGCAGGCCTTCTTCGTGAACGAAGCGAAGGTCGCGATGGACGGAGGCGACTGGTTCGGAACGGGCGGCGAGGGATTCGCGCGAATGAACATCGCGACGCCCCGCGCGCTCCTGCGCGAAGGGCTCGAACGGATCGAACGGGCGGTAAAGGCGCTCCGGTAGCCGATCCGT
>CAZVUT010000006.1:29748-38941 GCA_964630155.1 uncultured Synergistaceae bacterium
ATGCGACGCGCTCATACGACGAAGGCTTCCGGCTGACTCCCGGAAGCCTTCGTTTCATCTCAAAAGGCGTGGGACAAGAGGCGCGACTCGCAGGAACTACTTCAACGCCTTCACGACGTCCCGGCAGACGCTCGCGAACAACAGGATGTCCATACTGTAGGCGATGTAGCGGAACCCCTGCGATATCCGGCGCTTCGCCTCCTCGACCGAGGTGACGAAGATCCCGGGGATCTTCCCGGCGTCGCGCGTGATCCGGAGCGCCCGCTCGACGGCCTCGACCATCGCCGGGTGCGAGATCTGCCCCGGGATGCCCATCGACTGGGAGAGGTCGTACGGTCCCACGAAGATCACGTCGAGCCCCTCGACGCCGGCGATCTCCGGCAGCCGTTCGAGCCCGTCCCTGTTCTCGCAGTGGACGATGACGAGCGTATCCTCGTTGGCCTGCCGGAAATATTCGTCGAGTCCGCGCATGCCGTAATTGCTCGAACGCGGCATCGCCGCGCCGCGGACGCCGAGCGGAAAGTACTTCGACCAGCGCGCGACGTTCCGCGCGCACTCCGCGTCGTTGACCTGCGGAACCTGAACCCCGGCCGCGCCCACATCGAGCGTCCGCAGGATCGTCTGCGAATCGGCGGACGTCACGCGAACGATCGGGGCGATGCCGCGGAGTTCCGCCGCCCGGATCAGGTGCTGGATGGACTCCGGGTTCCCCGGTCCGTGCTCCGTGTCGATGATCAGAAAATCGAACCCCGCGAGCCCCGCGATTTCGACAAAATCCGGACACCCGGTTCCGAAGAACGGCCCGATCACCGTCTGTCCTTCCCGGAGCCTCGCCTTGATGGTTTTCGTCATTGCCGCATCCGTCCCCTTTCAGAGAGTGAAATGCTCCGTACCGACCCGATTATACCGCCTCCAGGCGATGCCGGTGGAAATGGACCTCGCAACGATCACTCGGCGACGATGCGCGTATTTCCGTGGTATTTCGACTCCAGGACGTCCTTCGGAAGATACGTGTCCTCTTTGGACCGGATGTCTTCGAGCCGGACGATCTTCGCGAAATCCTTGAAAACGCAGAGACGGTCGAGATACTTCTCCGAGACGCCCTCCTCGCGGACCGCGCGCATGACGTCGAGCATGCCCCGCGCGGCGGCATAGAGGCAGGTCAGAGCGGGGACGATGTACTTGAATCCCATGCTCTCGGCTTCCTTTACAGTCACGAGGGGCGTCTTTCCCCCCTCGATGAGATTCAGCATCAGCGGCGCATGGACCTCGCGGGCGACGCGCTCCATCTGCGCCCTCGTCTCAAGCGCCTCGACAAAGACCATATCGACGCCGACATCCACGGCCGCTTTCGCGCGGTCGATGGCGTCGTCCAGGCCGTTGACCGCGAGCGCGTCCGTCCGGTACATGACCACGAAATCCGGATCCAGTCCGTCCCGCGCGTCCAGGGCGGCCTTCAGTTTTCCGAGCATCTCCCCGAGGGAGACGACCTGCTTGCCGGCCATGTGCCCGCAGCGCTTGGGGGCGACCTGGTCCTCAATGAACAGTCCGGCCGCCCCGGCGAGGCAGTACTCCCGAACCGTGTAGAACGCGTTGACCGCGTTGCCGAATCCGTTGTCCGAATCGCCGACAACGGGAATAGCTACCGCATGCGCGATGTTCCGGACCTGCGCGCACATCTCGGCGAATCCGATCAGACCGACATCCGGCTGGGCCAGAAGAACGGCCGCCGTTCCGTACCCCGAGTGCTGCACGACTTCAAAGCCGGCCATCTCGCAGATCCTGGCGCTCAGCGCATCGTACACCCCGGGCGCGACGAGGGCGCCCGGTCGCTCAAGCAACTTTCTGAACTGCGTCGTTTTCCGGAGCTGCGGCATTCCGCTCATCGTCCTTTCGGAACGTCTTCGTCGCGCCCGGTGGCGTAGCGTCTCTCCATGTCCCGGACTTCGGGAAGGCCGATCAGTTCGTTGAACTCGCCGAAGGGGATCATCCGGTCGACGACAGCCTTCGTCGTTCCGTCCCTTTTCAGGGTCCGCATCAGTTCCGTCACCGCCTTGGCGATGACATACGTCGACGAGACCGGGAAGATTCCCAGGTCGAAGCCGATCTCCCGAAGCTCGGCCGCCGACAGGAAGGGCGTCCGGCCGTGCTCGACCATGTTCGCGATGACGGGAACGCGGAACGCGGACGTGATCGCCCGCATTTCGTCGATATTCTCAGGAGACTCGATGAACACGATATCCGCGCCCGCTTCCTCGAACGCCTTCCCGCGCTCCAGGGCCGCGTCGATTCCGAAGTTCGTGCGCGCGTCCGTACGGGCCATGATCATCAGGTCGTCGTCCCGCCTCGCATCGCACGCGGCCCTGATCTTTCCGACCATCTCCGGCAACGGGATGATCTCCCGTCCGAGCATGTGTCCGCATTTCTTCGGCGCGACCTGGTCTTCGAGCTGGACGCAGGCGACGCCGGCCCGTTCGTACTCCCGGATTGTCCGGGCCACGTTCACGGCGTTGCCGTACCCCGTGTCCGCGTCCGCGATGACGGGGATATCGACGGCATCCGCCAGACGGGCCGCCCTGTCCGCCATCTCCGTCAGCGTGAGCAGCCCGACATCCGGCTTCCCGAGCAGGCTTGCGGTGGTCCCGTACCCGGTCATATAGACGGCTTCGAAGCCTTCCCGCTCGACGATCTTGGCGACCAGAGGATCGTGAACGCCGGGCGCGATCAGGATGTCATCGCGTTGCAGGAGTCGACGCAAAAGCGTCGTTTTCTTTTCCAAAATGTGTTGCCTCCTTATCCCCCGTGGGGGAAGAATGCCCCGTTCGGCTCCGGGCTTCCTACATGACGGACGGAAGCCAGGTGCTCATTATCGGGAAGAGCATCGTCAGGACAAGCATGCCGCCGATGATGAGGACGAAGGGCCAGACGCCCGTGATGACTTCGGACATGTGAATGTCATCCCGAAGGCCGTTGATGACGTACAGGTTCATGCCGACCGGCGGCGTAATGAGCGCCATGGTCATGTTCACGGTCAGGATGATCCCGTACCAGATCGGATCGATGTGCAGCGCATGCAGGATCGGCGTCACGAGCGGCATGGTCAGCAGGACGATCGACACCGTTTCCAGGATGCAGCCGAGAACCATCATGAGAAGGTTCATCGCGATGATGAACATCATCGGCGAGAAGTTGTTGCTGATGACGAACTCCGTGAGCTTCTGGGGAATTTCCAGCATCGTCATGACCCGGCCGAAAAGCACCGCCGAGGCGATGATCATGGCGATCATCGAGGACGTCATCATGGATTTGACGCAAATGGACGGCAGATCCTTCAGGCCGATCGTCCGGTACACGACGAGCGTGACGAAAAGGCTGTAGACGAGACCGACCGCCGCCGCTTCCGTCGGGGTGAACGCTCCCGTATAGATGCCGCCGATGATCAGGAACGGAAGGAAGAGGCCCCAAAGGTTCTTGCGCGTAATGGAGAGCCGTTCGGCCCACCCGGATTTCGGCAGGGGGACGAAGCCTCCGCGTTTGCTCTTGTAGACGGCGTACGCGATGAAGATCGCCGTGAGGACAAGCCCCGGGACGATCCCCGCAATGAAGAGCTTTCCGACGGATTCTTCCGTGATCGACCCGTAGAGAATCAGCGGAATGCTGGGCGGGATCAGGATTCCAAGCGTTCCCCCCGCAGCGAGAAGCCCCAGGGTGAACTTC
The DNA here is from genome assembly GCA_964630155.1 of uncultured Synergistaceae bacterium. GTDB lineage: Bacteria > Synergistota > Synergistia > Synergistales > Aminobacteriaceae > CALFXN01. The sequence goes on from CAZVUT010000006.1 coordinate 33,466, forward strand.
TTTTCGTATCCGCGTTCGATCATCGCCGGGTAGGCGACCATGCCTATCGTGGCGGCCGTCGCGGCGCCGGATCCCGTTATTGCGGCGAAGAACGCGCAGGAGCAGACCGTTGCGATGGCCAGCCCTCCGGGAAGATGGCGCACCCAGACGTTCGCGACGTCAAACAAATCGTCGCCGACCCGACCGTCCAGCAGAACCTGGCTCATGAGCACGTAGAGCGGAATCGAGAGGACGACGAAACTGTCGAGCGACGTAAAAATCGAGGACCCGACAACCTTCATCGGGAGAGCATAGAGGAAGACGAGCAGCAGCGACGTCGTCCCGAGGGAGAACGCCACCGGAAGCCCGACGAAGAGAATCAGCAGGAGGAGGAAGATGACAAAGAAGAAGCTGCTCATTTCGCGATCCCTCCTTCAGGGGCGGAAAAAACGTCCTGGAAACGGACGACTGCGATGATCAGGAACTGGAGCGTCAGCAGCCCAAATCCCAGAAAGAGCGCTGATTGCGGGATCCACAGCGGAACGCGCAGCGGCGTCGCCGACACCTTGGCGTATTTCAGGGTGGATTCAAGCATCAGATACCCCTGCCATGCCACGACCGCCGAAAAGCCCACGCCTATGATGCTGGTGCATGCTTCAAAGAAAGATTGCGTCCTTTTCGAGAGACGTTCCAGAATGAGATCGATCCGGACGTGCTTTCCCTTTTGGAGCGCATACGAACTGCCCGCGAGCATCGTCCACATATAGAGATAAATCGCCACTTCCTGCACCCAGATTGTCGGGGAGTTGAAGAAGTACCGGCAGACGACCTCGTAAAAGAGGATAACTCCCATCACAAGTATGCCGAGGCCGCTCAGATACCCAAGAAATGTGTTGCACCGCTCCACGGCCTGCCGAAATCGAACGAACATGGTGTCACTCCTTTCCAAAACGACGTGCGCGCGGGACGACAGGACGCTCCCGCGCGCACGAAAACGAACAGGTCTTCTATTTGATCCCTGCGGAGATGTCGAGCAGCTTCTTGCCGATTTCTCCCGTCTTCGTCTCAAACGCCTTCCGGACGGGTTCCGTCGCCTTGACGAACAGTTCCCGTTCCTGCTCGCTGATCACGTGGACTTCGACCTTGGCGTCCCGGATGACCTTTTCGGCGTCGGCTTCGGACTTCGCAATGGCGCCGCGGATCCATTCCTCGGCGTCTTTCCCCGCCTTCATGACGGCGTCCTTCTGGTCCTGGGGCAGCTTGTTCCACCATTCGAGGTTCGCCTGCATGACGAACTGCGCCGTCGTGTAGTTGGCGATCGTCATGTACTTCTGCACTTCAAAAACCTTCCGGGAGACTGCTGCCGGCATGCCGGTCGTCCCGCCGTCGACGGTTCCGCGCTGGAAGGCCATGTACATCTCGGAAGAACTCATGACCGTGGGAGCCGCGCCGAGGGCCCGAAGCGTCTCCGCGTCGCCGCTTCCGAACGAGCGCATCGTGAGCCCCTTGAAGTCGTCGGGCTTCGTGAGCGGCCGTTTGCTGTTGAAGAACTGGATGTAGCCGTAGTCAACCCAGAAAAGGTCCTTCACGCCGACCTTCTCGAATTCCGCGTCGAATATTTTCCCCGCGCCTCCTTCGATGAACTTCTTGGGCGACGTCAGATCCTTGAATACGAACGGAAGCTCGAAAAAATCCGCGACCGGGATCATGCCGGACCACTTGTTGACGGAGACGAGCCCGACTTCGACATTGTTGTCCTGCAACGCTTCGACGATCTCGGTATCCTTGAAGAGCGTCGCCGAATCGAAGATCTTTGCGGTGATGGATTTATTCGAATACTCCGCAACCTTATCCGCAAACACCTGGATCCCCTTTGAAATATGGTGGGACGGGGGAAGCTGGTTGGAAATCCGGAACTCCGTTGCCGCGAACGCGGTTCCCGCAAGCACGCAGAAAGAAACCGCAAGGATCGAGAGAACCGCTGCCTTTGTCATTCGCTTCATAGTTTTCACTCCTTCATCAGAATGTAGTGATTCACAAACAACCGGCGCCGGAAAACGCTCTTTTGCGATTCCTACTCACCCCCCTGGTTTTCAGCCAGATGCAATCGCCTGTGAAAATAGCTGTAATGCCTGTTCTTCCGGATACCCTCGAGATCCCCGACCAGAAGGGCCTCGAGAATTTTCACGTGCTCGAGCGCGGATCGTTCCAGGTGTTTTTCTTCCTTGAGGTCGCGGATCATCGCTATTTGCAGCTGGCTGTAGATTCCCTTGAGAAGATGGTGCGTCCAACGTCGGCCCGAGCATTCGGAAAGCGTGAGGTGAAAAAGGAGATCCTTTTTCGTAAATGCGATGACTTTTTCTTCCATGGATCCGTCGCCCTGACAGACATTCAGCATGTCTTCGAGGATCGACCGCAGTTTTCCTGTGATCGTTTCCGTAAGGAGACGCCCGCGAACAATCGCGTCAAAGATCTGGCTTTCCAGCGCAAAGCGGATATCATACAACTCGGCCACATCTTCTTCCGAATACTCGATAACGAGCGCTCCGCGCCTGGGGATGGATTTGACGAGTCCCTGCGAATCCAGTATCCGGAGCGCTTCCCGGACGGGGGCCCTGCTGATGTTCAGCAACCGTGCGACCTCTTCCTCGCGAATGAAGGTCCCGCAGGGATACTGGTCCGAAACGAGAAGTTGCGTCAGCAAGTACTCCGCGACTTCCTCGGAAAGCGAATGATGTTCAATGGTGACAACCATCGGAGTCCTCCCCTGAGCGCGACGCCACGCAATGTCTACTGTCGACAATTCAATTAAGCATAACGCTACTCCTTAATTTTTTTCTGTCAAGTTTGGATACTGGATACATAATGCTTCTCGCCCAAGGGATGAAGAACAGCATGCCGCCCCTTTCGCGCCGAAGAGCGTTGTCCTACAATGACCGCATGAATAAAAACGACTGGTTTCCCAAGAATCCCTGGTTTTCCGCGGACATTCCCGAAGGCGGCCGATTCCGTTTCAAATGGAAGCTTCCGCTTGCCTTCGCCGCCCTGGCGTTGCTCCTTTTCGCCTTCTTCCCCGCGATCGCCCGGATCTACACGGACTTCCTCTGGTATCGGGCTGAAGGATTCCTCTCCGTGTGGCTGCGGGATATTCTCTACTCGTGGGCGACATTCGCGTTCGTCTTCACGGTGACGTTCCTCTTCCTGACATCCCAGTGGGGCGGCGCCCGCCGCCACATGGGCCGATCGTCTCCTGGGACGATCGCGGAACATTTCGCCGGCCCGCAGATCCGGACCGTCGTGCTTCTGGCGGCGCTGTTTTTCTCGTTCTCCATGGGAGGGGCCTTCAGGGAACAATGGAAAGTCCTGCTATCCGCGCTTGTCGGCGCGCCGTTCGGCGAGGCCGATCCGATATTCGGGATGGACGCGGGCTTTTTCGTCTTCACGCTTCCCGCGATATCGACGGTTACAGGGTGGTTTCTGGCGCTCGCCATGTTGTCGCTGATCGGCTGTTCCGCGATCTACGTCCTCGGCTCGCTTCCCGATTTTCGAAGCGCTCCCGCATGGAAGTCCCCGATCGACCGGAAGGCCATGAGCCATCTCCTCCGTCTCTGCGCGCTGGCCGTCTTCCTGTGGGGCGTCGAACGCTGGCTCGCGCGGTACGACATTCTCTTTTCCGGGAAAGGCGTCGTGTATGGCGCCGGATTCGTCGACACCGTCGTGACGCTCCCCGCGCAGACGCTCCTCGCCATCCTTTCATGGGCCGCCGCCGTCGTCCTCGCGCTGCCGACGCGCAAGGGGAAGAAATTGCTTCTCGTTCTCGCAGGAACGGTCCTCGCCGTTCACGTCATCGCGATGGGAGTCCTCCCGTCGCTCGTCCAGCGCTTCATCGTCGAACCCAACGAGTTCGCCCGGGAACGATCCTATATCGAGCGCGGCATCGCCTCGACGCTGAAGGCCTACCGCCTGGATGCGGTGAAGACGGAGACGGTCGTCCCGGCGCCGTCGATCACCCGGGACGATCTGTCGCGCGAGGCGGAAACCCTCCGCAACATCCGCATCTGGGACGAAGGACCGCTGCTCCGGAGCTACAAGCAGCTCCAGGAAATCCGGACGTATTACGACTTCGACCAGGTGGATATGGACCGCTACACGGTCGGCGGCGCGCGCCGCCAGGTCATGCTGTCCGCGAGGGAGCTCGACCTGAAGGAGCTTCAGACGCGAACGTGGGTCAACACACGCCTTGAGTTCACGCACGGGTTCGGCGTCGTCATGAACCCGGTGACGGAGATCGCCTCGGGAGGACAGCCGAAACTGTGGATCCGGGACATCCCGCCGCAGGTTTCGATTCCTCTTTCCATCGACCGGCCGCAGATCTACTACGGGGAGAAACCCGCTCCGTACGTCTTCGTCCGCACGTCGGTGAAAGAATTCGATTATCCGCTTGGTGACAGCAACTCCCGGACGGTCTACGACGGCAAGGGCGGAGTCGGAATCGGATCCCTGCTTCGCCGGGTCGCTTTCGCGATCCGGTTCCGCGACAGCAGAATCCTGTTCACCGACGTCTTCACCCCCGAAAGCCGCGTCCTCTTCGTTCGTTCCGTCACGGAACGCCTTCACGCGGTCGCTCCCTTCCTGCTGTTCGATCGTGACCCGTATCTCGCCGTCGTCGACGGCAGGCTTCTCTGGATCACGGACGCCATGACGGTCTCGGACGGGTATCCCTACTCCCAGCCCGTCACGGTCCAGGATCCTCTGACATCGGACCGCCGGACGGTCAATACCGTTCGCGGCAGCGTCACGGCCACGGTTGACGCCTATGACGGAACGATCACGCTCTACGCCGTCACACCGGACGACCCGATCCTTCAAACGTGGTCGCGCATCTACCCCGGCCTCTTCACGCCCGGGGATACGATCTCCGCGAGCCTGCGCGGCCATCTGCGGTATCCGAAGGATCTCTTCTCCATCCAGACTGAGATCTACCGGACCTACCACATGCGGGAGCCGAATACGTTCTATAACAAGGAGGACGTCTGGGAACGGACGACCCGGAACGGACAACGCCAGGGAATGGATTCCTACTACTCGACGCTTCGGCTGCGCGGGGGGAAGAATGTCGAATTTGCGCTCATCACCCCCTTCATGCCGGTCGGAAAGGACAACCTCATCGCATGGATGGCCGGGCGCTGCGACGCCCCAAACAGGGGTCAGCTCGTGGTCTATACGCTCCCGAAGCAGCTTCTCGTGTACGGCCCCGCGCAGGTGGAGGCGCTGACGAACCAGCACCCGGAAATTTCCGCGCAGCTCTCGCTGTGGAGCCAGCGCGGATCGGACGTCATCCGGGGGAACATCACCGTAACGCCCGTCGGGGAATCCCTGCTCTACACGCAATCCCTGTATCTGAAAGCCGAAAACAGCGATCTCCCCGAACTCAAGCGGGTCATCGTTTCCAGCGGCGGACGCGTCGAATGGGGAGAATCCCTCGACGAGGCGCTCA
>CAZVUT010000006.1:39041-46136 GCA_964630155.1 uncultured Synergistaceae bacterium
CCGGCGGTTCTTCATTCTTCGACGCGAGAAGGCGTCCTCCCTGTACAGCAGGGCGACGCCTTCTCGCGTTTTCCGGAATACGAACATCATTTGCCTCAACGTCCGATTGTCCGTATAATTACGAAAAACGTTTTTTGACACACGATGAGAACGGTTCCCTGTTGACCCGTGAAATGGAGGAATGCCCGTGCGACAGTACATGCGCCGCGTTGTCCTTCTCGTCCTCTCCGGCTCGTGCGCCGCATTCCTGGCCATCGGAGCCGGAGGTTGGGGACTGTCGACGGTTCTCTCGCTGCTTTCGGCCGATCCGCCGAACCGGCCGCCGCATGTTCTCGAAATCCCCGCCCGAAACTGGCCTTCCGACCCTCTCGCCGCCCCTCTTCTGCGAAACGCGTCCCGCATTGCGCGGGAGTTCTCGAAGACATTCGAAAACGATCTGGTCCGTCCGCTCCGTTCCCTTCGTCAACTCACGGGCGAAGTGCTGGGCGACGTTCGCGCCGTCACGCTGTTTATCGGCGAGCACAACCGGATGCTCGACAGATCGACCGCAGCCAGGGAAGCCGCCGCATTCGTCAAGTACACGTACAAATACGATCTGCCTCTGGACATCGCGCTGGCCGTCGGCTTTACGGAAAGCCATTTCTTCCCGTCTTCGCGAAGCGACTACGGCGCTGCCGGCGTGATGCAGGTTTCGTGGAAGGTTCATTCCACGCTGCTGGCCGCAAACGGCATCACGTCGGAAGCGGACCTCTTCGACCCCGACAAGGGGATCGGCGCAGGATGCCTGTTGCTCTCCCGCTACCTTCGCGCCTACGAAACCACGCAGGCCGCCCTTGGCCGCTACTACGGGGGATCGCCGGAGGTGTACTGGGCGAGAGTTTCCCGGAACCTCAACAAGTTCCGCACGTTCACGAGCGACAGGGATCTCTAGTCCGAATCAGCGAGGCCGTCTATTCCACCGTCACGCGGTTTCTCCCGTTTTCCTTGCTTGCGTACATCAGCGAGTCGGCCCGCTTCACCGTATCCAGAAAATTCTCGCCCGGGCGCTGCAACGTCCCGCCGAACGAAGCCGTAACGCGAAGGATGCCTTTGTCCGTATCGAGGCTCGAAGATTCCACCATCGCCCGGAGGCGTTCGCCGATCCCGGCGAGCATCTCCCGGTTTTCCGCGCCGGCAAGGATCACGAATTCCTCCCCGCCCCAGCGGCATGCGACATCGCCGTCACGGACGCCGTACTTCAGGGCGCCGGCGACCATCCGGAGAACGCTGTCCCCGATATCGTGACCATAGTCGTCGTTGACGCGCTTGAACCGGTCGACATCGGCGAAGAGCACCCCAAATCCCGCAAGACCGTATCGTTCCGATTGATCCTGCCTCGTTTGAAGGGCCATCTCCGCGTAGCGGCGGTTCGGCAATTCCGTCAGCGCATCGGAGAACGCCTGCGACTCAAGCTCCTTGAGTCGTTTCATTGATGTTTCCAGAACGGAATTGTCGCTGAAAACCTCTACGGCGCCGATGATGTCCCCCTGCTCGCTGCGGATGGGAGAGACGCGGACCATCACGGGCAACCTGAATCCGTTCTTGTGATGGAGATAGACTCTGGATTCCTTCTCCCGTCCGTCATCCATCGCCTTCGCCGCCGGACAGCACCCGAGGCACAGCTGACACCCGCATTCGTCCACATGCATCAGGATGTTTTCCGAGCATGCGTGTCCGATCACCTCGGACGCGGAATAGCCCGTGATCCGTTCGGCGGAGCGGTTCCAGAACGTTATCCGCCGCTCCCGGTCCATGATGTAGACGCCGTCGTACAGACTCTGGAGAACGTCTTCGAAATAATCCCGGAATTTTTGCATACGAGTTGTCCCTCCTGAAGATGAATTCGGAATCCGAAGCCTATCCCTTGAAGGAAAGAATCAGGATCCCCGCAAGGATCGTGCCGATTCCCGCGACGCGCCAGAACGAGACGGGTTCGTGAAAGAAGAAGACGGAGACGGAGAGAACGAGAAGGAACACGACGCCCGCCATGAAGGGGTACGCGATCGAAAGATCCACGCGGCTGAGCGCCGCGCTCAGAAAAACGAACGAGATGCCGAAACACGCGATGCCGCCGATCGCGAACGGGTTCGTCATGATCCGGACGCACGCGGCGACGGGCCCGTAGGCCAGAAGATCGCTCTGGTGTCCGAAGGCGGCTTTCATGAGCGTATTCGCCCCGGCGTTGAAGAACGCCGAGCCGAGAAGCAACAATATTCCAAGCGTATCCACACTGTCCCCACCTTTCGGAAAACATTATAGTCCCGAAGATGCGGAGCCGAAAGGCTTGGGGTACAATGTTTCGTGCCGCGCTGTGCGCGGACACAAGCGCCACGTTGGGAGTGACGGAGCTTTCATGAAGCGTGTTGCAATCATCCTGGCCCTTGTCGCCGGGGTTCTCTACTTCACCGCCCTCGGGGGACACGGGTTGCTGGAGCCGGACGAGGGGAGATACTCCGAAATTCCGAGAGAAATGCTCGAGACGCGGGATTTCGTCACGCCCCGCCTGAACTACGTCAAGTATTTCGAGAAGCCCGTCCTGCACTACTGGCTGACCGCCGCATCCTTCGCGGTCTTCGGGCAGAACGAATGGGCGAGCCGTTTCTGGCCGGCGGCCCTGGGAATCTGCGGGGTTCTCTTCACCGCGCTTCTCGCCGCCCGCGCCGGAAACATCCGGAGCGCCTTTCTTTCGGGACTGGTCCTGACCACATCCCTGCTCTTTTACGCCTCGTCGCACATCAACATCACGGATATGACGCTCTCGTTCTTCCTGACCGTCGCCCTCGGAGGCTTCTATCTCGGATATACGTCCGGCGACAGGCGGTTCTATCTGCTTCTCTACGCCGGGATGGCGCTTGCGACGCTGAGCAAGGGCCTCATCGGGATCGTGCTGCCGGGAGCGGTGATCTTCTGCTTCATGGTCGTGACGCGGGATTTCCGGATACCGCGCCAGACGCTGACCCTGCCGGGCGTCCTGCTCTTCTTCCTGCTTGTCGTCCCGTGGTTCTGGGTCGTCTGTTTCCGAAACCCCGACTTCTTCGACTTCTTCTTCATCCGCGAGCACTTCCTCCGGTACACGACGACGCTGCACGGACGCTATGAGCCCGCATGGTTTTTCATTCCGATTCTCATCGCCGGCTTCATGCCGTGGACGGGGTTCCTCGTTCCGGCGCTCGCGAACGCGCTTCCTTCGCGCCTTCGCGCCTTCGGGAAGGAAAAACGGGGCGAGCTGTTCTTTCTGCTCTGGGCCGTCGTCGTTTTCGCGTTCTTCTCGTTTTCCCGATCGAAGCTCATTCCCTACATCGTTCCGTGTCTTCCGCCGCTCGCCCTTCTGACCGGTCTCTACCTGGACCGCCTGCTGCGCGAGGAAAACCCCGCGTGGGGCCGCTTCGGCGCGATTTCCTCGACGATCGTCCTCTCGCTCTTCGGAGCGGCGCTGTTGGGGTATTCGATATTCGGAGGTCGCTATCCCGCGTCAATGCTGCTTCCATACGCCGCCTCCCCTGCGGTCGCGCTCCTTGCGGCCGCAGGAGCCGCTTTTTTCCTGACGCGCCCGAAGCATCGCCGGAACGCGCTGGTCGCCCTCTGCATCCTTTCGTTTCTGTTCTGCCTGTCGCTCAAGCCCCTTTTCGGGTTTCTGGACACCCGAATGTCCGCCCGCGAAACGGCGGAGATGCTCAGGCGGCACGCGCTCCCCGGGGACGTCATCGCACAGTACGCGGAGTACGACCAGGGACTCCCCTTCTACCTGAAGCAACGCATCGTCCTCATCCGGTATTACGGCGAACTCGAGTTCGGCGCCCGCCAGGAGCGCAATCCGGCCTGGTTCATCGGGGACGAGCAGTTCGAGCGTCTCTGGAACAGCGACAAACGCGTCCTCGTCGTCATTTCGGCGGGCCACAAAGACCGACTCTTCCCGGCCGGACAACCGCAGCCGATCCTGCTCGGAGCCACGGAGCGGGGACTCGTCATAACGAACAAACCCAAGGAGGCGACCGCCCCGTGAGAAAGGATTTTCTCCCCTTCGCCCGCCCGTCCATCGGCGAGGACGCAATACAGGACATCGCGGAATCGATCCGTTCCGGATGGATCACGACAGGCCCCAAAACGCTCGCATTCGAGAAGGAATTCGCGCGCGTCGTCGACGCCCCGTACGCGCTGGCCGTCAATTCCGCCACTGCGGGACTGCATCTGGCGCTCATGGCGCTCGGAATCGGCCGGGGCGACGAGGTCATCACGACGCCGATGACCTTCGCGGCCACCGTCAACACGATCCTGTTCACGGGAGCCCGCCCCGTCCTCGCCGATATCGACCGGCGAACGCTGAACATCCGCCCCGAGGCGATCGAGGCGGCGATCACCCCGCGCACGAAGGCGATCGTCCCCGTTCACTTCGCCGGACGCCCCTGCCGAATGGAAGAGATCCTCGAAATCGCGCGAAAACACCATCTCGCGGTCATCGAGGACGCGGCCCATGCGACGGGCGCTTCGTGGAGCGGCGGCCCCGTCGGCCGGACGCCTGCGGGCGAGCGCCGGATCTGCGTGTTCAGCTTCCACCCGACGAAGAACATTACGACCGGCGAGGGCGGCATGGTCTGCACCGGCGACGAGGAAGCCGCCGAGGCCGTCTCGGTCATGCGCCAGCACGGAATGTCCAAGGGCGCGTGGAACCGCTACGCCGCGACGGGAACCCCGCACTACGACATCCTCGTTCCGGGGCTCAAGTACAACATGCTCGACATCCAGGCCGCCATCGGCCTGTCGCAGCTCCGGGAACTGGATCGCTTCAACGCCCGGCGGCGTGACCTCGTCGCGGCGTACCGGAAGGCCTTCGACGGACTGCCCGGACTGATCCTGCCGCCCGACCCCGAGGCCGGAACGACGCACTCCTGGCACATCTTCACGCCCCTGATCGACATCGACACCCTCACGATCGACCGCGACCGCTTCATGGCGCTGATGCGCGAACAAAACATCGGCACGGCGCTCCACTACCAGGCCGTCCACCTCTATACGTACTACCGGAAGACGCTCGGCTGGAAGCCCGGGGACTTCCCGGAGGCGGAATACGTCTCGGAGAGGATCGTGTCGCTGCCGCTCTTCCCGGCCATGACGGACGAAGACCTCGCGGACGCCGCGGACGCGACGAAACGCGTCGCAGCCGCGCACCGCGCCCAATGAACGGGAGGCTCCGATGACGCAGGCGCCCGAGATCAGCGTGATCATCCCCGTGTATAACGAAGAGGAATCGCTGCCCCCGCTGTTCGAGCGCCTCTTCTCGGTCATGGAGGGGATGAACCGCCCGTACGAACTGATTTTCATCAACGACGGCAGCCGGGACAAATCCCTGTCCATCCTGTACGCGCTCTTCCAGAAGCACGGCGGCATTCTTCGAATCATCGACTTCAACGGAAACTTCGGGCAGCACATGGCGATCATGGCGGGGTTCGAGAAGGCCCGGGGCGAATACATCATCACGATCGACGCCGACCTGCAGAACCCGCCCGAAGAGATCCCGCGGCTCGTGGAAGCCCTCGACGCGGGACACGACGTCGTTGGAACCGTGCGCGTCGCGCGGCGGGATCCCTGGATGCGGAAGATGGCGTCGCGGATCGTCAACAACATCACGAACCGGATCACGGGGCTGAAGCTCAACGACTACGGCTGCATGCTCCGGGCCTATCGCCGGTCTATCATCGAAATCATAAACACGAGCTGCGAGACGACGACCTTCATCCCGGCCCTGGCGCAGAAGTTCTCCCTGAACCCGACCGAAATCCCCGTGGGACACAACGAACGGGAACTCGGGGAGTCGAAATACAGCCTCTTCCGCCTCGTGCGCCTGAACTTTGACCTCATGACGGGCTTTTCGCTCATCCCGCTCCAGTTCGTCACCATGACGGGCATCGTCGTCGCCGCCCTCGCCTTTCTCTTCGGCGTCTTCCTGCTTTTCAGGCGCATCATCGTCGGTCCGGAAGCGGAGGGGGTGTTCACGCTGCTGGACATCAACTTCTTCCTGATGGGCGTTACGATGTTCAGCGTCGGAATCACCGGGGAGTATATCGGACGGGTGTACCAGGAGGTGCGGAAGCGTCCCCGGTATGTCATACGGAGGGTGATCGAAGAATGAACGAATCACGGCCTCGTATTCTCGTCTTCGCCTACAACGAGGTGGGCTACGCATGCCTGTCGGAACTTCTGGACCGGGGGGCGAACGTCGTCGGCGTCTTCACCTACCGGGACGATCCCGCAGAGGAGATCTGGTTCTCTTCGGTGGAGCGCCTTGCGCTGGAATCGGATCTGGACGTGTTCACGCCTCCTGCCGTGGACGACTCCGTACGTCGCGTCATCCGCGACCTCGCTCCCGACCTCATCCTGTCGTTCTACTACCGTTCCATGATCCCGAAGGACATTCTGGAGATCCCGAGGCTCGGCGCGTTCAACATGCACGGCTCCCTGCTCCCGAAGTACCGGGGCCGGGCCTGCATCAACTGGGCCGTCCTGCGGGGCGAAAAGGAAACGGGCGCGACACTTCACACAATGGTCGAGCGCGCGGACGCGGGGGACATCGTGGATCAGGAGGCGGTCGAAATCGCGTTCGGGGACACGTCGCAGGACGTCTCGTACAAAGTCGCCGAGGCGGCCCGGCGGATCGTCGCAAGAAACCTCGACCTGCTCGAAGCGGGAGCCGCGCCCCTGACGCCGCAGGATGAGAGTCAGGCGACGTCGTTCGGAAGAAGACGCCCGGAGGACGGCCGCATCGACTGGAACCGGAGCGCCGTCGAGCTGTACAACCTCGTCCGCGCCGTCACGCACCCCTACCCCGGCGCATTCACCACGCTCCACGGAGAGCGCATCTTCGTCTGGAAGGCCCTGCCGCACTCCGAGCCCTGGCGCGATCTTCCCGGCTCGGTCGTGTCTCTCTCCCCGCTTCGCGTCGTCACGGGAAACGGCATTCTCGAAATCGTGCGCCTCCAGCCCGAAGGGGAAGAAGAGATCGACGGGGCGATCTTCGCCGAGTACAACCTCACGCACGACTCGCGCTTCGGGCAGTAGGAC
>CAZVUT010000007.1:0-9716 GCA_964630155.1 uncultured Synergistaceae bacterium
ATCAACGTTCAAATACATGCAGCCCGGAGGGAATCCCAATGATTCTCGGCGTTATAGGTCCCTCGTTGATTGTCGACAAGTTCCAGACCGTCGCCAGGGATGTCCCCCGGCTCACTCTCCGGCCTCTGCTCTACGAGACCATGCTCGACGCTCCCGGGATCGCCGCCGGGGCTCAGACGGAGGTCGACGCCCTCTTCTTCAGCGGCGTCCTGCCCTATTTCATGGCGGCCAGCGTCGTGCAGCCCGCAGTCCCCTGGTTCTACCTCGAACGCCCCATAAGCGGACTCCCGTTCGCCTTCCTCGAAGCGGGGAAATTCATGGAGCGCGACGTCCGCTTCAGCATCGATACCTTCAGCGAACTGGACATCAACGATGCGATGCTCGATTGCCGGTTTTCGATAGACGCCATATATACGTATCCCTTGAAACCCTCGGAACGGTACCACGATGATCTCCTCGAATTTCATCTCTCTCATTTGCAGGCCGGAAGAACGAAATTTTGCATAACATGCGCCTATGTGGTTTTCAGAAAGTTGCAGGCGATGGACGTTCCCGTATTTTTCGTGACGCCTTCGGTCAGCGCCGTTCGAGAGGCGCTGGCGTCGTCGATGAAGGCGTTCGGGACCTCCGACGGGGATCATCTGAAGCTGGTCGTCGGTCTTCTTCTGCCCGAAAAGCTTCCCGTTCCCCTCAACCAGTACGAGCAGGCGATGCGCACCATTCGCAGATCGGTTTCGGCGTACGCCAAAAAGAAGGGAATTCTCGTCTTTCAGCGGAACACCTCGATCTTTCAGAGCGTTCAGACCTACAGCCAGTTCCTGATCGAAACGGAAAACTTCGGGAAGGTTCCCATCTTTGACGAAATCGTCGGGGAGACATCGGATATCCGCCTGCGAATCGGCTATGGAATCGCCTCGAACATCGCAACCGCGGAGCGATACGCCGAAAAGGCGCTGGATATGGGACTCTGCACGGAAGGAAACGAGTGCCACCTCTTCGACGGCGAGAGCGGATGGGCGGTCGGCGAGCGGGAACCCTCGTATATCCTGGCGGCGCCGGATCCCGGCTTCCAGGTCCTCTCCGGCCGGATCAACATCACACCCGCAACGCTTTCGCGCTATCTGAAAGCGATCGGGATGCTCAGCCCGTCGTTCAGCGCGGCGGACTTTTCGCGAATTCTCGGTCTTCAGCCGAAAAGCGCGCGCAAGATCCTGGCCCGGTTTCGCAGCGCCGGTCTCATCGTGATCGACAGCTCGCGGGCTCCGCTGCGCAAGGGGAGGCCCGAGAATCTCTACAGATACGTCCCGGATGGCGCCGGGACGCTGCTGGCAGACCCGGCGGAAGTGCGCTGTGGAGGAGGTGATGCGCCGAACGAAGACGTGCGTTCCCGCGAGGGAGAACCTGTTTCACCGAAGGATCGACAAAACTGAAGGAGGGAAACGAATGCGACGCATGAACGGAAAGATGATAGGAATCGGTCTTCTTGTAGCGTTTCTTGGATGCCTGCTGATTGTTGGAGTTGCGTCCGCCGCGCCGGAGTTCAAGTGGAAGTTCGGCGTGCCGTGGCCTCGTCCGACGCAGAACGAGTATCACAAAATGTTCTGCGACCTTGTCGGAAAATATTCCAACGGCCGGATCGAAATGAAATACTACCCGAACGGGCAGCTCGGGACGCACGACGAACACTTCCATGCCGTTCAGGAGAACAGCATCCAGGTCTCGGTGTTCGCGCCCTATGTCAACCTCATTCCCGGCGGCATGCTGAACTGGATGCCCTGGACCATAGAGAACTGGGACGAAGCGAAAGTCGCGTTCGAGGCCGGAAAGGGCGTTCTCTGGAAGGTCATGGAGGACGCGTACAACGAAGTGGGAATGCACATGCTCTACCAGACCTCCTTCGGCGCGTACGGCCTTGGCAACGGCAAGCGCCCGCTGAACACCCCCGAGGATCTCAAGAACCTGAAGATGCGCGTGTCCGCGTCTCTTGGTCTTGTCCGGGCCCTCGAAAATATGGGCAAGGGCACAGGAATGACGCTTCAGACCATCCCTTGGGGCGACGTATACGATGCGCTCTCCAAGGGCGTCGTGGACGGCATGTGGAGCATGTGGCCGTCGCTTGTGGAAGAACGGCACGGTGAAGTTCTGAAATACTATTCGGATCTCAACTTCTGCTGGGATACGAACAATGTGGTCGTCAACAAGGAGATCTGGGACAAGCTCCCGCAGGATCTGAAGGATGCCGTGAACAAGGCGGCGCTCGAGGTCGAGGCGAAGCTCTACGAGAGGCAGCAGGCTCTTGAGGCGGAGTACAAGCAGAAGCTCGCCGCCATGAAGAGCTTCCAGATGACGGATCTGACGCCCGAACAGCGCGACGTGTTCCGGCAGAAATCGAATACGCCTGCGATCTGGGACGAACTCTGCAAACCCTGGCTCGAGAAGAAGTACCCCGGCCAGAATATGACCCAGAAGCTTCAGGATGAACTGAAGAAGATCCACGAGCAGGTTTCCGGCAAGAAGTAGCACCGGGTCAAGCCGGAGGGGACGCGCGCACAGTGCGCGTTTCCCCTCCGGTCGTTGCGAAGTGTGAGGGGAGGGGTTTCGTTGCATCGAATTGCCGATTTCGCCGGACGTTTCTTCAGGATGCTTGCAATCCTGGAAAACGTCATCTGCGCCGCGGGGCTTTTCATTACGACATTCATGACATTCTTCCAGGTTTTGAACCGGTACTGGCTGCACTACCAGATTATATGGCTGAGCGATCTCTCGCTTTTTATCTTCATCGGTTTCATGTTTCTGGTCATTCCGCTGACGACGAGGCAGGACGGACATACCGGCGTCGACGTATTCGTGCAATCCGTCTTCGCAAAACGCCCGCTCGGCCGCATCGCGTATCTCGCGTTTCTGAAGGTCATTGCGATCGGGACGCTTGTCGTCTTTCTCGTTCCGACGTGGTCGTTCGCTCTCCGCGCCGCAAAGTACCCGCAGTACGCGACGCTCGTGCGCTGGTTCAACACGAGCTGGCTCATGGAGATGCTGTTCGTGTCCATCGTCCTTTGTCTGCTTCATTTATTGTACGGCCTGGCGTGCGACGTCGCGAAATTCAACGAGATGCGCAACGCCCGTGAAAGGGGCTGACGGCGATGTCGCTCGGCGTTCTTGTAACCATTGTCGTCTTCCTCGCGGGCATCTTCTTCGGCCTTCCGCTCGGATGGGGATTCCTCACCAGCACGGCGGCGGGATTGATCACGCTCGATGACGCTCTCTCCTTCATGTCCGGAACCTTCTATCACTCCCTCGACAGCTACGTGCTGATGGGAATCGGCTTCTTCATTTTCGCGGGAAGCCTCATCTCCGACGCGGGCCTCGCCGACAGGATCGTCCGCTTCTCGTACGCCGTCGTCGGACGGATCAAGGGCGGAATGATCGTCGTCGGACTGGTCGCCACGCTCATCATGAGCGCCCTGACCGGGTCGTCGCTGCCGTGCATTTCGGCGCTGATCCCGCTGCTCGTTCCCCGTCTCGAAAAATACGGCTACAAGCGGGTGTACACGACGGCGGTGCTGTGTTCGGCCAGCTTTCTCGGGTATCTGATCCCGCCCAGTGTCCCCGCGATGATCTATTGCCTCGTCGCCCAGCAGTCCATCGCGGCCCTCTTTCTTGCGACCGTGATTCCCGGACTGATTCTTGCACTCGGGTACGGAATCCTGAATTATTTCATCTGCGACAGGTATATGGACGCGTCGATTACGGCCCCGCCGCTCGCGATGGAACCGATCGCGCGCCGGAAGGAGCTTCGGGAGGCGACCTGGACGGCGCTTCCGGCGCTCGGCGCGCCGATCGTCATCCTCGTCGGCATCTACGGAGGAATATTCACGCCGAACGAGGCCGGCGCCGTCGTGGTTGTCTACTGTCTGTTCGTCGGTTTCTTCGCCTACCGGGAGCTGAATGCGAAGAGCCTCTGGAATGCGACGATGAGCACGATGATCAGCCTCGGAATGATCGGCCTGCTGATCGCCGGCGGAACGGTCTTCACGCGGCTTCTGATCCGGGAGGGCGCGGCGCAGGCGCTCGCGGAGGGAATCCTCGGGCTCTTCCAGAGCAAGACGATGATCCTGCTGTCGCTGAATGTCTTCCTGCTGATTCTCGGGATGTTCATCGACGGAATCCCGATCCTGATCCTCGCCGTTCCGATGATCCTGCCGCTCATCACCCAGCTCGACATGAACCTGGTCCATCTGGGGTCGATGATCATTGTGAACGTCGGACTCGGAGTGGTCACGCCCCCGTACGCCGTTTCCATCTTCGTCGGATCCCGGCTGTCCGGGGTTTCATACGGGGAACTCGTCAAACCCATGCTGCTTTTCCTGTTTATCGTCGGGATCCCCACGCTCCTGCTGACGACATACATTCCGGCCCTGTCCTGCTGGCTTCCGACGCTGTTTCTCGGGCAACAGGTCGTCGGGCCATGGTGATCCGTGAGACTCTGGAGGTGACTGCAGTTTGAAATCGTTCGATCTGATCATACGGAACGGATGCATCTGCGACGGCGCCGGGAATCCCTCGTTCCATGCAGATGTCGGAATCGTCGGAGACCGCATCGAGGCTATCGGAAGGCTCTCGGATGCGACGGCGAAGGAAACGGTCGATGTGTCCGGCAAGGTTGTCGCTCCCGGCTTCATCGACATGCACAACCACGTGGATCACGCGGTGCTGGCCTTCCCGGACGCGGAGAGCTACATCATGCAGGGCGTGACGACGTCCGTCGTGGGCAACTGCGGTCTCTCGATGGCTCCGGTGTCGGACGCCCACAGGGATGAAGTCCGGAAGTACCTCAAGCCGTTTCTCGACAAGGAGTTCGACTACGGGTGGGAATGGTCCACGCTGACGGAGTTCTTCACCCGCGTCCGGAATTCCGGGACGATCCTGAACCTTGCGCCGCTCGTCGGGCAGGGAACGCTCCGCATCGCCGTCAAGGGATTCGAGCCGAGTCCGGCGACCGCGGCGGAGATGGCCCGGATGAAGGCGCTCCTGCGGGAGGAACTGGAGCAGGGGGCGTTCGGACTCTCCTCTGGACTGATCTATCCTCCCGGAAGCTATACGACCGAACGGGAACTGACGGAGCTTGCGAGCGTCCTGACGCCCTTCGGCGCGGTCTATACGACGCACATCAGAAACGAGGGCGACCGGCTCATCGAGTCCGTCGACGAGGCCATCGCAATCGGAGAGGCGAACCGGATCCCCGTGGAGATTTCCCACCACAAGGCCGCCGGCCGCGTCAACTGGGGCAAGGTGAACGCGACGCTGCGCATCATGGAGCAGGCGCGCGCCCGCGGAGTGGACGTCTCCTGCGACGTGTACCCCTACCCCGCGGCGATGACCACGATCACGGCGCTCCTTCCCTCCCAGGCGCTCGAGGGCGGCATCGGAGAGATGCTGCGGCGTCTTGCGGATCCGGCGTCGCGGACGCAACTCGCGGCTGCGATCGGGGACGGGACGATGAAGGAAGAAAACTGGATTCGCGGCATCGGCTGGAAGAATATCGTCATCGCTGAGTGCCGCGCCGCGTCCCGCTACGACGGGATGTCGCTCGAACAGATCATCGCCGGCCGGAAGCCGGAGGATCCGTTCGGATCGTTCTTCGACTGGCTCCTCGAAGTGAAAGCCGAGGCGACGATGGTGCTCTTCGGCATGGACGAGGAGGATGTCCGGACGGTCATCGCGCACCCGCTTTCGGCGGTGATCTCCGATTCCTGGGTGACGGCCCCGAGAGCGGGAGGCCGGCCGCATCCGAGAGGATACGGTTCCTTCCCGCGGCTGCTCGGAAAGTACGTCCGCGAGGAGAAGCTCCTGTCGCTGGAAGACGCGGTCCGGAAGATTACGTCGATGCCGGCCTCGAAGATCGGCATCAGGGACCGGGGATTGCTCCGCGAGGGGTTCTTCGCCGACGTCGTCGTCTTCGATGCGGCGACGATCGCGGACAAGGCGACCTTTACGGACCCGCACCAGTATCCGGAAGGAATCGAACATGTCGTCGTGAACGGGCGGATCGTCGTAACCCGCAATTCGCTGCGCGGCGTTCGCCCGGGGACTATACTGAGGAGAATATGAGAATCGGCATTCCGGAACGGGAAGGGAGATCAGGACGATGACATTACGACCGACATGGATGGAAGTGCGGCTGGACAACGTCAGGGCGAACTACCGGGCGATCATGAAACACATCCGTCCGGGCGGGTGCGAGGGGCGCGGCCCCCGCGTCTTCGGGGTCATCAAGGCCAACGCCTACAACCTCGGCGCGGTGCAGGTCGCATGGGCGCTCAAGCAGGAAGGGGCGGACTACTTTATCGTCGCGACTGCCGACGAAGCGATGGAACTTCGGGCGGGCGGCGTCACGGACGCGATCCTCGTCCTCGGGGCGTCTCCCTACGACGCGGCCGGAGAGTACGTCCGGCACGGGATCCGTGCGTCGATCACCGACATGGAGATGGCCCGCGTCCTTTCGGCGGCTGCGGTGAAACAGGGGAAGAAAGCGCTCGTCCACATCAAGATCGACACGGGAATGGGACGGATCGGTTTTTCGCCCGACGCCGCGGTGTCGATGGCCGCTGAAGTCGCCTCGTTGCCGGGAGTCGTATGCGAGGGGATCTTCACCCATTTCGCGACGGCCGACAGCGCGGATCTGACGTACACGTATGAACAGCACAAGGTGTTTCTCGACGTCCTCGAAGCGATTGAACGCAAGGGGATCCGGATCCCGATCCGGCACTGCTGCAACTCGGGCGGAACGCTTTACAAGCCGGAGTGGGCGATGGACGGAGTCCGTCCGGGACAGCTCGTCGCGGGCATGTACCCGACGGAGGACGTCCCGCGCACGATTCCGATCCTTCCGGGGTTCGCCTTCAAGACGTCCGTTTCGGCGATCCGGACGATTCCGGCGGGACGAGGCGTCAGCTACGGGTTGACCTACACGACATCCTCGGATGAGCGGCTTGCCGTTCTCCCCGTCGGATACGCGGACGGCTTCGCCCGCGCGTTGTCGAACAAGGCCGATGTTCTTGTCCGGGGGCGGCGCTGCCCCGTCGTCGGACGCATTTGCATGGACCAGTGCATGGTCAACGTCTCGAATATCCCGGACGTCGAGGTCGGCGACGAGGTTGTCCTGATCGGACGCCAGGGGAGCGAAGAGATCACGATATACGAATATGCGAAGAAACTGGACACGATCGTCGCCACGATCGGCGCGATGATCAGTCCGCGCGTCCCGAGACGGTATGTTGACGCGACTCCTTCCGGGAGGAACGAATGAATTTCGCCGCGCGCTCCGCGGGACTTTCCGGCTGGATGGTCGACGTCCGGCGCGATCTGCACCGGAACCCGGAGCTGAGTCTCAAGGAAGAGCGGACCGGCGGGATCGTCGCCGCTTTCCTTGAGGAGTGGGGATACCGCATCCGTCGGGTCGGTGGGACCGGCGTTCACGGCTTCCTCGAAGGAGCGCCGGGGGCTCCGGTCATTGCGATCCGGGCCGATATTGACGCGCTCCCCGTCCAGGAGAACACCGGGCTTGAATTCGCGTCGGCATGCCCAGGAATCATGCATGCGTGCGGGCACGACATTCATACAGCCTGCGCGCTCGGCGCGGCGCGGATGCTTGCGGAAGCCAAAAGGGAAGGGGGCTTTTCGGGCGGCGTCGTGATGCTCTTCCAGCCTGCCGAGGAGCTCAACAAGGGCGCGGAAGCGCTCCTCCGGGACGGCGCGCTCGACGATCCGCACGTGACGATGATCTTCGGTCTGCACAACCACCCCGCCTATCCGGCCCGATCGGTCGTCCTGAAGGAAGGGCCGATAATGGCGGCCGTGGATACGCTGAAAATACGGATTCTCGGCGTCGGCTCGCACGGCGCGATTCCGCACCTGTCCGCCGACCCGGTGGTCGCTGCGGCGTCGGTGGTGTTGAACCTGCAGACGATCGTGAGCCGGAACGTCGATCCGCTGGATGCGGCAGTGATAACAATCGGCAAAGTCCACGGCGGAGCCGCGAACAACGTGATCCCCGAAGACGTCGAATTGAACGGGACGGTCCGTTCGTTCCGGCCCGAGGTTCGGGATGCGCTTCACGCACGGATCGAAACGGTCGCGGCTTCCGTTGCGACTGGGCTCGGGTGCAGGGCGGTGGTGGAAATCCGGCGGGATCTGCCCGCGGTGACGAACGATGCACGTTCATACGCCTGCTGCTTCCGTGCGGCCTCCGAGGTTGTAGGAACAAACGGGATCATTCAGGCGACGCCGTCGATGGGCGGCGAGGATTTCGCCCTGTATCAGGGCCGCATCCCCGGTTGCATGTTCTGGCTCGGGGTCGGGAACGAAGGGATCGGAGCGGTTCACCCGTGGCACAGTCCGAAGTTCGTCGCCGACGAGAGCGCGATCCCCGTCGGGGCGGCGGTTCTGGCGCAGTCGGTTGTCGTCGCGATGAACGGCTGACGGACGAAGCGCTGAAGGAGCAAAGGAAAGAAACGAGGGAGCCGCCGACGCGAACAGGGTCGGCGGCTCCCTCATTTGCTGCGAATCCTGAGGCTACTGCGCGATGAGTTCGGGATCGTCGATGACGGCGTAGTGGCGGAAGTTGCCGTCCTTGACGATCTGGACCTGAAGCGGTTTCACGACTTCGCGCTCCGGAGTGAAGCCCTTGATGACGCCGGTCATGCCGTCGAAGTCCTTCGTGGCGGCGATCGCGTCGCGGATCTTCTTCGGCTCGAGGCTTCCCGCGTTTTTGATGCCGTTGATGATGATCAGGAACGCGTCATAGCCCGAAGCTCCCGTCATGCAGGTGTCGATTCCGTACCGTTCCTTGTATTGCTTGAGGTACTCCTGGACGAACGGACGCTTGTCGTCGCGGTCGAGGTTCGTGACGATGATGAAGCCGTCGGCGGCCTTTCCGGCGATGTTGAAGAGGATCGGGGAATCCGCGCCCTCTTCGCCGACGATCTTCGCGGTGATTCCCATTTCGCGGGCCTGCTTGAGCAGCGGCCCCATCTGGAAGAAGTAGCCGCTCGCGATGATGACGTCAGGATTTTCGGCCTTGATCTTCGTGAGATAGGCGGTGTAGTCCTTCTCGGCGAACGGATAGACGGCCTCATGGACGATCTTCGTGTCGGGCGCGTACTTCTCGACGTACTTCCGGGCGCCATCGGCGAGCGTGCGGCCGAAGTCGTTGTCGGCGTGGATCAAGGCGAGCTTCTTCGAGCCGAGCATCTTCACAGCGACGTGGGCGCAGCCTCGTCCCTCGACGGTGCCGAGGAAACCGTTCCGGAAGCAGTAGTCCCCGGCCTTCGTGATGTCGGGGTGCAGCGCGTACGCCGCGACGAGCGGCACTTCGGCCTCCTGGAAGATCGGGGCGACAGCGCGCGTCGGGAAGCTGTAGGAGCCCGCGACGAAGCCGACGATCTTGTCCTGTTCGATGAGCTTGTGGGCGAGCGCGACGGCGTCCTTCGGCTCGGCGCGGTCATCGTACGTCACGAGTTCCACCTTTTTCCCGAGGACGCCGCCCGCCGCGTTCAGCTTTTCGACGGCCATTTCGACGGAGTTCTTGACGTTCAGGCCGTCATCGGCCGCCTTGCCGGTCAGCGGGGCGAGAAGACCGATTTTGATGGTCTCCTCCGCGCCGGCGACAGAGACGAGAAGCGCCGACAGACACAGGACAACGAACATGGTACGCAACA
>CAZVUT010000007.1:9816-14027 GCA_964630155.1 uncultured Synergistaceae bacterium
GTCTCGACGAGCTTCGGCATGAGTCCCATCGAGATTTCGTCGACGAGAAGGAGCTTGGGATCGGAGATCAGCGCACGGGCGATCGACAGCTGTTGTTGCTCTCCGCCGGAGAGCGTTCGCGCGAGCTGCTCGGTTCGCTCCTCCAGGACCGGGAAGAAGCCGTAGAGCCATTCGAGCTTTTTCTGCAGGTCGATCGTCTTCCGGAGCCCATAGGCGCCGACGAACAGATTCTCGCGAACCGTCAGGTGCGCGAAGACGCGCGCGCGTTCCGGCACGATGCGCATTCCGCGACGGGCGCGAAGGTGGGACGGAAGGCATGTGACGTCCGTTCCGTCGAACTCGATGCGTCCGCCGGACGATGGGACCAGCCCCATCACGGCGTTGAGGATCGATGTCTTTCCCGCGCCGTTCGCGCCGATGATCGATACGAGTTCCCCCTCGCCGACGGAGAAGGAAACGCCCGATACCGCTTCGACGCCGGCGTAGGCGACCGTAAGGTCAGAGACCGCCAGCAGCATCCGTGATTCCCCCCTTCCCAAGGTATGCCTCGATGACGTCGGGGTTCGACGCCACGTCGGCGGGACTTCCCTCGGCGAGCTTCCTGCCGTGGTCCAGCACGACGACGCGGTGGGACAGCGTCATCGCCACCTTCATGTTGTGCTCGATGAGGAGAATGGAAATCCCCGATTCCGAAAGCGAGCGGATGAGCCGTTCCATGACGCCGATCTCTTCGTGGCGGAGTCCGGAGAACGACTCGTCGAGAAGCAGGAGCTTCGGCGAAAGGGCGAGCGCCCGTGCGATCTCGAGGCGCCGGTGGTCGCCGAGCGGAAGCTGCCCCGCGTTCCTGTCGGCGTAGGGCGCGAGGCCGACCCGCTCCAGAAGCTCCATCGCCAGGCGCCGCGTCTCCCGCGTGTTCCATGCCCGGACGAGCGCATGCAGCCCCGTGTAATTCGAGCGCCCGAGCGCTGTCATGACGTTTTCCGCGACAGTCATCGCCGCGAACGGACGGACGATCTGGAACGTGCGTCCGACGCCGAGCCCGGCCATTTCGTGCGGCTCGAGTCCGTCCGTGCGTCGTCCCCGGAAATGGATCGTCCCTTCGGTGGGCGTGTACACGCCGGAGATCATGTTGAAGCAGGTGGTCTTCCCTGCGCCGTTCGGCCCGAGCAGGCCGAGAATCTCGCCGTTCATCAGGTCGAAAGAGACGCTCTCCACGGCGTGGAGGCCGCCGAAGTGTTTCGAGAGATTCCGGACCGAGAGGATCGGGGCGTTATCCGGCATGCCGGCCGCCTCCCTTCATGCGTTTGAGAAGGTTCATCAGGATGCTCGCGTCGCCGAGGAGTCCGCCGGGCTGGAAACGCACCATCAGGAGCAGCAGCGCTCCGTAGAGCAGCATGCGGTAATCCGCGAGCGGCCGGAAGACCTCCGGCAGCGCCCCGAGAATGATCGCGCCCAAGAGCGGACCCCACAGGGTTCCCATTCCCCCGAGCACGATAATGGAGAGCATCATCGTCGAAACGGGAAAGCCGAAGTCCGCGGGGGTGATGAAGCCCATCCTGTGCGCGTAGAGCGCGCCGCCGAGCCCCGCGATGACCGTCCCGAGCACAAACGCGAGGAGCTTGAAGCGGACGGGGGAGATCCCCATGCTCGACGCCGCCGTCTCGTCGGAAGCGATCGCGCGGCAGCCCAGACCGGCCCAGCTTTTCGTGAACCACAGGCAGATCAGGATCACGAACGCGAGACAGACGAGACAGAGGGCGAGAAGCGATTCCCCTTTGAGACGGACGCCGAAAAAGACGATCTTCGGGATGCCGCCGAGCCCCATCGCCCCGCCGAAGAAGGGAACGTAGAGGAATACGGCCTCGACGATGAAGTTGATGCCGATCGTCGTGATGGCCAGAAAGTCCTCCCGCACACGGAGGCTCGGAAGGCCGAGAATGACGCCGAGCGCGCCGCAGATCAGCAGGACGATCGGGAGCGCCGCCCAGAAAGAGAGTCCCGCCTTTGTGGAAAGCAGTCCCGCCGTATAGGCGCCGATGCCGAAGAACGCCGCGTGTCCGAGCGAGATCTGCCCCGCGTACCCGACGATGATGTTGAGTCCGTAGGCGACGATCGCCTGAATCGCGATAAAGGTTGAGATCGTGACGAAATAGGTGCTCATGCGCCGGCGCCTCCTCCGGAAGGTTGTGTCATGACCGCGCTCCGAAAAGTCCCGTGGGACGCCACATCAGAACCACGATCATTGCGATGAAGGCCAGCGCGTCCCGGGGGAGCGGGATAGCCGCGAAGCCGATCAGCAGCGTTTCCGCCACGCCGAGCAGCAGCGACGCCGCGACGGCCCCTTCGACCGAACCGAGCCCGCCGACGACGATCAGCGCGAGCGACTTGTACGCGGGCATCGCCCCCATGTCCGGATGGACCTCGTTGTAGTAGATCCCGACCAAGATCCCGGCCACGGCCGCGATGGCCGAGCCGAGCGCGAACGCCATGTCGATCGCCATGCTGCTGTTGATCCCGAGGGACGAGGCGATCGGTGCGTCCATGGCCGTCGCGCGGAGCGCGAGACCCATCTCCGTCTTCGTCGTCAGGAACCAGAGCAGGAAGAAGATGAAGCCCGAGATGACGTAGATCCCGACCAGATTCGGGGAAAAGCGGATTCCGGCGAAAGACAGGGCCGGGAAGGGGAGATTCGTGCTGAACGAGAGCACGTAGGGACCGGCGACGAGACGGCAGATCTCCTCGACGGCCATGAAGAGCGCGATGCTGCTGATCAGCGGCACGTATGGAGGGTACTTCATCAGCGGCGCGTAGACGAAGCGTTCGATCGCGACGCCCGCGAGCGCGCAGAACGCCGTTGAGACGGCGAAAGCGAGCGCGAGGCTTCCCGTTGCGGCGAATACGCCGTATCCGACGTAAGCGCCGATCGTGTAGATTCCCGCGTGCGCGACGTGGAGAACGCCGAGAATGCCGTATACGAGGGCGAGTCCCAGCGTGATGAGCGCGTAGATCGCTCCGATCGCAAGACCGTTGAACAGTTGTTCGAGAAAAAGGTTCATAGCGTGCGCACCACTCCTGTCAGTCCGATTTGTGCGTCGAGCGGAAGATTGTATCCGCGGCGGACGTGACGATCCCGCCCCCGACAGCGCACATCCCGGACGGGCCGAAGCGCGTTCCGGAAAGCGAGCTGCGTCTCCGTACGGCTGCGCATCCATCTCCCGTCGGGCGCCCGTCGAATTCCCGGGACGAATGCAGGGCTTTTCGGAAGCGAGCCCTCGATCCGCAGCGTCCGGGAATCCCGGTTCGGTTTGTTCCGTTGCAGCATTTCGTCGTCACCTCCGCGCCGCTAGAGTTTGTTCCGTATGGTTTGCGCCGCATTCAGGAGACGGCGCAGCGTTTCGTCGAATCCGCCGAAGACGCTCTCCGCGATCCCCGCGACGCCGAGCTGCGCCACGAAGATCCCCCGTCCGTCGAAAAGCGGGACGCTGATATCCCCGGCGTGCGACATCCACTCCTCACGGCTCACGGCGTACCCCTGAACGCGGATTCTTTCCAGGTCCTCCCGCAGCCGGACCGGGTCCGTGTCGTCTCCGCCGAGCGGGGAGGGAAGCGGAGACGAAAGAACGCGGGAACGGATCTCTTCCGGCGCGTAGGCGAGAAGGATCTTTCCCGTGGCGCCCGCATGGAGCGGGACGGACAGTCCCCTGCGCGCGGTGAATTTGACCGGGGTTGCGGGTTCGACCGTGAAGATGCAAAATCCGAGACACCCCTCCCGGATACTGAGAGTGACGGTGTTTCCGGTGGAACGCATGAGGTCCGTCATTTCGGGTTCGACGGTGCGGATCAGCGCGTCGTACAGCGACGAGCGGCTCGAAAGGAGGAGAAAACGAACGCCCGGACGGTATCCGTTCGTAAGGGGGTCGCGGAACGCCCATCCGCAGGATTCCAGCGAGAGAAGCAGACGATGCGCGGTGCTTCTGGGAACGTCGGCGGATTCCTCGACCTCCCGCACCGAGAGCGGCGTTTCAGAAAAACAGAGCGCCTCCATGATTGCGGTCACCTTGAGCGCTCCGTTCGCCTTTTCGTTTGCATCGACCTGTGTCATCCGAAGCCTCCGAAAAATGGGACAGTCAACCCAATAATGGGACACTGTGTCCCATTATTCTACGAACAGAATTGTTTGTCAATGGATCCGGCGGAATGAATGACGGCGC
>CAZVUT010000007.1:14127-29358 GCA_964630155.1 uncultured Synergistaceae bacterium
GTGGTGCGGACGCGGATTCTGCTTTCCGGCGGAAGGAGCGCGCGCAGCGTTTCCTCCGCGCGTTCGACGCGGCGAAGCAGATCGGACGTCAGTGGGACGCCATACGGAATCCGGGACGCGAGACACGCGGCCGCCGGCCGGGAGTCGCCGGGGATCCCCCATTCGAGGGAGAGCTCCCGGATCGTCGCTTTGGTCATCCGGGCCTCGATCAGAGGACAGCGCGTCATCCCGGACTCCTGAACGGCGCGGTACCCCGGGCGGTCGTCCCCTAGGTCGTCGAGGTTCGATCCGTCGAGAATCCACGAAATTCCCCGATCGCGCGCGAACGCCTCAAGAAGGGAGATGCGGCGTTTCTTGCAGTGGTAGCATCGATCCGGGGGGTTCGAGGCGAAGGCAGGGTCGTCAAGTTCGTTCAGACGGACGATTTCATGGCGGATTCCGGACGTTGCGGCGATCGTGGAGGCCTCTTCGACCTCCCGTGTGGGGAGCGTCGGGGAGAGGATGGTGACCGCGACGGCTCCGTCAGCGAGAGCCCGGCGCGCGGCCGTCGCGAGAAGCGCGCTGTCGACGCCGCCCGAGTACGCGACGACCGCCTGCTTCATCGGACGAAGGAGCGAAACCAGACGATCCTCCGCGTCCCGTATTTCCTGTCTCATTCAATCTCCTCCTTGTTCTTGTCGTTACGTCGGTGCGGGAGCTCCGGATACATTCGCCGGACGAAGCGACGCTCCGTGCATTGTACTGTTTTCAAACGGAATAGCCTGCGTAAAACGGCTTTTCTTCGGGAAGGCTTCGCGTGTCTTCATGCGATATACTTTACCCTATCGGCTGCATATTATTCATATCGTGCGCTGAGCGAGGCGCCGGGGAGGCTGGCGGGTGCGGGTCATCGGACGTATCGAAGGAACGAAGAAAGCAGCGACCGGGCGACGCGTCGCGGTTCTCATGAGCGGAGGCGTGGACAGCGCGGCTTCCGCCGTGCTCCTGCTCCGGCAGGGATACGACGTTGTCGGACTGACGATGCGGATTCCGCGGTCCGTTCCGGACGGAAACGATTCCGGAACGGACGCCGGACCGGCGGTCGAGGGCGCCCGCTCGCTTGCGCGCCTGCTCGGGATACCGCACGTGGCCCTCGACGTGGGGGATGAGTTCCGGGAGCTCGTGACGGCCCCCTTTCGCGCCTTCTACGCGTCAGGGCGGACGCCGAACCCGTGTTCCGACTGCAACGCCAGGGTGAAGTTCGGTCTGCTCATGGACTACGCCGAACGCGAATTCGGATCCTCGCTCGTCGCGACGGGGCACTACGCCCGCATTCTCACGACGCTGGGGGAGTGTCTTCTTGCACGCGCGGACGACAGGTCGCGCGACCAGAGTTACTTTCTGGCCGGAATACCGCGGGAACGGCTTGGGCGCATCCTCTTCCCGCTCGGCGGAAGGAGCAAGGACGAGGTTCGCGCCATCGCGGCGGAGGCGGGGCTTCCGGTCGCGACGGCCGCCGATAGCATGGAGATCTGTTTTGTGGGGCAGGGCGATTACCGTCAGGCCGTATCGGATCTTCCACACAGGCCCGGGCCGTTTGTCGCGGAAGACGGACGCATGCTCGGGCGGCACGAGGGGATTCCGTTCTACACCGTCGGGCAGAGGAAGGGACTCGGACTCGCCCTTCCCGAACCGCTCTACATTTCGCGGATCGACCCGGAAGCGAACAGCATCGTTCTCGTCCCGAGGGAGAAAATCTTCCGGAAGGGCGTCGAAGCGCGCGATGTCAACATCCTGTTTCCGGACGGGATGGACGGGACGCGCTCGCTCACAGGAAAGGTTCGCTCGCTCACGGGAAAAGTTCGCTCGCAGGGAGAGCCGCTTCCGTGCCGCATCGAGGGATTCGACGGAAACACCCTTCGCGTCGTCTTCGATCCCCCGGTCTTCGCGCCTGCGCCGGGGCAGCGTCTCGTTCTCTATGACGGAGAGCATGTCGTCGCCGGAGGCGTCATCACGTCAGGCGGTGCTCCGTCGTGAACGACGACGCGGCGATCCCCGCGGTCTATATGGTCCGCTGCCAAGACGGGAGCCTCTACACCGGCTGGAGCACCTGCGTCGAATCGCGCGTCGCGGCGCACAACGCGGGGCGCGGCGCCAGGTATACGGCGGGGCGTCGTCCCGTGACGCTCGTCTACTGCGAGCGCGCCGTCGACAGAGCCGCAGCCATGCGACGGGAACGCGCGCTCAAGAGGTTTCCGAGGGAAAAGAAAGAACGTCTTGTCGCACAGTGGCGTGAAGAATACGAAAAGGAACGCCCGGAAAACCGGGATCCGGTTATGTTGTTTCCGTCGTCCGCCGATTATGGAGATATGGAGGGATATTCGTGAAGATACGGGAATTCGAACTGGAACGATATTTCGCGAAATACGAGTTCCATGTGCGATACATGCTTTCGCCTTCGGACTGCGAGCCCCTGGGGCTCACGGAGCTTCTGGGAATGGCCGACGACGAATGCCGCGAGTGGTGGAGCGCGCTCCGGCTCTCCTATACCGAGCCGTACGGTCATCCCGCGCTTCTCACGGAGATCGCGAAACGGTACCGGTGCGCGGAGGAAAACGGCGTTGTGACCGCAGCGCCGGAAGAGGCGATCCTCCTGACATTCATGGCGCTTCTTGAGCCGGGCGACCATGTCGTCGCCGTCTCGCCGGCGTATCAGTCGCTGCACGAGCTTCCGCGGGCGCTCGGCGCAGAGGTGACGCCGTGGACGCTGCGGCTTCGGGACGGACGGTGGACCCTGGACATCGAGGAACTCTTCCGCCTTTTCCGGCCCGAAACGAAGGTTCTGGTCCTGAATTTCCCTCACAACCCCACGGGCTTCATCCCGACGGAAGAGGAATACCTGACGATGCTCGATCAGGCGGCGAAACGGGGCGTTTTCGTGCTCTCGGACGAAATGTACCGGGGGCTGGAGCACGACGCCTCGAACGTCCTCCCGGCCGCCTGCGATTTTCTGCCCTATGCGGCCTCGCTTTCCGGTCTCTCGAAGGCGTTCGCGCTTCCCGGGCTTCGGCTCGGATGGCTCTGTTCGCAAGATCGCGCGTTTCTCAGGCGCGTCGCATCGCTCAAGGACTATACGACGATCTGCATGAACGCGCCCGGAGAGATCCTCGGGATCATCGCGCTGCGGAACGCGGAACGCATTCTGGATCGCAGCCGCCGCCTCGTCGGAGGAAATCTGCGCCTGACGGAAGCCGTGTTTTCGCGTCACCCGGAGTCGCTCTTCTGGGCGTCGCCGCTCGGGGGGTCGACGGCCTTCCCGAAACTGTCGGAGACTATCCCGGTTCCCGAATTCTGCCGCCGCGTCGTGGAGGAACGGAATCTGATGGTGCTTCCGGATACGGTGTTCGACGTGAACTGGAACCATATCCGGATCGGACTCGGACGGCGCGATTTCCCCGCGGCGATCGCCGTTTTCGAGGACTTTCTCGGGAGCTTCGAGTCGTCGGATCGAGCGTAGAAGGGATAAACCGCAATGTACATACAGGGGAGGGGTCGGAAGATGGGAAAGAGATTCGTCGTGATGGCCGCGTCCGTTCTGGCGTCCATACTGAGTACGGGCATGGCGGAGGCGTCCGCTCCCGCACGCCCGCCGATCGATATGCGCGTGGTTGCGGGAAGCCGGACGGCGACGTTCGCACTGGGTTGATTCTGGGGATCGGACGCCCGGTTCGGGCTGCTTCGAGGCGTTCTGCGGACGAGAGTCGGGTATTCGGGAGGAACATCTCCAGACCCGACATACCACAATATCGACGGGCACAGCGAGACGATCCAGGTGGACTTCGATCCGGAAACGATCTCGTACGGAGTACTCCTTCACGTGTTCTTCGTCTCGCACAACACGGCGATTCCCCCGATGAGCCGCCAGTACGCGTCGGTGATCTTCCACCACGACGAGGAACAGCGAAAGGCCGCGGAAGAGGCGAAACGCGTGATGGAAGCGCGATACGGGCTTCCGGTGTTCACCGAGATCCGTCCCTTCGAGGGATTTACGCGGGCGGAGGATTACCATCAAAAGTACTACCTGCGCAACGACAGGATTCTGGTGAGCGCTCTGATGTCGATCTATCCTGACGCGACGGAATTCGCCGATTCGACGGCCGTCGCCCGCGTCAACGGATACCTGGGCGGCGAAGGGACCCCGGACGATCTTTCGCTCGATCTGCCCGATCTCGGGCTTCCCGAAGACGCGCAAAAACGCCTGCGTCTTGTCGTTGACAGGATGAGCCGGTAAAAAAAGAGCTGAATAGCGCGAATTGCGTTTTGTTATTATCAGGGATAAAATAATCTTTAATCCGTACGATCGCCGATGAAGGCTTCCCCGGAGGTCCGAGCATGAGAGCAGATGTCCCCGACAGGAGACTCCGAAAAGTCAGTTTTCTCGCCGCAACCCTGTACGCGATAGGCGTTCTGGGCTATGTGGCGTTTGCGTATATTTCGGAGGAGAAGAATATCCTGCAGGGAGTCGACGACCAGCTGAAGCTTGCGGCCAAAGGCCTGAAATACATGCTTTCGCCCGACTTCCACGACAGGGCGCTGGACGAGACGTCAATCTCCTACGACGAAGAGCTTCGGAACCGGAAGGCGATGAGCACGTTCGCAACGGACGGGGGGTTCGTGTACGCGTACACGCTGGTCGAACGAAACGGGCGATATTTCTTCTCCGCTCCTTCGGTGACCGAAGAGGAAGCAAAGGAACGGAGATCCTGGTATTTCTACCCGTATGACGACGTCCCGAAGGAGTTCATCGAAGCGAAGGAAACCGGAACGCCCCGCTACGTCAGTTACAAAGATCAGTGGGGAACGTTCCGCTCCGTCGCGTGGCCCGAAACCTCTCCCGGAGGCCGCCGGTACCTCGCGTGCGTCGACCGGAGCATTTCGCACATCAACGCGATGCTTCGGGCGAAGGCGTGGGCCGCGCTCCTGACGGGCTTCTTTTTCTTCGTCCTCTCGCTTCCCGCCGCGTTGCTGTTCCGCAGGCTCGTGTCCGCGCACCGGGAGAAGTCAGAGGAGATGCGGGTGTTGTACGACTCCGTCGAGACGCATATCTGGCGGCTTGATTCGCCGGTCGCCTATGGAACGGTCAACCGGGCGCACGCGCTCTTTTTCGGAAAGAGCGTCGGAGAAATGGAATTCCGAAAGCTCGGGGAATCGCTTCCGGAAGACGTCGCCGCGGTTCTCCTGAAAGGGAACGAATCGGCGTTCGCCGGGAAGCGCCGGATGCGTTCCGAGGAGTGGATCCGGAACGGGGAGGGGCAGCTTCGCCTGCTTGCCGTGACCCGGACGCCGAAGCTCGCTCAGACTGGAGACGTCGACTACGTTGTCTGTTCCGCCGAGGATATGACGGACGGGTGGAAGGCGAAAGAAGCGCTTGCGGAGAGCGAAGAGCGCCTTTCGCTCGCCCTCAGGGGCGCGGACCTGGCGCTGTGGGATCTCGATTTCGAGCAGGGGCGGGCGATTTTCAACGATCGTTACGCGGCCATGCTCGGATATACGATGGAACAGCTGAATCCGGAGCTGAAAACCTGGGAGCGCGTCGTCTCTCCGGAGGATTTCGCCAGGGTGTCCGCGGTCTGGAATGACCATCTCGACGGAAAGACCCCCTTTTACGAGTGCGAGTACCGACGGATCTCGCGGACGGGGGATGTCGTCTGGGTTCTGGATCGGGGCATGGTTTTCAAGCGGGACGGGCAGGGAAAGCCCCTCCGGGTCGCCGGAACGCTGCTCGACATCACGGAACGAAAACGGACCGAGGTGCTTCTGCATCAGGCGAAAGAGTCGGCGGAGGCCGCAAATCGCGCCAAGAGCGCCTTCCTGGCGAATATGAGCCACGAAATCCGAACGCCCATGAACGCGATCCTGGGCTACGCGCAGATCCTGCAGCACGACGAGACGTTGAACGAAGAGCAGAGGACGGCTCTCGACGTCATCGCGCGGAGCGGCGACCACCTCCTGACGCTCATCAACGACGTCCTCGAGATGGCGAGAATCGAATCGGGACGCATCTCTCTGTCGGAGGAATCCTTCGACTTTCACGGACTGCTCAACGACATCATCCGGATGTTCCGCATCCGCACCGGATCGTACGGCGTCGCGCTGAATCTCGAAGAGAAGGGAAACGTTCCGCTTGTGCTTCGCGGGGACGAGGGAAAGATCCGTCAGGTGCTCATCAACCTGATCGGCAACGCGGTGAAGTTCACCGAACGGGGAACCGTGACGTTGCGCGTGTCGGCGGAAAGGGATGCCCCTGAGGGCGCGAACGGCGCCGAAGTCCGGATCGGGATCGAAATCGAGGACACCGGATGCGGCGTCCTTCCCGGGGACCGCGAACGCATCTTCTCCGCGTTCGAACAGACGGAAAAGGGGAAGAACACCGGCGGAACCGGACTCGGGCTTCCCATCAGCCGGCACTTCGCGCGGCTGATGGGCGGCGATCTGGAGCTTGTGCGGAGCGAACCGGGAGAGGGAAGCCTGTTCTACTTCACGTTCCGCGCCGTTCTGTCCGACCGGTGCGATCCGCGGAATTCCTCGCTGAAGCGGCGGGGAGTGTGGCGGTTCGCCGCCGGAGAAACGCCGCGTACGGCGCTTGTCGTGGACGATCGCGAGACGAACAGGGTGTTGCTGGCCCGAATGCTTGCGCCGGCGGGTTTTGAGGTATGCGAGGCCGCCGGAGGAGCCGAGGCGGTGACACTCGTCGAGCGGAATCGGCCGGATGTGGTTTTCATGGATATCATGATGCCGGGCATGGACGGACTCGAAGCGACGCGCCGGATTCGGGAAGTCGCCGGGGAAACGGTGTTCGTGATCGCCGTTACGGCCCGCACGCTGGACGTGGACCGCGAAAGCGCGCTCGCGGGAGGGATGCAGGGCTTCGTCGGAAAACCGGTTCAGGAGGACGACCTGTTTTCGGAGATCCGCAGAGTTACGGGATACCGGCTGGAATTCTTCCCTCTCTCCCAGGCGCGGAGAGGGGACGAACCCGTCCGGACACAGCTGAGTCCGGACGCGCTGGACCGGATCGATGCGGCCCTCGTTTCGGCGTTTTCGGAAGCGGTGCGGGCGGGGGATCAGAGGCGCATACTGGAGGTCGCGGACCGGATTGCGGCGTCGGATCGCCCTCTCGGAGAAACGATCCGGACTATGGCGACGGAGTATGATTATCTCGCTCTGTCGCGAATCCTGGACAAAGGATGATGACGCTATGCCGTGCGACGAGACGAAAATGAAGATCATGATCGTGGACGACGTTCCCATGAACCTGAAGGTGCTGGATACGATCCTGCGCTCCCTTGGGCATGACGTTTTCGCCTTTCCCCGGGGGGACATGTTCCTGAGCGCGGTCCGCGCCGCGCCGCCGGATCTCGTATTGCTGGACATCAACCTTCCCGACATGGACGGCTACGCGATCTGCGCGCTGCTCAAGGAAGATCCCTCCCTTCGGGACATTCCCGTCATCTTCGTCAGCGCTCTGACCGAGCCGCTCGACAAGCTCAAGGCCTTCGGATCGGGCGGCTCGGACTATATCGCGAAACCCTTCGATATCTCCGAGGTCCGGGCGCGCGTCACCACCCACCTCGAAATCCGCAGGCTCCGGCGGGAGCTGAACGGGACCCTCCGGCCCCATGAAGAACGAATGAACGCGCGGCTGCGGGAAGTCGCCGACGCCGCGCGGACTGTGGTCCTCGCGCTCGCGCGGCTTGCGGAGTTCCGGGATGATGATTCCCAAGAGAATCCGGATCGTGTCCGTGAATTCTGCCGCATCCTTTCCGAAGGACTCCCCGATCTGTTTCCACAGGGAACCCGCTCCCTCCCGAACGAATCGAAATAGCGCGCCGAAAGGCGCGCTTTCGCTTTCCGGGATTCCCTTTCCGTTCACAATCACGAAAAGATCTGGTATAATCCCAAAATGCAACCCGGTTGCTTGCATCCTTTTCTACACAAGGAGGAACGTCAATGCGTGTCCGAACCATTCCCGTCCGAGAGGCGATCGGCCTTCCGCTGTCCCACGACCTCACGCAGATCGACGCCGTTTCCGGATACAAGGGAGCCCGTTTCAAGAGAGGGCGCATCGTGTGCGACGAAGACATTCCCGTGTTGCTTTCCATGGGGCGGGAACACCTTTCGATCATGGAACTCGACGATTCGGAGGTTCATGAAGACGACGCCGCGCTTGCGCTCGGCCGCGCATTGGGCGGCGAAGGGGTCTCGATGGACGGACCGGAGGAGGGGAAGTGCCGCCTGAATGCGACGAGGGACGGCATGCTCTTTTACAATCCGGCCATGGTGGACGCGATCAACGAGGACGTTCAATGGATCCTCGCGACGCTTCCTCCGTTCGTGCCGGTGCGGAGCGGCGAGAACGTCGCGGCTTTCCGGATCCTTCCGCTGACCGTGGCGCGAACGGGAATGGACCGCGCCGTTGCTATCGCGCGTCCGATCTCGGTGCTTCCGTTCGTTCCGCTTCGGGTCGGTCTCGTGACGACGGGGCGCGAGATTGCGGATGGCCTCGTGAAGGACGCGTTCGCGCCGAAGCTTGCTTCAAAGCTGGCCGTTTTCGGCGGAACACTGCTCGATCATCTCACGACCGGGGATGACCCGGACGATATCGAATCGCGGATCCGGCAGCTTCTCGGCTTCGGCGCCGAGATGGTGATCTGCACCGGAGGAATGAGCGTGGATGCGGACGATCTCACGCCCGACGCAATCCGGCGCGTCGCCGACCGGGTGGTGTTCCGGGGGGTTCCGACGCTGCCCGGATCCAACCTGATGCTGGCCTACGCCGGAACCGTCCCGCTGATCGGAGCCCCCGCCTGCGTCGTCCACGACGCGTGGACGGCGTTCGATCCGTTGTTGACGCGGCTCTTCGCGCGGCGCGAACCGACGCCGGCCGAAGTACGGAAATGGGGCGTCGGAGGGCTGTGCCGCCGTTGTTCCGT
Organism: uncultured Synergistaceae bacterium; assembly: GCA_964630155.1. Classification (GTDB taxonomy): domain Bacteria; phylum Synergistota; class Synergistia; order Synergistales; family Aminobacteriaceae; genus CALFXN01. The sequence goes on from CAZVUT010000007.1 coordinate 23,100, forward strand.
ATGCGGCTACCCGTCCTGCGCGTGGGGAGCGCGCCCGTGAGCGATCCGGAAGAAAGCGCGGGAACGCTGCTCGGGGAAACCGGAGTGCGGAGGACGCCCGTGCGGGAAACCGTCCTCAGGAAGCTTCTCGACGCCGGGGCGCCTCTGTCGCAGAAGGATCTGGCAGCGACCGCCGGATTGGAACGCGTCAACAAGGTCACGCTCTACCGGACGCTGGAAATCCTCGCGAACGCCGGAATCGCGCACCGGGTCATCGGCATCGACGGAGAATGGCGTTTCTGCTCGCATGCGCCCGACGACGGACGCTGCGCCGGAAACCATCCTCACTTTCTCTGCCTGAACTGCGGCAGGATGGCATGTCTCAGGGACCAGCGGATGCCGCGTGTGAACGTGCCGGAAGGATACGCCATAGAGGGAAAACAGCTTATCGTGTACGGAGTGTGCCCGGAGTGTCTGGAGGAGGGAACCGCGCGCTAAGCATTCTGCAAAGATATTTCTCCGCTTTTTAATTATCTTCGTGAATCGCAGTCGGGGGTTCATCTCCCCGTACTGTGTTTGTTGTGTTTTTTTCTTCCCCCCCATTGACAAGATCACAGACCATTCAGTACATTACTTGCGGGAATATCGATTCGTCTGTCATTTGAGACGGCATGTACCTGTTTTTTTCCCGGAACACTGTTGTCCTGCCTGTTTCGTGAAGCGGGAAGGGGGAAGAGTGTGCAAGCGACGGGAAGGCCGGGCACGGACACGGCACGCCTCGGATATGCCGAGGATCTGGAGAAGGAGGAAATGACGGGATGAAGCTCTTTTCGAAAAAGACCCTTGTCATCAATGGTGTTCCACGAACGGTCATCGCGAACCCCGATGAATTGCTCGTCACTGTGATCCGGAAACAGCTCGGGCTTACGGGAACCAAGGTTGGATGCGGCCAGGGACAGTGCGGCGCCTGCAACGTGATTCTCAACGGGAAGGTCGTCCGTTCCTGCGTCACCAAAATGAAGCTCGTTCCGGACCAGTCTGCGATTCTCACGATTGAAGGCCTCGGGACTCCCGATTGCCTCCATGCCATCCAGTGGGCGTTCGTCGCGAACGGAGCGGTCCAGTGCGGCTTCTGCACGCCCGGATTCATCGTCGCCGCGAAGGCGTTGCTCGATGAGAACAAGAATCCGACGCGCGAGGAGATCCGCGAGTGGTTCATGAAGACGAAGAACCTCTGCCGCTGCACGGGCTACAAACAGATCACGGACGCGGTAATGGACGCCGCCGCCGTGCTCCGCGGCGAGAAGAAGATGACGGACTTCTCCGAGAAGCTCAATCCGGACGGATCGCTCTTCGGCTCCCGCTATCCGCGCCCGAACGCCGTGTACAAGGTCACGGGAACGCTGGACTTCGGCGACGACCTCGGGCTCAAGCTTCCGGAAGAGACGCTCTTCTGCGCGCTCGTCCAGGCCGAAGTGTCGCACGCGAACATAAAGGGCGTCGACGCCTCCGAGGCGGAGGCCATGCCCGGCGTGGCGAAGGTCGTCACCGCGAAGGACGTCAAGGGAAAGAACCGGATCACCGGACTGATCACGTTCCCGACGAACAAGGGCGACGGCTGGGACCGGCCGATCCTCTGCGACACGAAGGTCTTCCAGTACGGCGACGCGATCGCGATCGTCTGCGCGGACACCTACGAACACGCGAAGGAGGCCGCCGCGAAGGTCAAGGTCGATCTCGAAGTGCTTCCGGCCTACCTGAACGCGATGGATGCGATGGCCGACGACGCGATCGAGATCCATCCCGGAACGCCGAACGTCTATTTCGAGCAGAAGGTCGTCAAGGGCGCCGACACGAAGCCGATCATGCAGTCGGCCGACGTGACGGTCGAGGACGACTTCTACCTGCAGCGCCAGCCCCATCTCACAATCGAGACCGACGTGGGCTTCGCGTTCTACGATGACGAGGAACGCCTCACGATCCATTCCAAGAGCATCGGCATCCACCTGCATCACGCGATGATCGCCCCGGGACTCGGGATCGCGCCGGAGAAGCTGCGTCTCGTCCAGAACAACGCGGGCGGAACGTTCGGTTACAAGTTCAGCCCGACGATGGAAGCGCTCGTCGGCGTCGCGGCGATGGCCACGGAACGCCCCGTCTTCCTGCGCTACGACATGAAACAGCATATCACCTACACCGGGAAGCGCTCCCCGTTCTTCGTCAAGATGAAGTACGGCGCCGACAAGACCGGAAAGATCAACGCGATGGAGCAGACCTTCTACGTGGACCATGGCCCGTACTCCGAGTTCGGCGACCTGCTCACGCTCCGTGGAACCCAGTTCATGGGCTCGCCCTACGGCATCGCGAACGTCAGGGGCGCAGGGTACACCGTCTGCACGAACCACGCGTGGGGCTCCGCCTTCCGCGCCTACGGCTCGCCTCAGTCGTTCATCGCGACCGAAGTCCTCGTCGACGAACTCGCCGAGAAGCTCGGCATGGACCCGCTCGACCTGCGCGAAGTGAACGTCCTGCGCCCCGGCGATACCTTCCCGACCGGGCAGGCGCCTGAAGTCTACCCGTTCCCGAAGATGGTCGAAATGATCCGGCCGAAGTACACGGAAGCCGTCCAGCGTGCGAAGAACAATTCGACGGAAACCGTGAAGCGGGGCGTCGGCCTCGCGCTCGGCGTCTACGGATGCGGCCTCGACGGCCCCGACTCCTCCGCGGCCTGCGCCGAGCTGACGCCAACCGGCGTCACGATCTACAACGCGTGGGAAGATCACGGACAGGGCGCCGATGCCGGAACGGTCGGCACCGCGTCGAAGGCGCTCGCGCCGCTGAACCTCAAACCCTGCCAGATCCATACCGTGATGAACGACACCGCGCTGACGCCGAACAGCGGCCCCGCGGGCGGAAGCCGTTCGCAGGTCATGACGGGCAACGCCGTCCGCGTCGCGTGCGGCATGCTGGTCGCGGCCATGAAGAAGCCCGACGGGACCTACCGGACCTACGACGAGATGGTTGCGGAAAAGCTCCCGCTGAAGTATGAAGGAAAATGGGGCGCGACGATGTGCAAGGCCTGCGACGAAAACGGCCAGGGCGCGCCGTTCCCGGTCTACATGTACGGACTGTTCATGGCGGAAGTCGCCGTGGACGTGACGACGGGCAAGACCGTTGTGGAGAAGCTCACGATGATCGCCGACGTAGGCAAGGTCGTCAACCGCGATATCGTGGATGGACAGCTCTACGGCGGAATGATCCAGGGACTCGGGCTCGCGCTCAGCGAGGACTTCGAGGACATCCGGAAGCAGACGTCGCTCGCGGCCTGCGGCATTCCGTACATCAAGGACGCTCCGGACAACATGGAGCTGCACTATATCGAGAGCGACCGCGAGGATGGCCCGTTCGGCGCCGCCGGTTGCGGCGAAGCGCCTCTCACCGCTCCGCATCCCGCGATCATCAACGCGATCTACAACGCCTGCGGCGCGCGCGTCACGAAACTTCCGGCCTACCCGGAGAAGGTTCTGGAAGCGCTGAAGGCGAAACGAGGCGGGTGCTGCTGCTGCGGCGGTGACTGATCGTCGCGGCCGGCGACTCCGGCTGAGGATCGCTCTTCGATGGGTGTAGGCCGGAGAGTCGTTGCGTGATGTATCGGGACGGGGATTCCAAAGTCGGCGCCGGCATGTGCGGCGTCGACGGGACGGATCCCCGTCCGTCATATGTCAGGAGGGAGCGAATGGGACAGAGTATCGAGCGACAATCGACGCTGGCAGTTTCGAGAGAATCTCTGGAAGCACGCTGTATTCAGGAGGAACCCCCCCGCTGTCAGGCGTCCTGTCCTGCCCGCGTGGACGTTCGCGGAATGTGCGCCGCTCTCTCGAAAGGAGATTCGGACGGCGCCCTGAAGATCCTGCGCAGAACGCTTCCGTTCCCCGAAATCCTTTGCAGGATCTGCGACGAGCCCTGTCGCGGATCCTGCCTGAGGGGGGAAAGGGGAGACGCCATCTCCGTACGCGGCCTCGAACGCGCCGCTGTCGAATACGGGCGCGAAACTCCGTTGCGCCGTCCGATGATCCGCAAGAAACAGCGGGCGATCGTCGCGGGGGGAGGCCTTGCCGGGTTGACGGCGGCGAAGGAACTCGGCCGAAAAGGATTCGCGGTGACGTTGCTCGTTCCGGAGGACCGGGCCGGAGGAGAGTTGCTCTCGCTGCCGGAATCTGTCCTTCCGCACGATGTCGTCATGCGCGCCGTCGAGTCGCTGCCGGAGACGGTAACCGTCCGGACCGGCGCGGCGACGGAACTTCCCCCAAGGGAAGAATGGGACGCGGCGTTTCTCGCCGACGCACGCTTCCTCCCCGGCGTGACAGGGGACCGTCTCTCTCTGGTGACGTCGGACCAGGTCGTTTTCGCGCCGGACGACCGGACGGAAACGTCTCCCGTACTGCTGCTCTCGTACGGCAAACGCGCTGCGCTGTCGATTGACCGCATCTTCCAGAACGCGTCGCTCACCGCGTCGCGCGATGGAGAGACGGGAGCCGGGACGCGACTGTACACGTCGCTCGAAGGGGTGACGCCGTCTGAAGCCGTTCTTCCGTCGGATGGAGATCGCTACACTCCGGAGGAAGCGTCGCTCGAAGCGTCACGATGTATCCAGTGCGCCTGTCTTGAGTGTGTGAAACGTTGCCCTTTCCTTGACCATTACGGCGCGTATCCGAAGCTCCACATCCGGACGATCTACAACAACCTCGCGATCGTCATGGGGAACCGGACCGCCAGTCGCATGATCAACTCGTGCGCGCTCTGCGGCCTGTGCGCGTGCGTCTGTCCGAGCGGCCTCGATATGGGCGCGGTCTGTCTCGAAGCGCGGCAGACTCTCGTCTCGATGAAGAAGATGCCGACATCGGCGCACGACTTCGCACTGCGGGACATGGCTTCGAGCGGTTCGGATGAATTCGCCCTGTTCCGGAACGAACCAGGGACGGATCGTTCGGCGTGGCTCTTCTTCCCCGGCTGTCAGCTCGGGGCGTCCGACCCCGCGATCGTGGAGAAGACGTATTCGTGGCTTCGCTCTCGCCTGCCGCATCCGGAAGACGCCGGGACGGGGATTTTGCTGCGCTGCTGCGGAGCGATCGGAAGCTGGGCCGGGCGGGACGATCTTGCCGAAACCGAACATCGCGCCCTGCTCGATTCATGGGAACGGATGGGGCGTCCTGTCGTGGTGACGGCCTGTCCGTCGTGCGCCAGGGAACTCAAATCCGTTCTGCCGGCCGAACGGCTGCGTTCGCTCTGGGATGTCGCGCGCGAATTCGGCCTTCCGGTCGAGGGCGAGCTTTCCGGGCTCGGCGACGTGCGCGTGCTCGATCCGTGCGCGGCGCGCGACGATCCGGAGACGCGGTCGGCGGTTCGCGAACTGTTGCGGCGTCGCGGACTCCGGAACGCATCGGAAGGAAGCGGGAACGGACCGACGGCCGAAAACGACGGTTCCCTGTCGGAGTGCTGCGGCTACGGCGGACTCGTGACCTTTGCGCATCCCGCGCTTGCGGACACGTTCGCGGCTCGCGCGTCGTCCGGAGGGGGAAGGAAGATCACGTACTGCGCGATGTGCCGCGACCTCTTCGCCCGAAGCGGCGCCGAGGCGTATCATATTCTCGATATTCTGTTCGCCCGGGAGCCCGGAGATCTCGCCGCACGGCCCTGTCCGAGCTGGTCGGAGCGGAGGGACCGGCGGCGGCTGCTTCGGGCGCAACTGCTGCGAACGATCTGGGGTGAGGACGCAGCGATGCGGGAATTGAATGTGCGGTTGCTCTTTTCCGGGGAAGTGGAAGCGCTGACGGATCGCCGGTGGATTCTCCGGGAGGATATCGAAACGGTCGTCACGGCTGCGGAGCGAACGGGGCGGAAGTTCCGGCACAGGACGAACGGGCGCTTTCTCGCGAGCGCCCGCATCGGCGCGGTGACCGTCTGGTGCGAATACGAGCCCGAAGGGGACGCGTTTCGCGTCCATCGCGCCTACAGTCACAGGATGCGCATCGGAGGGGAGGAAGACCATGACGGCCAATAGCGACGTTCGCCGGGAGCTGGCCGTATCCGGGGAATGGACGTGCTTCGCCTGCGGCGAGGCCCTCGTGTTGCGGGAGGCGCCGCTTTCGTACCAGGGAGCGACCTTTCGCGTCGAGGTTCCCTGCTGTCCGAAGTGCGGGCAGTACTTCCTTCCCGAATCGGTCGTTCTCGGAAAGATGGCCGAGGTGGAGCAGGCGCTTGAGGACAAGTGACCTGACCG
>CAZVUT010000007.1:29458-32521 GCA_964630155.1 uncultured Synergistaceae bacterium
ACGGCGGCGGGGAACATCCGAAAGACTGCGCCGAAGGCGCGCTCACGATTGGGAACTGGAACGCCCTTCTGATCGAGGCCGGTTTCACTACGGTCGTTCAGGAGGATCACACGCGCGACCTCCGGGCTTTTGTGGCCCGGAGCATCTTTTTCGATCTTCCCCTGCCGTTTGCGCGCCCGAATCGTGGTTGCGTCGGACGCAGGGGGTATGTGCTCCTCGCAGGGCGGAAAGGACTGGCGGAGAATGAGTGAATTTTTGATGGACGTTGCGTCGCTGAAGGCGCAGGGGTATCACTGCGCGCAGATCGTTGCGCTGCTGGGGCTCCGGACGCTCGGCAAGGAGAACCCGGATCTCATCCGCGCGATGCACGGCTTTACGGGCGGGCTCGGGCGGTGCGGAAAACTCTGCGGCTGCGTCGCGGGCGGGCTTGCGCTCTTTGGACTGTATGCAGGGAAGGGGACGCCGGAGGATCCCGAGGACCCGATGATCTACATGATGGCGGCGGAACTCGGCGAATGGTTCCGCGAACGCTTCGGCAGCGACCAGTGCTGCGATCTCACGAACAACGATCCCGCCGTGAAGCTGACGGTCTGTCCGCCGATCATGGAAGAGACGTACGCGAAGGTGCTGGAAATCCTGGAGTCCCGCGGATACGACCTTGAGGACGCGTCGCTCCCGCGCCGCGAGTGAGCAGCGGACATGACCGGCGCATTCGGGCCGACGGAGAGCGTATGCCCCGTCTGCCTTCGGACCATTCCCGCGCGCCGCGAGCGTAACGGGGAGGATATGCTTCTCGTGAAGACCTGTCCCGAGCACGGAGAGTTCCGCATCGTCACATGGCGGGGACGTCCCGGCCCCGAGTCGTGGTATCGGACGAAAATCGCGGCGGCCGGGGGAACGGAGCGCCTCCCCGTTCGCCGGGGGTGTCCGCTCGACTGCGGTCTTTGTGCGGACCACCGGCAGGGAACCTGCACGGCTGTCCTGGAGGTCACGAAACGTTGCGACCTGCGCTGCGCGTTCTGTTTCGCCGATGCTTCCGGCGCGTTTTCGGACGATCCCTCCTTTGCGGAGATCGACGCGATGTGCCGAACGATCGAACGCGCGGGCCGCTGCAACGTGCAGCTTTCGGGAGGTGAGCCGACACAGCGCGACGATCTGCCGGAAATCGCCGCGCTGGCGGCGAAGGCGTGCGGCGGACTCGTCCAGGTGAACACGAACGGTCTGCGGATCGCCCGCGACGCCGCGTACGCGCGCGAACTCGCGCGTTCCGGGGTATCGTCGCTCTTCCTGCAGTTCGACGGAACGGACGATTCCGTGCACCGGACGCTCCGGGGAAGAGCGCTGATGGAAGAGAAGACGGCGGCGGTCGACGTGTGCGCGCAGGTCGGGCTCGGGGTTGTCCTCGTGCCGACGCTCGTGCCGGGCGTGAACATCGGCCCGGGGGGGAGCGGACAGGTCGGTTCGATCATCGACTTCGCGCTCTCGCGATCGCCGACCGTCCGGGGCGTTCACTTCCAGCCGGTGAGCCATTTCGGAAGGCGTCCCTCCGGCGAGAGGCGGCGCGTCACGCTTCCGGAGGTGATGCGCGCAATCGGGGAACAGACGGGCGGCCGGATGGACGCGGCAGACTTCTCGCCACCGGGATGCGAACATTCCTTCTGTTCGTTCCACGCGGACTACCTGGCGCCCGGAGACGGGAGCGTCGTTCCGCTCCGCGCCTCCCGGCCGGACGGAAGCGCGTGCGGATGCGGCGACGCCGCGGAGGGACGCCGGGCGGCCGTCGGCTACGTCGCCCGAAACTGGGCCGCGCCGAAAGCCGTTCCGGAAGCGGCCGCCGGAGCGAAGGACTTCGATGCTCTGCTCGAACTGTGCCGACGGGGGCGATTCACCGTATCCGCGATGGCGTTCCAGGACTGCGAGACGCTGGACCTGGAACGCGTGCGCGGGTGTTGCATCCACGTCGTCACGCGGGATGTCGCGGGAGCCGGAACTGCGGAGGGAGAAGCGATTTCGGGAGGACAGGACTACCGCCTCGTCCCGTTCTGCGCCCGCTACTGCACGGCGCTCGACGGAACGCCGCTCTACCGGCCTGCGAAGCCACGCACGGATGCCGAAGCCGACGCTTGACGACCGGATCGCACAGGACATCGGACTGCCATCCCTGACCCGCGCCGCCCTGGCGGAGCATCGCCTTTGCGCGCTCAACGGCACGCTCGAACGGGTCGTCCGCGATAGCCCGTTCTACGCGAAACACTTTCAGAACGTTCGGTTGCCGCTGCCGTCCCTCGCGGCGATCGCCTCCCTCCCGTTCACGACGCCGGCGGATCTTGCCCGGGAGCCGGAATCCTTTCGCTGCGTTTCGCCCGGGAGCGTCGAGCGGATCGTCACGCTCCAAAGCTCCGGAACGACCGCGCAGCCGAAACGGATCTTCTTCACGCGACGCGACCTCGATGACACGCGCGGCTATTTCGCCGCCGGGCTGACGACGCTGCTCGACCCCGGCGAGGCGGTGTTCATCCTCTACGCCGCATCGACGCCGAACAGCGTTGGAGACCTCCTCGCGCAGGCGGCCCGCGACGCCGGGATGCGCCCCGTCATGCCCGAACCCGGCGAGCCCTTCCCGTCGCTCGTTCGCCGCCTGGAGCGCGAACGCGTCCGGCTGTTGGCCGGTGATCCGCTCCAGCTTCTCGAACTCGCCCGTTTCAACCGCTTTCGCGGAACCGGACTTCGCGTCCCTCGCGTGCTGCTGTCCGCCGACTCCGTTCCCGATTCGCTCCGGCGGGCCGTGGAAGACGATCTTGGGGCCGAGGTCTTCGCCCACTACGGAAGCCGCGAGACGGGCTACGGGGGAGGGCTCGAATGCCGTGCGCACCGGGGGGTCCACATGCGCGAGGCGGACCTCCTGATCGAAGCCGTGGCGCCCGAAACCGGAGATCCGCTTCCCGCCGGAGAAACGGGGGAGCTCGTCGTTACGGCGTTGCGACGCGAGGGGACGCCGCTGATCCGCTATCGAACGGGCGACGAAGGGCGGCGCGATCCCGGACCGTGTCCCTGCGGAACGGT
>CAZVUT010000007.1:32621-43028 GCA_964630155.1 uncultured Synergistaceae bacterium
GCCGAAAACGACCGCGATCCCGCCTGAAACGTCCCGTTCCCGAGAACGCTTCGCTCAGGGACGACTCGTCATTCCGGCTCTTTGTTCTTCGCGGAATACGTGTTTTACCTGTGATTCGGCCGGGAGAAGTACCGATGGCGATAATTCATGCATCGTGGTACATAAATAGCCCGAAGGAGGGCGGCCCATGTCGAAAGGGATCATACGGATATCCGATGCGGCGTCAATCGCGTTGCGCTCCGCGGCGTACCTTGCGGCCGCGGGCGAGTCGGGAGCGAAAATTTCCGAGATCGCGTCAGCGATAGGCGCATCGAAGAACCATCTGGCGAAAGTGCTCGCGCTTCTGGCTTCCGAGGGGCTGGTTCATTCGGAGCGCGGGCCTTCGGGCGGCGTTCGCCTGGCGCGACCGGGCGGAGACATATCGCTCGCACAAGTGTACGACGCGGTTGAGGCGAATCGGGAGGAACGCCGCGAGGAGCCGCTTTTCGCAGAACTGAAGGCGGCCTGCCTCCTGGAGAAGAAGGGGTGCACGCTCCGGACGTGTCTCTTTCGCCCCTTCATCGAGGAAACGCAGCGGAAGTTCCGCGAAGTGATAGAGTCCCATTCGGTTCTCGATCTGGCCGGTTCCGGATGGGCGGATGACGCCGGAAAAAGCGCGGAATGAGGAACGCTTTCCCCGTCCGGTGAAAAGCGCGTTTCGGAAGCGCAAGGACGGAGAATTTCCGAAATACATCGATACGACGGGATACATTCTGAAAGGACGGTTGGTTTGTGTGATGAAACGAGGCATCTTCTTTGCGGTTTTCGCGCTCTTGCTTATGGGTTCCCCTTCGTGGGCCTTCTGGGGAAAGTACACGACGCTCCCGCTACGCGACGGCGTCGTCAGCGTTCCGGCAGCCGATCTCGAGAACGGAAAGGCGCGTTTCTACCAGACGGAACTGGACGGGAAAAAGATCGGCTTCTTTCTTGTCCGGGACGCCCAGGGGAAAATCCGTTCCGCGTTCGACGCCTGTGACGTCTGTTTCCACGCGAAGAAAGGCTACACGGAAGGAGATAACGGGCTGATGGTGTGCGGCCAGTGCGGCATGCGCTTTCCGATCGGCCGCATCGGAGACGAGAAGGGCGGCTGCAACCCGGCTCCGCTTGCAGTCAACGTTCTGGACGGCCGGATCGTCATCCGGGCCGAAGATCTGGGCGCCGGTTCCCGGTTCTTTTAGGCGGGCGCGATGAATATCCTGACCATTCCGTTCCGGAACATCCGGAGGAAACCCGCGAAGACGCTGATGCTTCTGCTCGTTTTCACGCTGGGCGTCGTGTCGATCGTCTCACTCGTGTCCTTCTCGCGCGTCGTGCGGCACAGCCTCGAGCAGAAGCTCTGGGCCTTCGGGCCGAACATCCTCGTCTTCCCGAAGACGGAACAGCTTCGCCTGAGCTACGGCGGAATGAGCGCCGGCAATGTCACGATGGATGTCCGCTTTCTCGACGAAGCCGCGGTTCTGGCGGGCATCGACGCGATTCCAAACCGGGCGAACGTCCGCGCGGTCTCGCCGAAGCTCGTGAGCATGGCGAAGATCGGTCTCCCGAACGCGGCGTCGGGACAGCAGGCAGGCGGCCCGTCGGAAACGAGCGTCGGCGTCGTGGGCGTCCGATGGGACCGGGAAAAAACGCTCAAGACCTACTGGATGCTGCAAGGGGACTACCCCGGCGCGGCGGACCAGCTTCTCGCGGGGAATACGATCGCGACGCGTCTCGGCCTCAAACCCGGCGATCGCGTGTCGATGTTCGGCCGCGACCTTCTCGTGAGCGGCGTTCTGGATCCGACCGGGAGCGATGACGACGTCGTCTTCTTCGGCGACCTGTCGTTCATCCAGGAACAGGCCGGACATCCGGGCAAACTGAACTTTCTGGAGGTCGCCGCGATCTGCGCGGGCTGTCCGATCGACGACATCGTGAAACAGATGCGGGTGACCATCCCCGACGCGGATATCACTGCCCTGATGAGCGTCGTGGAACAGAGGATGTACTCGCTGGACTTCGTATCGAACCTGATTCTGGCGGTCAGTCTCATCATTCTCTTCATCGCATGCACAATGGTCGGACTCTCGATGATGTCCTCCGTCAACGACCGGAAGCGGGAGATCGGCCTTCTCCGCTCTATGGGTTTCTCGAAGGGACAGATCTTCCAGATCGTCTGTTTCGAAGCGTTCCTTCTCGGCGTCACGGCGGGAAGCGTCGGGTACGTCATCGGGTTCTTCGCGTCGGAAAAGATCCTCGGGGCGCTCAAGATGCTCGAGGGGGCGACGCTCTCCTTCGAGCCTATTCATTTCGCCATCGCGTGCGGCGTCTTCGGCCTCGTCTCCACGGGATCGTCGCTTCTGCCGGCGTGGAAGGCGTCGCGGATCGAGCCGTCCGAAGCGCTCGTGAGCATCTAGGAGGTTTGTGACATGATCGAAGCCGCAGGACTCAACAAGACATTCCGTTCCGACGGAACGGAAACACACGCGCTCCGCGACGTATCCCTCACCATCCGGGACGGGGAATTCGTCTCCATCGTCGGGCGTTCCGGATCGGGAAAGACGACATTGCTCAACGTCCTTTCGACCCTTATGTCGCCGGACTCGGGAACGATCCGGTTTGACGGGCGGGAGACGGCGTCCATGAGCGAACGGGACCGCAACGTTCTCAGAAAGAAGGATCTGGCCATGGTCTTCCAGTTCCACTATCTTCTGCCGTACCTGACCGCGATCGAGAACGTGCTTCTGCCCTACATGAGCACGATGCTCCCGGTCGGCAGGGACCGGATCGACCACGCGTCGCGCTGCCTCGCCCGCGTCGGGCTGAAGGGCAAGGAGAACCGGCTTCCCGGGCAGCTCTCGGGCGGGGAACAGCAGCGCGTGGCCATCGCCCGCGCGCTCGTCACATCGGCGAAGGTCCTCTTCGCCGACGAGCCGACCGGAAGCCTGGACAAGACCACCGGAAGAGAAATCATGGAACTGATCCGCGGCTTCACGGACGACGGACTGGCCGTCGTTATGGTGACGCACGACCGGGATTACGCGGCAGTCGCGGACCGGGTGATTTCCATGGAGGACGGACGGATCGTCGCATAGTCGTATAATGGGACGAAACGACCCGGCTGTGAGGCCGGGCCGGAGAAAGCGACAGGGAGGGAACTGCATGAATATCGTGATTGCAGGAGTGGGCGGGATCGGCGGGTACTACGGCGGCAGGCTCGCCGCAGCGTATTCGGGCGCAGGCGGATCCCAGGTGGAGTTCTTCTGCCGGGGGGCGCATCTTGAAGCCATCCGCGAAAAGGGACTCGAGGTCCGCGCCGCGGACGGAACGTTTACGGCCCGACCGGCGTTCGCGACCGACCGGGCGGATGAGCTCTCCCCGTGCGATCTGCTGCTCGTCTGCGTCAAAACCTATGACCTTGCGGAGACGATACGGTCGCTGCGGCCGGCGATCTCCCGTGGGACGATCGTCCTGCCGCTCGCAAACGGAGTGAACAACGCCCGGTGCATCCGCGACATCGTTCCCGAAGCTGACGTCCTCAACGGTCTTGTCTATATCTCCTCGTTCATCGAAGCGCCCGGAGTGGTCCGGCAGATCGGGGGCAGCCGGGCGCTCGTCTTCGGCCCGGAAAACGGCGGGACGGAGGCGTATGCGTCGATTGAAACGCTCCTGCGGGGGGCGGGGATCAACGCGGCTTTGTCGTCGAATGTCCGTCTCGACGTCTGGTCGAAGTTCATATTCCTCTCCGCCCTCGCCGCCGTGACGACGCTGACGGGGAAGAACTTCGGAGACCTCCAGAAAGATGCGGAAAACATGGCGCTTCTGAAAGAGCTCATGGAAGAGATCCGACACGTCGGAAACGCGCTCGGGGTTTCGTTTCCTGCCGACGCGACGGATTCGGCCCTCGGAAAGTTCGCGGGCTTTCCCCCCGAAACGAAGACATCGATGCAGCTCGATGCGGAGCGGGGGAAGCGGACCGAGCTGTCGGAACTCGTCGGTTCTGTGGTGGACATGGGCGCCCGCGCCGGCGTCGCGACACCGAGGTATTCTGAGGTTTTCGCTCGCCTCGCCAAAAAGGTGCGGGTCTGATTCCGTTCCGCGTCTGATCCTTTCGTCCCAAGGCGCTTCGTGTCCCTTTGTTGACAGATCTTCCGACGCCTCTTCTCCTTTGTTCCGATCGCGCATGCCGGCCGGAACGAGGAAGAAGAGGCTCTTTTTTCGGAACAGCGGGGAAACGTTTTATGAATTTCGTTGTTTCGACGAGCAAAAAGGAGAATAGTGTTTCTATCATGCGAATAAACCTGTAAAACACATGGTAAATTTTCGCAGGAGAGGGGGGGCGACTTGATTTTTCCCCTGATACGTGAAAACATGACAGTCGTTGCAGAGTGCTGAATTTTCGTGTTACACCTATATGTATACGTGCTATTTTCGACGGATAAGGGGGGGACGATAGGACGGCATCTCCGGGATGCGACATTTCCGGAAAAATGATCACGCTGGATCCGCGTCTGCAATCGTTTCGGCCGTACCGATCCATCACATCACAATCCCCGTGTTTTCGCGAGAGCGCCGGCGTTGTGCACGACGTTTCCGCGACAGGGGACCAAGGAGGGGGAGCATGTCGTTCAGTGCCCAGGAGATGGTCGAAAAGACCAGGAAAATCGTAGCTCCCTGGAAGGAGAAAAAGGGAGGACTTATTCCCATTCTCCAGGAGGTCCAGAAAGAGCTGGGGTACATTTCGTCGGAGGCGATGGAGACGATCTCGAAGGATCTGAAGATCCCGAAGTCCGAGATCTATGGCGTCGTCACCTTCTACGCCCAGTTTCATCTGAAACCCAGGGGGCGTCATGTGGTTCGCGTGTGCCGGGGAACGGCGTGTCACGTACGGGGAAGCCTTGCCGTGCTCGAAAAAGTGAAGGAAATCACAGGAATCCTGGAGAACGAAACCACGGAGGATCTGCGCTTCACGCTCGAGCCGGTCGCCTGTCTGGGAGCCTGCGGACTCGCTCCCGTCATGGTGGTGGATAGCCAGACCTTCGGTCGTCTTGATGCGGGCAAGGTCCAGGGTATCCTCGACGCGTTCCAGTAAGGCAGCCAGTCCGGAGCGAAGGGGAGGAATCGGAGCATGACGAACAAGATCAGGACGCTCGACGACCTGCGTCGCATACGTGAGGCGTCCACGGACCTCACATCGGCGAGGAGCAAGGGACGAGCGAGCATCATTGTGGGTATGGGAACCTGCGGCATCGCTGCGGGCGCCCGCGAGGTCATGAACGCTGCGCTTCAGGAGCTGGAGAAGCGGAACATCCACGATGTCTCGCTGACGGCGACCGGATGCATCGGGATGTGCGAAAAGGAGCCGCTGGTGGATGTCATCGTCCCGGGGATGGGACGCATCACCTATGGTCTCGTGAGTCCGGAGGACATGGCGGCCATCGTAGCGGAGCACGTCGTGAACGGACACGTAGTGGAACGACTTGTCATCGGTCGTGCGGACTGAGGGGGGCCGGAGAATGCCTGTCTTTCGCGGTCACATTCTGGTATGTGGCGGCACGGGGTGCGCATCGAGCGGGTCTCAGGAGGTCCAGAAGGCGTTTCACGAGGAGCTGGCGAAGCGGAGCCTGGACAAGGAAATCCTGGTCGTCCAGACCGGGTGTCACGGAATGTGCGAAATGGGCCCCATCGTGGTCGTGTACCCGGAGGGAACGTTCTACTGCCGTGTGCAGGCTTCCGACGTAGCGGAGATCGTTCAGGAACACCTCGTCAAGGGCCGCCCGGTTCCGCGTTTGCTCTACACGGCGTCGGAAGACGCCTCGAAGGTTCCGTACTACAAGGATATTCCGTTCTACGGAAAACAGCACCGGATCGCGCTGAAAAACTGCGGGTACATCAACCCGGACAACATCGAGGAATACATCGCCCGCGGCGGCTACGAGGGGCTCGGCAAGGCGCTGACGACGATGACGCCCGCGCAGGTGATCGAAGAGGTCAAAATCTCCGGACTGCGCGGACGGGGCGGCGGCGGCTTCCCGACCGGTCTGAAGTGGAGCTTTGCGGCAAAATCGCCGGGGCCGAAGAAATACGTCATCTGCAACGCGGACGAAGGCGACCCGGGCGCATTCATGGATCGGTCCCTCATCGAAGGGGACCCGCATTCCATCATAGAAGGCATGATGATCGGCGCGTACGCGATAGGAGCGGACGAAGGATACATCTACTGCCGCGCCGAGTATCCGCTGGCGATCGAACGGCTGAAGACCGCCATCGCGCAGGCCGAGGATTTCGGCCTGATGGGAACGGACATCCTCGGAACGGGATTCAACTTCACGCTGCACATCAAGGAAGGCGCCGGAGCGTTCGTCTGCGGCGAGGAAACGGCGCTCATGGGCTCGATCGAGGGCCGGCGCGGAATGCCGATGCCTCGGCCGCCGTTCCCCGCGGTTCACGGACTCTGGGGCAAACCGACGAACATCAACAACGTCGAGACGTGGGCCAACGTGGCGCAGATCGTCGTCAACGGCGGCGCGTGGTACGCGTCGATGGGGACGGAGAAATCGAAGGGGACCAAGGTCTTCGCGCTGACGGGAAAGGTCAAGCATACGGGACTTGTCGAAGTGCCGATGGGAATCACGCTGCGGGAAATCATCTTCGACATCGGCGGCGGCATCCTGAACGACAAGAAGTTCAAGGCCGTCCAGATCGGCGGGCCGTCGGGCGGATGCCTGACGGAAGCGCACCTGGACCTTCCCGTGAGCTACGAATCCCTGACCGGAGCGGGCGCGATCATGGGATCCGGCGGCATGGTGGTCATGGACGAGGACAACTGCATGGTGGACGTCGCCAAGTTCTTCCTGGAGTTCACGCAGCGCGAGTCCTGCGGGAAATGCGTCCCCTGCCGCGAGGGAACGAAGCACATGCTTCTCATGCTCGAAAAGATCACGTCCGGGCGCGGAACCATGGAGGACCTGACGACGCTCGAACAACTCGCGGACATGGTCAAAGAGATGTCCCTCTGCGGACTCGGGCAGACGGCTCCGAACCCGGTGCTCACGACCCTTCGCTACTTCCGGGACGAGTACGAGGCGCATATCCGGGACAAGCGCTGCCCCTCGCACGCATGTACGGCCCTTCTGCGCTACGAGATCGACCCGGACAAGTGCAAGCGCTGCGGTCTGTGCGCCAAGAACTGCCCCGTGAACTGCATCTCCGGATCCCGGCAGGAACCCTACCGGATTGACCAGGAGAAGTGCATCCGGTGCGGTACGTGCTTCCAGAAGTGCCCCTTCGGCGCTATCCGGAAGAGCTGACGCGGCCAGATGGAGGAATCGACGGATGAGTGACATAACCCTGAACATAGACGGTATCGCGTGTAAGGGGCAACAGGGCGACACGATCCTGGAGGTCGCCCGGCGGAACGACGTGTACATCCCGACAATGTGTTTCCTCGAGGGACTGTCTCCCATGGGGTCGTGCCGGATGTGCGTCGTCGAGGTCGAGGGCAACCCGAAGCTCATGACGGCCTGCACGACTCCCGCCGCGGACGGAATGAACGTTCACACCAAGACCGATAAGCTCAAGGCGTACCGCAAGCAGATCCTCGAACTGCTCTTCGCGGGCAGAAATCACTTCTGCATGTTCTGCTCCCAGAGCGGAGACTGCGAATTGCAGCGTCTGGCCATCGAACACGGCATGGATGCGGTTCGCTATCCGTTCCTCTACGCGGATTTCCAGAACGACACGAGCGACAGCTCGATTCAGGTGGACCACAACCGCTGCGTCTTGTGCCTGCGCTGCATTCGCGTGTGTTCCGAGAAGGTCGGGGCGCATACGCTGGACCTGGACAAGCGCGGCTGGTCCTCCCGCGTGATTGCGGACATCGGAAAGAAGCTCGGGGAGAGCGACACATGCGTCAACTGCGGCGCATGCGCCCAGGTCTGCCCGACGGGGACCATCACGCTCCGGGAGTTCGCCTACCGCGGCCGCCGGAACGACTGCGACGACCAGGTGGAGAGCATCTGCCCGCTGTGCGCGATGGGCTGCCGGATCCGTGCGTTCGTCCGGACAGGGAGCGTTGCGCGCGTGGAGGGAGCCTGCGTGGAATGCCCCGACGGAGGCCAGCTCTGCCACAAGGGGCGCTGGGGGTTGACGGAGTCCACCGAACGCGATCGCGTGAAGACGCCGATGATCCGTCAGGGCTCCACCTTCCGGCAGGCGACGTGGGACGAGGCGCTGTCCCTGGCGGCGGACAAGCTCCGCGCCGCGGCGCCGACGGGCCGCGCCGGAGCCATCGTATCGGAACTCTGCACCGATGAGGAACTCTCCATTTTTGCTGATTTCTTCAAGGGAAGCCTGCACCTCGATAAAACGGACTGTTTCGACGGCGACGCGCTCCGGGGCTTCGTGGCCGGATTCGCCCCGTTCACGAAACAGGGCGTGCGCCCGTTCACCGGAGCGCATGACATCCTGAACGCCGATGCGATCCTGCTGCTCGGCGCAAGACCGCAGGAAGAGGCGCCGGTCGCTTCGAGCTACGTTCGCGTGGCGACGATCCGGAACGGCGCGAAGCTCATGAGTGTTTCCCCCTTCGCGAACCCCTACCCCTCGATCTCGGACGCGGACCTTCGCGTTTCGATGGAGGAAATGGGACCGGTTCTCGCGTCGCTTGCCGGGGCAGTCGGAACCGGAGAGCCGATCGAATGCGCGGGAATGGCCGTTCTCGACGCGATGGCGACCTGCCTGAGGAACGCGAAGAGGCCGGTCATCGTTATCGGAAGCGCCGTGGCGAACCATCCTGAACTTGTAACGGCGGCGGTCAACGTCGCCATCGCCGCGAAAGCCTTCTTCGGCGACGGGCTCGGCGTGGTTCCCATGGTCACGACCGGAAACGGGCTCGGAACAGTCAATACGGTGCTCGCCGATACCGCGTGGGTCCGGGACGCGAATCTCGACTTCATGTATGTCTTCTCGACGGGAATGGTGCCGGACACGAAGAGCGTCCTGGAGGCGATGTCCCGCGCCCGGTTCGTCGTGGCGCAGACGCCGTACATGGTGCATCCGCTCGTCAACATGGCGGACATCCTCCTGCCCGCCCCGGCGTGGTACGAACGAAGCGGACATTATTGCACGCTTGAGGGAGATCGGCGCCGGATGAACCTTATCGTTCCCCCGAAATCGGAGCTTCGCGGCCTGTCGGCGATTCTTCACGAGATGGCCGCAAAGGCGGGCGTACCGTTTGAAACGGGCAACTCGGCGGTCCCCTGTGAAAATGTATTCAAATCGACGCTGCCTCCGGAGCAGGCGCGAATCGTAGCGGTTTCCGCGCCCTCCGCGGCGGGCGCCAGGGAGGTGTAGCCCGTGGCCAAGCCCAAACTCGCATCCGTCTGGCTCGAAGCCTGCGCCGGATGCCACATGTCATTTCTCGATATTGACGAACGGATCGTGGACCTGATCGGGAAAGTGGACCTGACCTCCACGCCGATAACCGACATCAAGGAAATACCGGAGGTCGACGTCGGCGTCATCGAAGGCGGCCTCGGCAACGAAGAGGAAGCGCACATCGCGAAGGAACTTCGCGCCAAATGCAAAATCCTCATCGCGTGGGGCGACTGCGCGGTCTTCGGCGGAATCAACTGCATGCGGAACTTCAAGAGCGTCGACGACGTTCTGAGGAAGGGGTACGTGGACACCATCTCCACGGTGAACCCCGAGGGCGTCATTCCGGGAGGGGATGTTCCGGCGCTGCTGAAGCACGCCATCCCCGTGGACAGGGAGGTCCGGGTGGATGTGTACGTTCCCGGATGCCCCCCTGATGCGGATACCATACTGTACGTCTTCCAGGAGATCCTTCAGGGCAGAATCCCGAAGGTTCCCTCCGACAAGATGCGCTACGACTAAAGAGGAGGAGCGCACCATGGCACAGGACAAAAATACAATCGTCATCAATCCGATCACACGGATCGAGGGACACGGCAAGATCACCGTGCAGCTCGACGAACAGGGGCAGGTGAAAAGCTCCCGTTTCCACGTCACCCAGTTCCGGGGTTTCGAGGCCTTCTCCGAAGGACGGGACTTCCGAGAAATGCCCGTCATCACGCCGCGCATCTGCGGAATCTGCCCCGTGAGCCACCATCTCGCGTCCGCGAAGGCATGCGACGCGATCCTCGGCGTCACGATCCCGCCTACGGCGCATAAACTGCGGGAACTCATGCACATGGCGCAGTTCGTGCAATCGCATGCGCTGTCCTTCTTCCATCTCTCGAGCCCGGATCTTCTCTTCGGGTTCGACGCGGATCCGGCCGTACGGAACGTCGCGGGCCTGGCGAAGGACTTCCCCGAACTCGCGGTCATGGGCATCGGGATGCGGAAGTTCGGACAGGAGATCATCAAGAC
>CAZVUT010000008.1:0-12042 GCA_964630155.1 uncultured Synergistaceae bacterium
GGCTCTGTACAATTCCCGCAATCCAATATGCGGAACGGCGATGAGCCGCGACGCCGACGGAAGAACTTTTCGACAGAGATGGACGTTCAGCGGCTGAAAGGCGTCCTCGAAAAATTCCGGAGGCCAAAAGCGCGGTGAGCCGGAGCGGAAAGCCTCCGAAGGGGGGTGGAGTACGTTCCCGGTCTGATCCCACGTCACGGGGTTCGAGAGTCGTCATGTCTTCGACATGGCGTCAGCAGGGTGGTACCGCGGGCTTATGCAAGAGGCTCGCCCCTTCAGGGGCGGGCCTCTTTTTTTTTACCTGACCGTCAGGTCGGACAGCAGAGGGAGGAATAACGGATGCGTGCAGCGGTGGTTGGAGCTACGGGTGAAGTGGGGCGCATGATGACGCGCGTGCTCGAGGAGCAGCGCGTCTTCCCCGACGAGCTCGATTTTTTTGCGTCGGCGAAGAGTGCGGGGACGGAAGTGACCTTCAACGGGAAAAAACTTCCGGTGAAGGAACTGACGAAAAAATCCATGAAAGCCGGATACGACTATCTCCTTTTCTCCGCCGGAGCCTCCGTGTCGAGGGAGTTCGCGCCACTCGCGGCGGAGGCGGGGTCGGTCGTGATCGACAACTCGTCGGCGTTCCGGATGGACCCGGCCATTCCGCTCGTCGTGCCGGAGATCAACGGATCGCTGCTCGCGGGCTACCGGGGCATCGTGGCCAACCCGAACTGCTCGACGATCCAGATGGTGCTGTCGCTGTCGAACGTCCATTCCCGGTTCGGCGTCCGTTCGATCGTCGTGAGCACGTATCAGGCCGTCTCCGGAGCGGGAAAGAGCGGGATGAACGAACTCGAGGAGCAGATGCGCGGGCATATCGCGCCGAAGAAGTTCGTGAAGCAGATTCACCTGAACGTCGTCCCGCAGATCGGTGCGCTGCTTGAAAACGGGTTCACCGACGAGGAGATGAAGATGGTCAACGAGACGCGGAAGATCTTTTCCGATCCGGACATTTCCGTCTGGCCGACGACGGTGAGGGTCCCCGTCCTGTACGGACACTCGGAGGCGATCTTCGTCGAGACGAGGCGGCCGTGTCCGCTCTCCGAATTTTCCGAGGCGATCGAGGAATCGGAGAGCGTCATGCTCGTCGACGACATGATCACGCCGCTCGAAGCGGCCGGAAGCGACTCGGTGTACGTCGCGCGCGTGCGGGCCTTCGACGCGACGCGGTTCCTGCTGTGGAACGTAGCGGATAACATCAGGGTCGGGGCCGCGACGAACGCGGTGCGGATCCTGAAGAAGCATAGAGAACTGAACGCATAATACGGGAGGTGCGGACAATGTTCAGAGGTACGGGTACGGCGGCGGTCACTCCTTTCAGGAACGGAAGCGTGGATTTCGAGGCGTTCGGGAGATTCCTGAACTGGCAGATCGATTCGGGCGTGGAATTTCTCGTCATTCTCGGAACGACGGGCGAAGCGGCGACGATGACGGCGGATGAACGCAGGGAGATCGTCTCCTTCGCGGTGAAGACGGCGGGAAAGCGGGTTCCGGTCGTCATCGGAACCGGCTCCAACAGCACGGCGGCGACGATCGAACTCTCGAAGGCGGCCTTCGCACTCGGCGCGGACGGCGTGCTTGTCGTCACCCCCTATTACAACAAGCCGACGCAGGAAGGGCTCTTCCGGCATTACCAGGCGGTTGCAGGGGCCATCCCCGGACCGCTCGTGATCTACAACGTCCCGGGGCGCACGGGCGTCAACATGCTCCCCGAAGCGGTGATCCGGTGCTCGGAGATCCCGAATGTCGTCGGGGTCAAGGAGGCGTCGGGAAACATGGCGCAGATCGACGAGCTCATCCGGGGCGTCCGGAAGGTTCGTCCCGATTTCGCGGTGCTCTCGGGCAACGACGACCAGGCGTTCCATCTTGTCTGCTCGGGCGGCGACGGACTGATCTCGGTGTTGTCGAACGTCATGCCGAAGGAGACGTCCGACATGGTGCGCCTGTCGCTCGACGGCCGCATGAAGGAAGCGCGCGACCTCCACATGCGACTCTTCCCGCTCATGAAGAACCTGTTCATCGAGACGAACCCGATCCCCGTCAAGTACGCGGTCAGCCGGCTCGGCTTCTGCGCGAACGAACTCCGGCTGCCGCTCGTCGAGGCGACCGCGAGGTGCATGTCCGTTATCGACGCAAACATGGCGGAGTGCGGAGCGCGCGCATGAGGTACGGAGTCGTCGGCGCCGGCGGCCGGATGGGGCAGGAACTCCTGAAGGTCTTCGCCGCGCACGAATGCGTCTACACTGCGGATGTCGACGGCGTCCGCGAGACCGGCGCGCCGCAGGTCGTCCTCGATTTCTCCTCGCCGAAGGCGCTGCCCGTGACGATCGGCGCGTGCGAGCGGTTCAGGGCTGCGTGCGTCGTCGGGACGACCGCTCTCGGCGAGTCGGACCTCGCGGCGCTTCGCGATCTCGCGACGCGGGTTCCCGTCGTCCAGAGCTTCAATTTCTCGCAGGGGGTCACGATCCTGAAGATGATGCTCCGGTCCTTCGCGCCGCTTCTCGCGGGGTGGGACGCCGAGATCGTCGAGACGCACCACAACAAAAAGAAGGATGCTCCGTCCGGGACGGCGATCCTGCTCGGGCAGGCGACGGGGCGGGAGTGTCCGACGCATTCGCTTCGCGTCGGCGGCGTGCCCGGCGACCACACGGTCGTGTTCGCCAACGACGGAGAGGTGCTCGAACTCTCCCACCGGGCGATTTCGAGGTCGGTTTTCGCGCTCGGAGCGCTCCGCGCGGCGGAGTTCGCGCTCCGAGCGGACAAGGGATTCTACACGTTTGAGGAGGTCGTCGAATGCCGGAACAGACCGGAGTAGAATGTCCGGATCAGCAGCCGGAGATGAATACCGAAGAGATCATTCGCTTCATCAAGGAATCGAAAAAGCGCACGCCCGTACATGTGTTCGTCTCGGGAAAGCTGAAGGGCGCGGACTGGGGGGGCGTCAGCTACGTCGGAGGCAGGCGTTTCGGCCTGCTGACGGGCGACTGGGCCGACGTCATGGCCGCGGTCGAGGCGAACAGGGATCGCATCGAGGCGACGGTCGTCGAAGTGGCGGCGAGAAATTCGGCAGTCCCGCTGGTTGACCTCACGCGATTCGAGGCCCGGATCGAACCCGGCGCGATCATTCGCGACCGCGTGTCGATCGGAAAGGGCGCGGTCATCATGATGGGCGCGGTGATCAACATCGGCGCGGCGATCGGCGAAGGGACCATGATCGACATGAACGCGGTCGTCGGGGGGCGCGCGCAGGTCGGGAAGAACTGCCACATCGGCGCCGGGGCCGTCGTCGCGGGAGTGATCGAGCCGCCGAGCGCGACGCCGGTGATCGTCGAGGACGATGTCCTCGTCGGCGCGAACGCCGTTATCCTGGAAGGGGTTCGCGTCGGCCGGAAGTCCGTCGTCGCCGCCGGAGCGATCGTCACCGCGGATGTTCCCGCGGGGAGCGTCGTCGCCGGGTGTCCCGCTAAGGTCATCAAGAAAGTGGACGCGAAGACCGAGGGCAAGACGCAGATCGTTCAGGCGCTCCGGGAACTCGGAAACGCGAAGTAGGCGGCGCGGGGATGATCGTCCGGAAGTACGGCGGCTCCTCCGTGGCGACCCCGGAACGGATACGCCGCATCGCCGAAAAGCTGGCGCTTCTCGTGAAGGACGGAACCCATCTCGCGGTGGTCGTGTCCGCGATGGGCAAGACCACGAACGGCCTCATCGAGCTTGCGGGGGGCGTCACGAAGAACCCTGAGCCGCGGGAGCTCGATATGCTCCTCTCGACGGGGGAACAGGTGACCGCGGCGCTGCTGGCGATGGCGCTGAACGATATGGGGGTTCCCGCGATTTCGTACAACGCCTTCCAGCTCGGAATGGTCACGACCGCCTCCTACGGAAACGCGCGGATCGTGGACCTCGACGTCGGAAAGCTGTCGAAAGAGCTGGAACGGCGCGGCGTCGTCGTTATCACCGGTTTTCAGGGCGTGACGGAGGAAGGCGACCTGACGACGCTCGGACGCGGCGGATCGGATACGTCGGCCGTCGCCATCGCCGCGAAGTGCGGATGCCGCTGCGAGATCTACAGCGACGTCGCGGGCGTCTATACGTGCGATCCGCACGTCGTGCCCGGAGCGCGGAAGCTCGACTACATCACGTGCGACGAGATGCTGGAACTCGCGGCGCAGGGGGCGAAGGTGCTTCATTCCCGCGCCGTCGAGATCGCGAAAAAACATTCGGTGGAGCTGTACTGCGCCTCCACCTTCTCCGATGAAAGGGGGACGTATGTGGTGGGCGCGTTGCCTGAGTGGCTCGAACAGCCTGTGGTCACCGGCGTCACGTCGGATACGAACCAGATGAAGGTGACGGTGAACGGCTTCCCGAACGATATGTCCGTGTATGCCGCCGTCTTCGAAGCCATCGCCGGAAAGGGCGTCAACATCGACATGATCTCCACCGTGAGCGAGAACGGCCACTCGCACCTGACCTTCACGGTGGTGGACTCGTCCGTCCGGATCGCGCGAGAGACGCTCGAAAGCGTTCTTTCGGGGCGTCCGGGGTGGACCGTCCGTGTGGACGAGTCGGTCGCGAAGGTATCGGCCGTCGGCGTCGGAATGAAGTCCGCCCCCGGCGTGGCCGCGCGCTTCTTCGTCGCGCTGGACAAGGCCGGCGTCCACATGGTGGGGACGACGACATCGGAGATCAAGATCTCCGCCCTGGTCCCGAGAGAAGAGGCTCCGAGGGCCGTCGAATACCTCGTCCGGGAGTTCGGGCTCGCGGATGGCCCGGAGGCGTAGCGCCGGGCGGCGATTCGATCCCCGAAAAAGCGTGATGCAACGGGAAAAGCCTGAAGGTGTTCGCCCCTTCGGGCTTTTTCGCATTTCGCCGCAATTGGAACGGAAGGCCGGAATGCGAGAGACAGGATCGCCTGTACGCGCCTGTTTGTTCCGGCAAGTTCGACAAAATCGAAACGATATCGTAGACTGTCCCGTATAGGGGAGTCCTCCGGAAGTCGATGGAGGAGGGTGGAGAATCGATGAAAAAAAACGCGTTTCTTCGCGTTACGCTCTTTCTGAAACTCTTCTGCCTGGCCCTTCTGGCTCTGGCGTGGTCCCTGCTTGCATTTTCCCTGCGCCGGGACCGGGAGCGAGAGATCGGGGCCGCTTTCCGTCAGACGGACAACCTCGCCCGGGCATTCGAGGAACACACGCTTCGCACCGTGGAGAGCGTCCGGCAGGTTCTCTCCTCGCTGAAAGAACTCTACGAAAAACGCGGCGGGCATGTCTCCGGCAGCTTTTCGGACGCCGCGAACGCCGCGATCGCCCGCTACGCCGTCGAAAGCAACACGGCGCAGGCGGAGCTTCTGAACCTGCTGAGCATCGCCGACGCGAGCGGCGACCTCGTTCTCAGCAGCCAGGTTCCCTTCCGGAAGGTCAATATCGTCTATCGGCCGTTCTTCAGCGACCATCGCGACGACCCGTCGAAAACCTTTCTCATCGGCGATCCGATCCTCGGGAGCGCCACGGGAAAATGGTACATCCCCATGAGCATGCGCCTCGAGAACCCGGACGAATCGTTTGCGGGCGTCGTCCTGGCGTCCGTGAATCCGTATTACTTCTCGGATTTCTACCGTCAGGTGCGTCTCGGGAAAAGAGGGGCGCTTCTTCTCACGGGCCCTTCCGGAAGCGTCCTGGCGGGATTTGTCGGCGAGGAGTCGCCTCCGTTCGGGACGTCGATCGCGTCGAGCGACATCGCAGCCGCCATGCGCGGCGCCTCGGACGGCGGGTGCATCTGCGACGGGCCGACGGATACGGTCCGCCGCGTCGCGAGTTTCCGTGCCGTCGATCCGCACCGGGATCTCAACGTCATCGTCGGCATGGCGGAGGACGAAGTCCTGACCGGATACCGGACGCGGCGGGATTACGAAATCATCGCGGTGCTCGCGTTCAACGGCTTCGTCGCGGCGTTTTTCGTCCTGTCGAGCCGCGCCGTACGGCGGGAACAGGCGACCCGGGACGCGCTCCGGCTGAAGGTCGAAGAGGAGCGCCGGGCGCAGGAGATGCTCGCGCACGCCCACAAGGAGCTGTCGCAGGCGTATGAGGACACCATCAAGGGGTGGGCGAACGCGCTGGAACTCCGGGACATCGAGACCGGAGGGCATTCGACGCGTGTGACCGACCTGACGGTCCGGATCGCGCGCCGGATTGGAATCGACGAGGCTTCGCTGGCGTACGTCCATTACGGCGCGCTGCTTCACGACGTGGGCAAGATGGGAATTCCCGACGGCATTCTGCTGAAGCCCGGCCCGCTGGACGAAGACGAGTGGCGCGTCATGAAACGCCACCCCTCCTACGCTGCGGATCTTCTCGCTCCGATCGGATTTCTTTCCCCCGCACTCGATATCCCGTCATGTCACCACGAGAAATGGGACGGCAGCGGCTACCCGAAGGGGCTGCGCGGGGAGGAGATCCCGCTCGCCGCACGGATTTTTGCGGTTGTCGACGTGTGGGACGCGCTGCTCTCCGACCGCCCCTACAGAAACGCGTGGACCGAAGAACGCGCGCGCGCCCACATTCTCGCGTCGAGCGGATCGCACTTCGATCCGCGAATCGTCGACGTGTTCTTCCGCGTGCTCGACGAGGCCTAGTCGAAGAAGCGGCACACCTCGTCCACCGCAACCCTCGATGACCGGAACTCGTTGACGGGACTCTGCGGGTCGGGGTAGCCCACGGCGACCGCCACGACGAAGGAGAACTTCTCCGGAACCGACAGCACCTCGCGCATCTGCCGGTCCGCCGTCCGCACGAAGCCGATCGCGCACGTCCCGAGCCCTTCGGCGTGCGCCGCGAGCGTCAGCTGGGTCATGAACGCCCCGCAGCAGACGAGCCTGAGCGGCAGAAGATCCTCGTGGACATACACGAGAACGGCCGCGGGCGCGCCGAAGAAGCGGTAACTCCCCTCCGGGATGAATTCCCCGCTCCGTCCGGCCCGCTGCAGATAGGGATCCGCCTCGCGATACAGGCCGCGCCGCCGCTCCGAATACACTTCCGGCGCGGGCTTCGCGAGACCCGGCGAAGGGGGCGTGCTTCCGCCGTTCTCGAACGTAGCGCGAACGACGCTGCGCAGGCGTTCCATAGTTCGCCCCCGGACCGCGTAGAGTTCCCACGGCTGCATGTTCCCTGCGCTCGGCGCCCTGCACGCGGTTCCAATGATCCGCCGCAGCGTTTCCGCTTCCACCGGCCTGTCAAGAAAGGCCCGCACCGAATGACGCGTTTGCAATCCTTCCGAAAGCTCCATCTTCGTCCCTCCCGTCCGTCGCCTCTTTTCAAAGCGGCGGTTTGCATTTTCCGAAAGCATCATAGCCGACAATCGCCATTTTGGCGCGGACTGATGCGGAAGAAGTCCGGAAAACCGTCAGGCTTCGGGACGCGCAGTAAATCGCCGGAGGCCGTCGGCGCAGGCGAGGGAGGGGATGCACCTCGCGTACGTGAGGGAGTATACTGGTCCCGTCGCAACAGGTTCCGTCCCGGCTTCGCGGCGGGTCAGCGACATCATCTCTTTTCAGGGGGGCTTGTTCGTGTATTCAGAGGCGCTTTCAAAATATCTTCCGGCCTTTTCCGACCGGAACGAACCATTCCTGCGCGTGTACGACCCCGCCCTTCGGGGCGGCGCGCCCGGGCGCTCATGGACGCGCGGAGCGTTCTGGGATATGGCGCGTCGCGCGGCGACCGTGCTGCGGCGATTCGGCCTCGGCAAGGGCGACACGTTCGTCTGCGCGTACGGGAAGAACACGCCCGAGGATATGATGTTCCGCCTCGGCGCGACGATGGTCGGCGCCGTTCCCGTCAC
Source organism: uncultured Synergistaceae bacterium (assembly GCA_964630155.1). Taxonomy (GTDB): domain Bacteria; phylum Synergistota; class Synergistia; order Synergistales; family Aminobacteriaceae; genus CALFXN01. The sequence goes on from CAZVUT010000008.1 coordinate 7,876, forward strand.
GGTGAACTGGCAGGCGGACGGCGTCGAGCAGATGGCCTACAAGATCGGACTCACGGAATGCCGCCTGATGCTTCACGACGCGTCGTTCCTCGAACTGACGGCGCCCGAGATGACGGCCGACATGGGGGACTTCAGAACGCAGCTTTTGGCGCGTTTCCCCCAAATGGCCGACTACGACGTCGCGCGCCTTCCGGAAGAGCCTCCGATGCCGGAGGACGAATTCCTGGGCGATCTGACGAGCGCCGACGACCGGATCGTCATCTTCACGTCCGGAACGACGGGACATCCCAAGGGAGCGCTGCTGACCTACGGAAGCTACGAGAACAACAACGCGGCGCTCGGGAAGTACCTCCTGCTCGACGACGCGGGGAAAACACCGGCGGGCAGGGGGCCGCTCTTCCTGCTCATCAATCCGCTGCATCACGCGAATTCGACGGCCGTTTCCGACATGCTCGTCCGGCGCGCGCACACGGAAATCCTCCTCTTCCCCCGGTACGGGACGTTCTACTGGAAGGCCGTTGCGGAGTGCGCCGAAGAGGGGGAGCGTCGGCGCATCGCCCCGACGGTCGCGCGGCACTTCGACTATCTGGAGCACCTTCTGGAAACCGGCGCATTGCCCGTTGACGAAGGGCGCCTCCGCAGCGCGATGAAAAAGGTCGAGTTCGTGCTCGGCTCCGCGCCCGTCGGACCGACGACGGTCGAACGGCTCAAACGCTGGACCGGGAGGATTCCAAGCGTCCGTTTCGGCTCGACCGAGACGTGTTTCCACGTTCTCGGGACGCCTCTGGATCTCGATGACGGACGGAGGAAGGCGGCATTCGAGCGGGGATGGAGCCACACGCCCGAGACGGGGTACTGGATCGGACGGCCGCATCCGCCCCTGACGGAGGTACGGATCGTGGAGCAGGTCGATCCGTCGAACGACGGATACATGCGCGACTGCGCCGAAGGGCAGGCGGGCTACATGGTCTGCCGAGGCGGCAACGTGATGCGGGCGTACGTGAAGAACGACGAGGGGACGACCCGCGTGTTGCGGGACGGCTGGTACCTCGGACTGCTCGACGTGGCGTTCCGGCTCGCGAATCCCGACGACGGGCAGGACGACATCTACTGGGTCGGACGCGACTCCGCGCTCATCATCCGCGGCGGTGCGAACTACGCGTGCGACCAGATCAATGTGGAACTCTGCCGTTTCGTCGAAAAACGCTACGGCCTTCCCTGCGACGATTTCGACCTCGCGGTCGCCGGCCTCCGCCTGGTGAGCGAACACGAGGACTCCTGCTGCGTCACGATGGAGCTCAAGAGCGACCGCGCCCTGGAGTGCGCGGAAGAGATCCGGAAGACCTTCCTGACCGAGGCGAGGAGCAGCGTCTCCAAGGGGGCGAAACCGGATTTCCTCCGTTTCGGCCGGGTGTTCCGCACGTTCAAGGGAACGATTCGCCTCGCGGAGATAAAAAAGGCCTGGATGGAGGATTTCCGTTCCGCGAAGTGACGGCCTTTCCGCCGAACGGACCGGCTTTTTTTATCCGAGCGGATCCTTCCCGAGAAGCCCGAGCGAGAGCAGGCTTGTCGCCATCGCGAGAAAGACGGCCGCGAAACCCGCGAGATACCCCGCCGCCGTGTAGGTCCCCGGCGCGCCGCCCGGGAAGAAGTTGATGATGATCCCGGTCCCCCACTGAAACACGACGGCCATCAGCACGACGATCATGTTCATCGCGCCGAAGATGGCGCCCTTGTTTCCCGCGCGCGCGAGGGCGTTGACGCCGGCCATCGCGAACACGCCCCGCATTCCGGAAGTGACGCCCACGAGCAGCGTCGCGATCCCCGCGACCTCGAGTGAAAAGCCCGTCGCCACAACGCCGAAGAGAAGCCCCCAGCTCAGCGTGTTGCCGATGCAGACGTTCCGGATCGAACCCGGCAGCGTCTCGGGACGGATGATATGCCCGCCCGTGATCAGCGGTCCGAGCATCATCCCGAAGCTGATCATCGACGCCCAGAAGCGTGCCGCGCCCGGTTCCGCGCCGTAGGCCGCGACGAACCACGAGACGCCCCAGAGCCCCTGGAAGGTCAGCATGGACGCAGAGGAGATCGCCCAGAGGATCAGGAGCCCCCGCATTCTCCGGTATCGCAGCACGAAGAGCAGCGCCTCCCATATTTCCGGGAACAGGGCCGACAGCGGTTTGCGCGCCTTTCGCGAAGCGATTTCGCGCAGCGGGTCGCGTTTCGCTGACCTGCCGAGGACGAGGGTGACCGCGAGGCTGACAAGCGTCAGAACCCCGAACGTCGCCGTGATGCCGAATCTGTCGAGCGCGTAGCCCAGAGGGGCGACCGAGATGATGGCGCCCAGGTTCGACAGCGCGAAGTTGATGCCCGCGTAGAAGCAGTATCGTTCCTGCGGAAAGGCGAAGGACTGGAAGACGAGCGTCGCCGCGTACATCGGCGCCACGCCGAGGCCGGAGAGGAGGCGCCACGCGCCGAGCGTCAGCGGCGTTCGTACGAAGGTCATCAGCAGGCTCGAAAGGGCCGTCACGAACAGCCCGGCCGTGACGACGCGCACGGGGCCGAAACGGTCGTGAAGGACGCCCGCGACGGGCTGCATGAGCGCGTACGAATAGAAGTGAAGGCTCGAGATAAAGCCCGTCATCGCGGCGCTCATCGCGAGACGCTCCGCCTCCAGCGGCATCACGACGGAGGCCGAAATACGGAAGAAGATCCCGAGGAAGTAGGCGGAGACGAGGAACAGGAAGATCGGGAAGGAACGGTCCGAAAGGAGCGCGCGGAGATTGTTTTTCGAAAGGGACATGGCGTCTTCCTTTCGTCAGCGGAGACGGTCGCGGGGCAGAACCCGCAGCGCCGACAGACTCGCGAAAAGCAGCGCGACGATCCCTCCGAAGCACACGAGATACCCGGTCGCGTCGTACGTTCCCGGAAGCGCCCCCGGGAAACGGTTGATGATCCATCCCGTCCCGAACTGGAAGGCGACGGCCGTTCCGACGACGAGCATGTTCATCATCCCGAAGATCGCGCCCTTCTCGCGCGGGTCCGAAAGATCGTTGACGCCCCCCATCGTGAAGACGTCGCGGATCGCGCACGAGACGCCGAGAAGCAGGCTCGCGCCGCCGGCGACCGCAATCGGAAGCCGGAGCCCGATCGCGAGGACAAGCGCGGCCCAGCAGAGCGTGTTCCCCCAGCAGGAGAGCCGGATGAGACGCGGCAACTGCCCGGACGCGGCGGTGACCTTCACGGTCAGCAGCGCCCCGGCCATCATTCCGATGCCGAACGACGTGGCCCAGAAGCGTGCGCTCACGGCCGGGACGTCGTAGGCCGCGGCGAACCACGAGACGATCCAGAGTCCCTGGAGCGCGAGGAACGCGGCTGCGGAGAGGGCCCAGAGGATGAGGATGCCCCGCAGCTTCCGGTCGCGCATGATGCGGACGAAGGCGTTCCGGAGTCCCGCGGCGAGGGATGCGATGCCGTTCCGTCCGCCCGGTTCCCGCATCGCGGCGGACATCCGGGTCGGATCGCTCGTGCGGTTCGAGAACAGAAGGAAGGCCAGGAAGAGGCAGATGCACGAAAGCAGCGAGAAGGTCACGGGGATGCCGAGCGTATCGATCGCGAAGCCCAGAGGAGCGACGGACGTGATGGCGCCGAGGTTCGCGACGGCGTAGTTGATTCCCGCGTAGCGGCAGTAGAGCGCGGCCGGAAAGGCGAACGCCATGAAGACCAGAACCGCCGAGTACATCGCCGCGACGCCGAAACCCGAGAAGAAGCGCCACAACGCGAGGAGCGCCGGCGTGCGGGATGGGATCATCAGCAGGCACGCGGTCGCCGTTGCGAGAAGCGCCGCGGCGACGACCCGGACCGGGCCGAAGCTGTCGTGAAGCGACCCGGAAACGGACTGCATCGCCGCGTACGAGCAGAAGAAAAGACTCGAAATGAGTCCGGTCATCGTGGCGCTCATTCCAAGGCGCACAGCCTCCATCGGAAGCACCACGGACGCCGAGATGCGGAGCAGAAGGCTCATGAAATAGGCGCTCACGAGGATTGCATACAGAATATGCGCGCGCTTCATCGGAAGGGGAGCTTCGAAGTCCGGTTTGAGACGATGGTCCTGTTCGGTACATCGAGACGACATGAAATGATATCCTTTCCAGCGGATGGGACCGT
>CAZVUT010000008.1:12142-41320 GCA_964630155.1 uncultured Synergistaceae bacterium
TGTTCGGTACATCGAGACGACATGAAATGATATCCTTTCCAGCGGATGGGACCGTCTCCCTGTGTTTTTGCCCGAGAGCAAAGCATACCACAAGTGCGCCGGACGGGACATCGTGCGCCGCTCGCGTGAAGGAACCGCGCCTTCGGAACGGACGGCGGAAGTTTTTTCGGAAGCGCAAATCGTGATAGACTGAGAAAAACTCCGGAAGGGACGTGACGCAATGAGCGGACAGAACTCCGCCGGGAAGGATTTCATCCGGGCGACATGGTACCGGAATATGCCGCAGCAATCGGATCAGGAAAAGATGCTTCCCCAGCCGCCGTACGAACTGGAGCCGGCGCCGGACGCGCGCCGCGTGTCGCTCCCGTCGCCCCGGGAATGCCGCGTTCCCGCGGCCGACCTGCGGGCGGCCATCGAGGAGCGCCGGAGCATCCGAAGCTATGCGGACATTCCGCTGGAACCGGAAGAACTCTCGTGGCTTCTCTGGGCGACGCAAGGGGTGCAGAGCCTGTGGCCGGAGCGCAACGTGACCTTGCGGACCGTTCCGTCCGCCGGGTGCCGCCACCCCTTCGAGACCTACCTCGCCCTTTCGCGCGTCAATGGGATCGCCCCCGGGATCTACCGCTATCTGGCGTCCGCGCACGAACTCGTGGAATGTTCGACGGACGCGCGTCTCATCGGACGGCTCGTGACGGCGTGCCACAGACAGACGTTCCTGCTCTCCGCGGCCGCGCTGTTCTTCTGGACAGCCGTGACCTATCGCTCCGAATGGCGATACAAGGAACGCGCATGGCGGTATTTCTTTCTCGACGCGGGGCACGTCTGCCAGAATCTCTACCTCGCGGCCGCCCCTGTGGGATGCGGCGTCTGCGGCGTCGGGGCGTTCGACGACGAGGAAGTTGCGCGGATCCTTGGACTTCCGGACCCGGCGGACGGGACGCAATCGGCGAGCATCCCCGTGTACGCCGCCGCCGTCGGGAAACTGCCGCTATAGCGCCGTTCCCGCAGCGTCAGGCCCCATTTGCTGCGAACCACCGCTTGGTCCACGGGCAGGCGGCGATGCACCTGCCGCAGATCGTGTGGCCGAAGCCGTGTTCTTCCTTGAGCCGCAGCAATTCTTCGGCGCAGGCGCGAATGTCGACGAATTCGTCCCGGTGCAGCCCCGCCCGCCAGGTCCGGCCCGACGGGGCGTGCGCCGGGCAGATCTTCACGCATTCGGCGCATGACCCGCACCCCGAAACCTCCACCGGATCTCCGGTTTCCAGAGGCGCGTTCGTCAGGATCGTCGAAAGTCGCACGGCCGAACCGAACTCCTTCGTGACGAACAGATCCGACTTCCCGATCCATCCGAGGCCGGACCGCACGGCCGCGAGTTTATGGGGCAGCGACGACGTCCACGTGACGTGATCGTAATTCCCGACCGATGCGGCGTAGGCTTCCGCCGTGTATCCCGCTTCCCTCAGGAATGCCGCGCCCTTTTCGGCGAGTTCCGACAGCAGGGCGTTGGAACGGTTGTACTCCCCCTCGTACTCGTGCGTCGGCCCGTCGACGATTCCCGCGATGATCCGAGGGGTCAGCGCCACGACGATCGAAACGCCGACCGGAAGATCCGGCCGTTCGCGTTCCGGAATCGACCGGAGGTCGGCGGCCCCGACGAGACTGGCTCCGGCGGATGTGAGCATGTCCCGCAGCGATTGCGTCAGCGTCATGAACAGGTCCTCCTTGTCAGCGGGACGTCCCGCGCCCCGCTTATGGCGAAAGAATACCACGGATGCCCGGCGAACGGCTGCCGGCCCGCGCAACGTCGCAAGATGCAACCGGATTCCGGTGAATATTGAAATAGAATGTAAAATGTTGGCCGAATGCTTGACTTCCACATCCGATCCCCTATACTTCCTTTTCACATGGGAAATCAGTTGAATTGGATCAATACGAGGTGTTCGACATGCTGGAGTTCTTTTCGCACATACCCCTCTTCGGTACGGCGCTCAACAGCGGCGCGATCCTGATCGGCGGGACTGCGGGCATTCTGCTGACCTCCCGCTTCCCGAAGAGAATCATGGAGACGACCTTGCAGGGGATGGGGCTCGTCACGCTCTTTCTCGGCCTGAGCATGGCGCAGAAATCGGCGAATCTTCTGCTGATGGTGTGCAGCATCGTTCTCGGGACGATCCTTGGCGAGGCGCTGCAACTTGAAGATCGCGCAGGCCGGCTCGTGGACCGTCTGAAGAAGACATTGCGGATCGGCGGCGAAGGCTTCTCCGACGGGATGGTGACGTCGTCGCTGCTCTTCTGTGTGGGGTCGGTCGCGATCCTCGGCTCGTTCGAGGAGGGGCTTCACGGGACTCATACGCTGCTTGCGACCAAGGCCGTCATGGACGGAGTCGCCTCCGTCGCGCTCGCGGCGTCGATGGGAATCGGGGTGCTTTCGTCGTCGGTTCCGGTGTTTCTGTACCAGGGAACGCTGGCGTTGCTGGCGCGGTCGCTCCAGTCCGTTCTGCTTCCGGGCGTCGTGGCCGAGATCACTGCGACGGGCGGCATTCTCCTGATCGGGATGGGGATCTCGATTCTCGGGATCAGGAAGATCCCGGTGCTGAACATGCTGCCGTCCCTTCTCTTCGCCGGATTGCTGGCGTTCTGGTTCGTTTGACGCATATATATAAGGAAGAACGGGACGCGCGCGATTCGCCGGAGACGATCCCGGCGCGGGGCTTTGCGCGATGTCGATTCCCGAAGTTGCGGCAAAAGACGGAGAAGCCCCCGGCGACAATTGTCGCAGGGGGCTTCCTATCGTTCGCGAAAAGATACCTTTCGTCTGTTTCACGGCTCCTGACTCCGGACGGATTTCATCGAAATTTCGGTTGTTTCCTTCCCGATGCGTCGCTCCCGTATCTTCCGTTACAGCATCGACGCGATCGCCTCTCCGACTGCGGCGGTCTTTCCTTCACCTCCGAATTCGAACGGAAGTGCGCGTTCGTCCGCCGTCCCAAGGAAGCGTTCCACGGCGCTTTCGACCGCCTTCGCCGCCTGCTTTTGTCCGATGTGGTCCAGAAGCAGCGCTCCGGTCAGGATCGCTGCGATGGGGTTCGCCTTCCCGGTTCCGGCGATGTCCGGCGCGGATCCGTGGATCGGTTCGAACATCGAGAGCTTGTCGCCGATGTCCGCCCCGGCCGCGACGCCGAGCCCGCCCGCGAGGCCCGCGAGCAGGTCGCTCACGATGTCGCCGAACATGTTCGGCGCGACGATGACGCCATAGAGGTCCGGCGTCCGGACGAGGTGGTAGCACATCGCGTCGACGTTGACGGGACGGATCGCGATCCCCTGTTTCTTGGCCTCGTCGGCCGCGATCTCCTCCCAGTACCCGTAGATCTGGGGAAGCGCATTCGCCTTCGATGCGAGCGTGACGACATCTTCGCCGCGGGCGTGCGCCGCACGGCACGCGTAGGCGACGATCCTCCGGATGCCCGGCTCGGACGCGAGCCCGATCTGGAAGGCCCCCCCGGTTCCGGACGAGAGCGTTCCCTGAAGGGTCCCCCGCAGTGAGTACAGCCCGCGTTCCATGCTCATGTCGATGTTCGCCGTGCCGCCGACGGTCCGTCCCCCGATGCCGACGTAGAAATCCTCCGTGTTCTCGCGGACCACGAGCGTGTTCAGCTCCTTGCCGCTCCGCGGCCGGATCGGGAGCGGAACGCGCGGGTAGCTCTTCGCGGGGCGCAGGTTGACGTACTGGTCGAAGTGGAAGCGCAGGTGGAGCAGGATTCCCCGTTCGAGGATTCCGGGACGCACGCGCGGGTCTCCGACAGCCCCGAGCAGCAGCGCGTCGCATCCGGCCATTTCGTCGACCGCCGAATCGGGCAGAATCTCGCCGGTCTTCAGGTAATGTCCCGCGCCGAACGGGTAGTCCGTCCACTCGACGCCGAAGACGTGTCGGGAGGCCGCCGCCTCGATGACCTTTCTGGTTTCCGCGATGACCTCGGGCCCGATGCCGTCTCCCGGGAGACACGCGACGGCGTATCGTCTGCTTTCGCTCATTGCGCCCGCCGCTTTGCGAGTTCGGACCGGACGTAGGGAACGAGTCCGCCCTTGTCGATGAGTTCCTGCAGGAACGGAGAGAAGGGAACGATGGAGAAACGGCGCCCTGTGGTCTTGTCGCGGATGAACCCTTCGGCGGCGTTCACTTCGACCTCGTCGCCCGCCGCGATGTTCGCGGCCGCCTCGGGACATTCAAAGATCGGCAGTCCCACGTTGATCGCGTTGCGGAAGAAGATCCGCGCGAACGACGCCGCGATGACGCACGAGACGCCCGATCCGAGGATCGCGAGCGGCGCGTGTTCGCGCGAGGAGCCGCAGCCGAAATTCTCCCCTCCGACGATCACGTCCCCCTTCGAAATCTTCGACACGAACGCGGGGTCCGCGTCCTCCATGCAGTGCTTTCCGAGTTCGGCCGCGTCGCCGGACACGAGGTAGCGGGCCGGAATGATGACGTCCGTATCGATGTGATCTCCGAACTTCCACGCATGTCCCTTCATGATCGCGTTCATTCCCTGTTCCCCCCTGTGAATGCTGCGAAAAAGGACGGATCCGCGACGTCGCGCGGGTCCGTGATGCGCCCCGTGATCGCGCTTGCGGCGGCGACGAACGGGCTCGCAAGGTAGACTTCGCTTCCCGGGTGCCCCATGCGCCCGACGAAGTTCCGGTTGCTCGTCGAGACGCAGCGTTCCTCCTTCGCCAGAATTCCCATGTGGCCGCCGAGACATGGGCCGCACGTCGGCGTGCAGACGACGGCGCCCGCCTTCGCGAACGTCGCGATATAGCCCTTCTCGAGCGCCGCGTTGTAGACCTCGTAGGAGGCGGGAATCACGATGCAGCGAACGTTCGGTGCGACGATCCGGCCCTCGAGCATTTTCGCGGCGCGTTCGATGTCGGAAAGCCTGCCGTTCGTGCACGATCCGATGAAGACCTGGTCGATGGGCGTCCCGTCGCACTCCCGGGCCGTTTTCACGTTGTCGGGAGAATGGGGCGCGGCGACCATGGGCTCCATGGACGCGACGTCGAAGACCTCCTTGCGGGCGTAGACGGCGTCCGCGTCGGGATAGACGGGTGTGAACGGGCGGGAAGCCCGCGAACGGGCGTAGCGCAGCGTCGTTTCGTCGGGGACGAAGAGTCCGGTTTTGGCGCCGCACTCGACAGCCATGTTGGCGATCGTGAACCGGTCGTCCATCGGCAGTTCGGTCAGGGCGTCGCCGCCGAATTCGAGGGCCATGTACCGGGCCCCCTGAACGCCGATGCGTCCGAGGAGCGCGAGGACCATGTCCTTTCCCGTGATCCAGCCGGGACGCCCGCCGGTGAAGTCGACGCGGACGGTCTGCGGGACCTTCATCCACGTCTCGCCGAGAGCCCAGACGGCGGCGAGGTCGGAGCTTCCGACGCCGCTCGCGAGCGCGCCGAGCGCGCCGCCGGTGCACGTGTGGCTGTCCGCCCCGATGATGATGTCGCCGGGGAGGATGAGCCCCTGCTCGGGCAGGAAGGCGTGTTCGACGCCGACGCGTCCGACCTCCCAGTACCGGATCCCCTGTGCAAGCGCGAAGACCCGCCCTTTCTTCGTCTGCTCGGCGGACGCGATGTCCTTGTTCGGCGTGAAGTGGTCCGGCAGGACGGCGCAGCGCTCCGGGGCGAAAACGCGCTCCGCGCCCATCTCCGCGAATGCCGCCACGGCAGGCGCCGCCGTTATGTCGTTCGCGAACGCGAAATCCACGCGGACCTTGCAGATCTCCCCCTCGCGCGCCGGTTCCGTGGTATGGGATGCGATGATTGCACTAACCAACGATCTCTGCATAGTGTGGTGCTCCTTTCGTCGCCGCCATCCGGAACAGGCGGTTGATTGCATCGATGTAGGCCTTGATGCTCGCTTCGATGACATCCGTGCTGCTTCCGCGTCCGTTGGCCTTCAGCCGGGTCTGCCCGCCGGAGTCCGCGATGGAGAGGATGACGCGCGCCTCGCCGAGCGCATCCGATTCTTCCCCCACGGCCTTGATGGAGTATTGCTCCAGCTCCGGTTCCATTCCGAGAATGCGCTGGATCGCGGAGTAGGCCGCGTCGACGGGGCCGTTTCCGGTCGCCGCGTCGGTTTTTTCCACGCCCTCGTCTTCCAGCGTGACCGTTGCGGTTCCCTTTCCGTGCCCGACCTGGACGAGATAGCTCCGGAGCGTGACCCGCCGTCCGGTTGTCGCGCCGAGGACGTCGTTCGTCACGAGGCTTTCGATGTCCGCGTCCGTGACGCTCTCCTTCCTGTCGCAGAGATCCTTGAAGAGCGCGAAGCTCTCCGCGATCTGCTCCGTCGTCAGGAAGAAGCCCGTGTCTTCGAGGTGCTTCGCGAAGGCGTGCTTCCCGGAATGCTTCCCGAGGACCAGTCGGCTCCCCGACGCTCCGACGTCCTCGGGACGCATGATCTCGTAGGTCTTCGCGTTGCAGAGCATGCCGTGCTGGTGAATGCCCGCCTCGTGCGCGAAGGCGTTGGATCCGACGATCGCCTTGTTCGGCGGCACGGGAAACCCCGTGAGGCGGGAGACGAGGCTGCTCACGCCGCACAGCTTCGAGGCGTCCAGCCCCGTGCCCCCGGGAAAGGCGTCGGAGCGCGTCTTCAGAATCATGACGATCTCTTCGAGCGATGCGTTTCCGGCCCGTTCGCCGAGTCCGTTGACCGTGCATTCCACCTGCCGGACTCCGGCCCGTACGGCCGCGATGGAATTCATGACCGCGAGCCCGAGGTCGTTATGGCAGTGAACGGACCAGATGACGCCCGCGACGCCGGCGAGGGCGATCACGTCCCGGACGAACGCCTCGAATTCGTCGGGGATGGCGTACCCGACGGTGTCCGGGATGTTGAGCGTCGTCGCGCCGCATTCGACCGCAGTCCGGAAGACGCGCGCGAGAAAGCGAGGGTCGGAACGGCTCGCGTCCTCGGCCGAGAATTCGACGTCCTCCACGAGGGACCGGGCGTGCGAAACGCCCCGGCGGACCTCGTCGATCACCTGCTCTTCGGTCAAACGGAGCTTGTACTCCATGTGAATCGGACTCGTCGCGATGAAGGTGTGGATTCGCGGGTGTTTCGCGGCGCGGAGGGCGCCCCAAGCGGCGTCGATATCCGCGCTCCTCGTCCGCGCCAGCGCCGCGATCACCGGCCCCGTGACCTGCTCGGCGATGGCCCGGACCGCCTCGAAATCTCCGGGAGACGCGGCCGGGAAACCGGCCTCGATGATGTCGACCTTCATCTGCGCGAGCTGGAATGCGATCCGCAGCTTCTCGTCCCTGTTCAGATTGACGCCCGCCGCCTGTTCCCCGTCCCGCAGGGTCGTATCGAAAATCCGTATGAATGGTCCTTCCGTCATGATCTCACTCTCCTTGCATCGTGTGCGCTCTGTCGTGATACGGTCTCTTCCGGCCGGGAAAAGGGCGAAAAAAAGAATAAAAAAGGGCCGGAACCTCTACTGTGAGAGGTTCCGGCCCGGGAAGCCGAGTGCGCAGCCTGTCAGGCTGCCGGCGTTCCTGGGGGGAACCGGCAACCGAGGAGGAGGCACAGGGAAAGGAGACTGTACGGCGTGCGAATCTGTCTGACATCCATCGGCTGGTTCCCTCCTTTGCGTGGTCTTCGGCGACCGCGAGACGCACCGCCGGATCGCCCGTAAAAATTAGCGTGGATTGTACCCGCGTTCATGGGCATGTGTCAATAAGGAACTTTCGTATCATGAATGTCAGCCTGTTTCGGAGGCGCCGATGCGCCGGACCGGTGCGCCGCGCCTGGGCTCCCGAACGGCCTTGTCGCGACGGCGAACGATGTCCCCCCCGGTGAGTTTGCGGGGACTTCGGTTTGCCGTACGAAGAAAACCCCGACCCGTGAGCGTTTCACGGGTCGGGGCGCATTACATGATGCCCAGTTTCTGCGGGATATAGAACGCGATGGCCGGGAACATCGCCACGAGCAGCAGGATGATGAGGTCCGCCGCGATGTACGGCAGCACGCCCCGCAGAGATCGTTCGATCGAAAGATCCGCGATCGAACCGGCTATGAGCAGACAGAGCCCGTACGGAGGCGTCACGAGCCCGATGGCGAGCGTAATGACGACGACGATGCCGAGGTGGACCGACGTAATCCCGAGTTTGAGCGCCGTCGGCAGGATGACGGGCATGAACAGGATCATTGCGGGAATAGCGTCCATGAACGTTCCGACGAAGAGGAAGAACGCGATGACGATCAGCATGAAGATCTGCGGGCTGGCGATCGTGGCGGCGAAGAACGCGCCGATGTGGTCGGACGCCTTGTAGTATCCGAGGAGTTCTCCGAGCGCGCTCGCGGTGGCGAGCGCGAAGAGCGAGAGCGAGCTGAGTTTCAGCGTCTCTTTGATGATGTCCGGCATGTCGCGCAGCGTGAGCGTCCTGTAGATGAAGAGGCTGATGATGAGCGCGTAGACGGAGGCGAATGCGGCGGCTTCCGTCGGCGTGTACCAGCCCGTCGTGATGCCGCCGACGATGATGACGGGCGTCAGCAGGGCCGGGAAGGACTGCCGGAAGAGCCCCCAGACCTTGTGGAATCCGGCGCGTTCGTACTTCGGGAAATTCCTCTTCCGCCCGATCACGCACACGATGAGCATCATCGTGAGGCCGATGAGGATTCCCGGGATCATGCCGCCGATGAAGAGCGCGGCGACCGACGCGTTCGTGAGTCCCGAATAGACGACCATCGGGATGCTCGGCGGGATGATGACGCCGATCGTCGAGGACGCGGCCGTGACGCCGACCGTCGTCTCCTTGTCGTAGCCCGTGTCGATCATGGCCGGGATGAGCATCTTCCCGACGCCGGCCGTGTCCGCCTGCGACGAGCCGGAAACGCCCGCGAAGATCATCGAGACGAGAATGTTGGCGTGCGCGAGCCCGCCCCTGATATTGCCGACGAGCGCGATGCAGAAGTTCACGAGCATCTCGGTGATCTTTCCGCGGTTCATGATGTTCGCCGCGAGGATGAACAGCGGAATGGCGAGCAGCACGAACGAATTCAGGCCGTTGAACATCTTCATGAAGACCGTGAGATTCGGGATCATCGGGATGGACATGATCCCGAGAAGAGAGACGATGCCGATGACGAACGCGATGGGGACGCCGATGAATATGAGGACGACGAAAAGACCGACGATCAGGAGCGGCGTCATGCGACGATCCCTCCCCGCAGCAGCGTCCGGATGTCCTCGACGACGTGCGCGACGATGTAGAGCGTCATGGTCGAGCCCATGATCGGAAGGCACATCCAGGTGTATCCCATCTTGACCCACGTGAGGGTGATCCAGTTGTAGTCCCAGAATTCCGAAACGATCGTGACGCCGTACAGGGTCATCGGGACCGTGAAACAGAGCAGGATGGCGCAGATGACAACGTCGTAGACGAGCGAACTCCGGCCCCTGAATTTTTCGATCAGGAACGTGAAGGCGAAGTGCGCCTTGTAGTGGACCATCACGGACGCGCCCATGAATACCGCCCAGATGAAGGAGTAGTTCGCCAGCTCCTCCGTCCAGAGCAGCGGGATGGCCATGTACCTGGCGGCGATCTGGGCCAGGATGGCCAGGAAAAAGACGGTGAGAAGAATCATTCCCATCGTCTCCTGAAAGCGTACGATACTCGAAACGAATTTTTTCACGGTGTTCCTCCTCTGCGGAACGCATCAAAAACGGGGGACTGCGGAATAAAGAAAAATCCCCCGCGAGGCGCGAGGAATTCCGGAGAGCAGTCCTTCACAGAAAGGCCGTTCCCCCTCCCATCGGGGAGAAGGAACGGCCTTCGGAGCATCGGCTACTTTCCGGCAGCCCGGATTTTCTCAACGAGATCGGTCAGCTTCAACGACTCGGCGAGTTTGTCCTGGATGGGGACCGCGATGGCCATGAACGGGGCCTTGTCGACAGTGTTCACGACGCCGCCGTCGGCGATGACCTTCGCCTTGGACTTCGCGAGCCTGTCGAAGGTCACGGCGCGTTCCTCTGTCGTGGCTTCCTTCATCGCCGCAGTGATCCATTCCTTCTGTTTGTCGGTCAGCGCGTCCCACTTCTTGCCGTTCATCAGGACGAACCGCGTCGTGTAGTCGTGCTCGGTTTCGGTGATGAACTTGCCGTTGGCGGTCTTGTGGTGATCGAGAAGGCTGAAGTTCGTGTAGTCGTTCTCGGCCGCGTCGACGATGCCCTGCTGCAGCGCCTGGTAGAGTTCGCCCCAGGCGACCTGGGTCGGGATCGCGCCGGTCTTCTTCCAGAATTCGGCGACGACGCCGGACATCTGGGTGCGGATCTTCATGCCCTTGAGGTCGTCGATCGCGTTGATGGGCTTCTTGCCGTAGTAGTTCCGGACGCCCGCGGACCAGAACGCGGCGATCCGGAAGGTATTCTTCGACTTTTCGTTGATGATCTTCGAGAGCGTTTCTCCGACCTCGCCGTCGACGACCTTTCCCCAGTGGTCGAAGCTCTTGTAGAGATAGAGCAGCGAGAAGATATCCACTTCGGGGATGCCGATCTTGGTCATGAAGCCGGGGGACGCGACAACGACATCCGCCGCGCCGAGCTTGAGCTTCTCGACGAGTTCGTCTTCGTTCGTTCCGATCGTTCCGGCGTGGACGTCAACCGTCATCTCGCCGCCGGAGATCTTCTCGAGGGCTTCCTTGAACTTCTTCATGCCGTACTGATACGGATTTTCCTGGGACGTCTGGTTGTGCGCCGCAACGAGCTTCAGCGGAGCCGCGTCGCTCCGTGCAGGAACCGCCTGAACGGCGAAGACAAGCGCAAGAGCCGCTACGAGAAACAGTGCCGCAAATTTCCTCATTCGTGGTACCCCCTCTGTTAGTATATGGTGATATGCGAAGGGGAGTCCCCTCCGCGTGACTCCGAATCCTACGAGATCGGCAGCTCCGCGAGAATGGCGCGCCAGATCTCCTCGACCACGGGGATGCCCTTTTCGAGATTTTCCTTCCGGGTCCGTCCTTCCTTTTCGCCCGGGTAGAGGATCTCTCCCCCTTCAACCGCGGGTTCGGCCGCCCTGAGATCCGCGATAACGGCGTCTGCTGCGGTCTTTGCGAACGTGTCGTCGCCCGGCTTGAAGGCGATGAAGACCTGCGTGACTGCGATCTCGTCGTCGAGTTTGCCGATTTCGGGGACGGAATTTCCGCCCGACAGGATCGCGCCGATCATGTCGAGCGCGATCGAAAAGCCCGATCCCTTCCAGAAGCCGATCGGAAGCACGCGCCAGGTCTCCTCGATCGCCGCGGGGTCCGTCGTGAGAGCGCCGCCCCGGTCGTACCCCCCGGGGACCGGAAGCTGTCTGCCGGCGAGTCGGGCGCTCTCGATCGCGCCGTAGGAGAACTGCGCGAGGGCGCCGTCCATGAGAACGGGCATATCGCCGTGCGGGATCGCCATGATCAGGGGGTTGTTGCCGATGCGCCGGTCCTTCGCGCCCCAGGGGGGCATGTTCGGCGTGGTGTTCGTCCAGCAGATGCCGATGTATCCGGCGCGGGCCGCCTGAAGTCCGTACGCGCCGCCGCGCATCCAGTGATTCGTGTTGCGGAGCGCGACGCATCCGATGCCGGACGCGTCGGCGAGAGCCATCGCGCGAGTCATGGCGAACGCCGCGTTGGTGTTGCCCATTCCGAGATTTCCGTTCCAGCGTTCCATCGCGCCCTGGGAGGTTTCGAGCGAGGGTTCCGCGCCGGGGCGGATATGGCCCTTCCTGATGTAGGAAACGACCCGCGGAAAGCGGTTCACTCCGTGGGAAGCGACGCCGTCGCAGGTGTTGTCCGTGAAGAGCCGCGCAGAGAGATCGGCCGTTTTTTTCGGGAATCCGTATTTCAGAAGGACGCGTTCAAAGACGTCCTTCATTTCGTCGTACGCGATTCGCATCATCGTATCGGTCGTCCTTTCCCTGAAGAGCCCGTTGCGTCGTCACGAAAACATGAATCACAGGCCGGTCGTACTCTGTACGGTAATCTTACTGACGCCGGCGAGGTTCGTCAATGTTCGACGCTGTAGACTTGTGTTCTGTCAGTTGGAACAACAGGAGGCGGCAAATCGTGCGGAAAAAGCGAGGGGGCGCTTCCGGAGCGCCCCCTCGCCGGTCTACCCTAGAACACCGCGTAATCGGAGTCCTTTACGGATGTGATGAACATGTAGCCCGGCGCATGCGTGATCGCGAAGGGCGGCTTGCAGTCCATGAGCGCGGCCTGGGGCGTACAGCCGCACGCCCAGAAGACCGGCACCTCTCCCACGTTGATCGGCACGGGGTCGCCCATGTCGGGCTTCATGATGTCCTTGATGCCGATGGCCGCGGGGTCGCCGATATGGATCGGCGCGCCGTGAACGGCCGGGAATCGCCCCGTGGCCAGCGCGGCCTTGACCACCTGGCGATGCGGGATCGGGCGCATGCTCACGACGATGGGGCCGCGCAGCTTTCCCGCAGGGGTGCACTGGATGTTCGTGATGTACATCGGCACGTTGCAGTTGCATTCGATGTGGCGAACGGGGATCCGCGCGTCGAGCAGCGCGCTCTCGAACGTGAACGAACAGCCGAGCAGGAAGGCGACCAAGTCGTCGCGCCAGTACTTCTTCACGTCGGTGGGTTCGTCCACGCAGACGCCGTCCTTCCAGACCCGGTAGCGCGGAATGTCGGTCGTCAGGTCGGCTCCGGGAGCGACGAGTTTCGGCTCGGGGTTGCCCGGTTCGGTGACGTCGAGCACCGGGCAGGGTTTCGGGTTCCGCTGCGCGAACACCAGAAAGTCGAACGCGAGTTCCTTCGGGAGCACGACGAGATTGGCCTGGGCGTACCCCTTGCACATGCCCGGGGTCGGAAGGGACCATTCTCCGGTGCGGATGATCTTTCGCACGTCTTCGGGGGACCAGGATGCGTAATCGGCAGCCTTCATCACTTTTTCAACACCTCCGAAAGCGGTCGGACCGCTATGTTCGCCCCTTCGAGGGCCTTTCTGACGGCCGCCGCCATGGCGACCGCATGCGCGCTGTCTCCATGAAGACAGACGGAATCGGGACGCATATGGACTAGTGTCCCGTCGACCGCCTCGACGACGCCTTCCGTGGCCATACGGACCACGCGCGTCGCGGCGAGGTTCAGGTCGTCGATCATCGCGCCGGGTTTGCTTCGCGGAACGAGTGTTCCGTCGCTCTGGTATCCCCGGTCGGCGAACGCTTCCGATGCGAAGGGGACGCCTTCCTCCCGCGCCGCCTGCTCGAACAGTGAGTTCGCGAGTCCGAGTAGAATGAGTCCGTCGGCCGCGTCCTTCGTCGCCTTCGCGATGGCCTTTGCGAGCGCGAGGTCTTTCGCGGCCTGGTTGTAGAGCGCCCCGTGCGCCTTGACGTGCTGGAGCCGCACGCCCGCAGCGCGGCATACCGACGCCATCGCGCCGATCTGGTACAGGCAATAGGCGTACGTTTCGTCAGGGGAGCACGCCATCGTGCGGCGTCCGAACCCCTGAAGATCGGGGTGTCCGGGGTGCGCTCCGACCGCGACGCCTGCCGCGGCCGCAAGTTTCACGGTTTTAAGCATGACCTCCGGATCGCCCGCGTGAAAGCCGCAGGCGACGTTCGCGGACGTGACGCTCTTCATGACGTCGCCGTCCATCCCCAGGGTATACGCGCCGAAACTCTCCCCGAGGTCGCTGTTGAGATCGATCAAAATACCAGCCTCCCTTGCTTCGTTCATTCCGACGCGGTTTCCCACGTCACCCTGTACCCGGTTCCGTTCACCACGAGATTGAGCGCTCCCGCTCCAGCCTGTTGCACGCCGGACGAGAGGCGTTCCTCGGCGTTTCCGCGCGTCTGCGTCTTCTCTTCGGGTCTCGTGGTCCACGCGGCCCGCGCCTGCCGCACGCGCGAGATTTTGTCCCGCTCCGCGCGGGAGACGTCCAGCGCCTCCTCGAAGGAGATCCGCCGGAAGCGCGCCTTTTGTCCGGGCATGCGTTGCGCCAGGGACGCGATATCCGGCGTGCAGAGGACTCCGATCTTGGTGTATCCCCCTGTCGTCTGGCGGTCCGCCAGCATGACGATGGGCTGTCCGTGTCCCGGGATCTGGATCGCGCCCAGGGGAATGGCGTCGGAGACGATATCCGCCGCTCCGGTGTGCGCGACGACGGGTCCCTCCATCCGGTACCCCATTCGATCCGCGGAGTTTGTTATGGTGTATTCCGAAGAATAAAATGTCTCGACGCCCTCCGGGGTGAAGCGATCTTCCTGCGGTCCCGGGACGACGCGCAACGGCGCGTCCGCGTCCCGTTCGGGCCGCAGGTCCGAGGGGCATTCAAAGCCCTCGATGCGTTTCCAGAGGGCCGGGGGCGTTCCCGATCCGAGCGTGTCGCCCGCCTTGAGCGCCCTCCCCTCGAACCCGCCAAGGGCGGCGCGCAGGTATGTCGATCTGCTTCCCATGACGGGCGGAACGTCGATGCCGCCGCTCACGCACAGATAGGAACGCGTTCCCTTCCCCGATGGGCCGGAGAATTGCAGCGTGTCGCCGGTCGTGACCCGCAGCGCGCGCCAGGTCGGGGCCGGAACGTTGTTGAGACGAAAGCCGAGGTCCGCGCCTGTTACGGCGACGAGGCCGTCTCCAGAGGCGACGAGCGTCGGGCCGAGAAGCGTAATTTCGAGAGCAGCCGCCCCTTCGTCGTTTCCGAGCAGAAGATTGCCGATCCGGAGCGCATCCGCATCCATCGCCCCGGCCACCGGCATCCCGATCTGCTGAAACCCCCAGCGGCCCAGATCCTGAACGGTCGTGAGCATCCCCGGATTCCTGACCAAGAGTTTCATGTGCGTTTCCTTTCTTCGGGACGCGATTCGCGCGTAAAGCGTTCGACGACGATGTCCCTCGTGTTCGCCAAGGCTGCGAGGCGATCGTATTCCGCACGGTCCACCGGGTGGAAACGAACCCACATGCCCGCTTCGATGACCGTCGGGGCGCTTCTGCGCGGATCGAACATCCGCAGCGGCGTGCGGCCTATGAGCTGCCATCCGCCGGGACTTTCGATGGGGTAGATCCCCGTCTGCTTTCCGGCGACGCCGACGCTTCCCGTCGGGATCTTCTCGCGCGGTTCCTTCAGTCTCGGAGTGGCCAGCGTTTCGTCCATTCCGCCCAGGTACGCGAAACCCGGCGTGAAGCCGAGCATATAGCAGTAGCAATCCGTCCCCGCGTGACGGCGTACGATCTCGTCCTCCGACAGTCCGGTGTGCGCCGCGACATTCGCCATGTCCGGCCCGAATTCACCTCCGTAACATACGGGGATGACGACGCCCGTCGTCCGCTCCGCAGAGGAAGTCCCCTCGCTCCGGGACATTTCCTCCAGCATTTTCAGGAAACGTTTCGGGTCGACCGCATCCGGATCGAAATACACGGCAACGGAGCGATATGTCGGGATGAGTTCCCGGATGCAGGAGAGCCCGCTGCGCGAAAGACGTTCTTTCAGCGCCTGCATCCGGCTGTTGACCGCCATGTCGATCGTGTCCCCGAACTCCACGATGACACACGTGTCCCCGGCATGGAGCAGCCGCGGGTAAACAGTTTCGGTCACGTTTTTCGCCTCCTTCGCAGGTCCCTCCATTCTAGCTGAACATCTTCAGGATATTCGGAAGGGACTTCAACCCCATCCACAGGGTGAACGCGGCCATGATGTAACCGCAGACGGTCATCCACAACGGGTGAACGTACTCGCCGACGACATCCTTCTTGTACGCCGCCAGAAGCACCGAGATGAGCGCCAGCGGCAGGATCAGTCCGTTGATGGAGCCCGCAAAGATAAGCAGCTTGACGGGCTGTCCGACGGTCGTGAAGATCGCGGTCGAGACGCAGATGAACCCGATGATCCAGTAGCGAATGTTGGATTCAACGGTCTTGAAGAGCGTTCTGAGGAAGGAAATCGACGTGTAGGATGCCCCGACGACCGAGGTGATGGCCGCGGCCCACAGGATGACGCCGAAGATCTTGTATCCGATCTCGCCCGTGCCGATGCGGAAGGCGGAAGCGGGCGGGTTTGCGGGATCGAGCTTGTTTCCGGCCATGACGACGCCGAGGACCGCCAGGAAGAGCAGAAAGCGCATGATTCCCGTGATGGCGATTCCATTGCACGCGCCCTTGTTGATGTCGCTGATGGAGTCTTTCCCGACGATTCCGGCGTCGATGATCCGGTGCGCGCCCGCGAACGAGATATATCCGCCGACGGTGCCGCCGACGAGCGTCAGGATGATGAGCCAGTCGATCTTCTCGGGAAGGACCATCTGCTTGAGCGCCTCACCCACGGGAGGGTTCGTGCGGAAGCACTGGTAGAGCACCATGGCGATCATGATGAAACCAAGGATCTGGGCGAAACGGTCCATCGCCTTGCCCATTTCCTTGCTCAGGAAGAGCCAGATGGCGATGGCGGCGCTTATGACGGCGCCGTAGACGAGAGGAAGGTCGAAGAGGACCTTGAATCCCATCGCCGCGCCGCCGACGTTGCCGATGTTGAAGACGAGTCCGCCGAGCGCGACGGCGAAGGCCAGGAAGTACCCGAGCCCGGGCAACACCTTGTTCGCGACGTCCTGCGCCCGCATGCCGGAAACGGCGAGGATCCGCCAGATGTTGAGCTGAACGATGACATCGATGAGAATTGACGTGAAGATCGCGAAGGCGAACGCAGCCTTCATCTTTTCCGTGAACACCGCCGTCTGCGTGAGGAACCCGGGCCCTATCGCCGAGGTCGCCATCAAAAACGCCGCTCCCAACAGTACGCTCAGAATCTCTTTCTTGCTCTTGCCTCCCGTTGCGTCCAACCGTTCTCCTGCCACACCGAACACCTCCAAAAAAGGATGAATGAATGGTTCCACTTATATATATGCAAAAAAGTTGCCGCTCTCCTTCAATCCGCGAACCCGCCCGGGAGAGACGCGGAGGATCGGATGGGCGAAACAAATGGTGCGAAAGCCGCACATTCAGGCTCCGGGGGTGCGCCTTTGACGCAGGCGATGCCACCCTATGGTCCGGACGGGGATTCGCAGATCGGACGCGATTCGGGCGTCCGTGTCGCCGTTTCCGCTCCGGCGCGCTATCTCGCTCCTGAGACGGTCCACGGACCAGTCCGGGCGGGAACGAACCGGGCGGGAAAAGAGGCGGGAGAGCGGAAGAAGCCCCCGCGGCGAGAGCGCCCAGACGGTGTGTCCGATGCGCTGGACGGTCGAAGCGTGAAGTTCCGCAGCTTTCGCGACCCGGGAGAGCGTGCAGGGGGCGAGGGGTTCGGAGGAAGATACGATCGCGTTTCCCTGTATTCGCGCGAGTTCCAGGGCGACGCGCATTCGGGAGCGGGTCCGGATCGCGAGTGCGATGAGAAGCGAGCGTCCCCTTCGCCACTGCGCGGCCAACTCCGGGGTTCCACGATGCCGGAACAGATCGGCGTCGAGAAGGACGCGCGGAAGCCGGTCGGTCAGAAGCCGTGTGCGGATCGAGCCGTCGGGGCCGGCGGAGAATTCGAGTTCCGGAATGACCGTCTCCGCTCGTTGAAAGACGCGGCCCGGATGCGGGTCGAGTCCGCGAAGGCAGAGTATCGCCGCGTCCATCCGCTCTTCGGACCACCCGAGCGCCTTCATCGCGGCCGACGGACCGCCTCGTTCGAGGTCGCGCGCCGCTTCGCGAAGCAGCGTCGCGGCGTCGCCCGCCTCTTCCCCGCGCCGCCTGAGCTGGAGGATCAGGCATTCCGCGAGGTCGCGCGCAAAGAGTCCCGGCGGTTCCACCCAGTCGCGCACGGCGGCGAGGAGGGACGACGCGTCTTCGGGCGAAAGCCCGAGAAGTTCCGCAAGCTCGTCGACGGCGACAGTCAGCCGTCCGTTGCCGTCGATGCATTGCGGGAGCGCGGCCGACGCGCCTTCGAGCCCTCGTAAAGCCGGACACGCGGCGAGCTGGAGCCGGAGTTCCTCGTCCATGTCGGGAGCATGCTCAATGTCGTCCGTCGGAACCGACGGGCCGATTGACGGAAGGTTCGGGGGAACCAGCGAGAAGAGCGGATTGTCGCCGAGAAGGGATTCGAGCGTGTAATGCAGTTCCGCGACGGGAAGCGTGACGAGCGAGAGCCGCGCGAGAAGCAGCGGCAGCGGAAGATGGCGGAGTTCGGTTTTCAGCCGCGGTTCGAGGCGGTGCTGAAGGTCCATCAGGCCGTTCCGTTCCCCTGTTCCATGCCGAGCCGCTGCATCCGACGCAGCAGCGCAAAGCGGGAGATGCCGAGTTCCCGGGCCGCGCGGCCGCGTTTGCCGTCCGACCTCGCGAGCGCCTCTTCGAGCATCCGGCGTTCGTACTCCTGGAGCGTTTCGGGAAGCGAGCCTCCGTGCGGAAGGTCCGACTCCTCGCGGGGAAGCGCGTCGAGCATGTCGCCGGGCAGATCGCGAAGCGCGATGTCCCCTCCGGCGTCGTCCCGGAGGATGAAGATGCGCTCGATGATATTCTTGAGTTCCCGGACATTCCCGGGCCAGGGGTAGCGCAGAAAGGTCTCGCGGACTTCGGGGGTCAGCGAGACGGATCGCCCGCCGGACCGCTTCCGGAACGCGTCGATGAAGACATGCGCGAGTTCGATGACGTCCTCGCCGCGGTTGCGCAGCGGCGGAAGTTCGAGCGGCAGCATCGAAATCCGGTAGTACAGGTCGCTCCGGAAGGTCCGTTCGGCGATCTTCGCGTCGAGGTCGTCGCACGTAGCGCAAATGACGCGGAGGGAAACCTTCCGCTCCTGCCCTCCGCCGATCGGGCGGAAGGAGCGCGAGTCGAGGAAACGCAGGAGCTTCCCCTGCAGGGGCAGCGGCATGCCGCCGATCTCGTCGAGGAAGAGCGTCCCCTCGTGGGCGATCTCCGCTAGCCCCGTCCGGTCGGAGGTTGCTCCCGTGAAGGCGCCCCGGAGGCATCCGAAAAGCTCCGTTTCGAGCAGGGATTCCGGAATGGCGGCGCAGTTCAGCGGCACGAACTCGCCCCGGTCGCCCGACGCGGCATGGATGAGGCGCGCGACGACTTCCTTTCCCGAACCGCTCTCGCCGCGCACGAGGATGTTCACGTCCCTGTAGGGGGCGACCTTCCGGACGAAATCCTCGACGCGCCGCATTTCGGGCGACGAGCCCGCCAGCGTGACCGAGGACCGGCGCTCCATGCGGCTGACTCTGCGGGCGAGCGCGATCGCTTCGGAGGCGCGTGCGATCATGTTCATCGCGGCCTCCAGCGGGAAGGGCTTGTCGAGGTAGTTGTACGCCCCCTGCTTGATCGCGCGCACGACGATCGACGAATCGCCGAACGCCGTCATGACGATGATCCGCGCTTCGTCCGAACTTTTCAGGATGTGCGGGATGGCCGTCAGCCCGTCGCCGTCCGGGAGGCGGATGTCCAGAAGGACGATTTCCGGGTTTCCCGCGTCGAGCAGACGCTGGAACGACGCGAGGCTTTCGGCGGTTTCGACGGCGTATCCGCGCTTTTCGAGCGCCATGCGAAGGCCTTGCGCGAGATGGGATTCGTCTTCGACGATCCAGACGTTCATGGGCGTGGCTCCTCTCGTCCCGCCGGGATCCGGACGATGAACGTCGTTCCCTGCGGGGATGTGGCGTATTCGATATGGCCTCCGTGAAGCTCCACGATCCGGTGGACGATGGAGAGCCCGAGGCCCGTGCCGTCGCCCTTCGTCGTGACGAAGGGGTCGAAAATCCGCTCCAGAAGGATGTCGGGAAGACCCGGCCCCGTGTCGGACACCCTGAATTCTACCGCATTCACGTCCTTCCGGGCGGCGAGGCGGACGGCCCCTCCCCCCGGTATGGCCTCCCGCGCGTTGAGCAGGAGGTTCAGAAGCATTTGCCGGAGCTGCTGCGAATCGCCCCACAGTTCGAGATTTTCGTCGTCAAGCGAGGACTCCCACGTGATTCCCTCGCGGAGGGACGCGCGGAGCATCTGGTGGCACCACCCGATGAGCTCTTTCACCGCAACCGGGCCTGAGAGCGGGGGGCGAGGGCTTGCGAAGGCCAGAAGCTGCGATACGGTCCGGTTCAGACGGTCGAGTTCGTCCCCGAGAATCCGGAGGGATTCCGTCCCATCGTCCGACACGTGGTCCGAAAGAAGATCGAGGTGAATCCGCATGCTCGCCAGCGGATTGCGGATCTCATGGGAGACGCCCGCCACCATCTGACCGAGCGAGGCGAGACGGTCCATACGCGAAATCTGGCGCTCGAGCTTTTTCCATCGTTGCAGCGTGTCCACCATGTCGTTGAAGATCGCGGTGAGGCGCCGCACTTCATAGGGTTGTTTCCGGGAAGGGGGAAGGGTCACCCAAGTTCCGGAGCGGATCTGGTCGAACGCCCACGCGAGTCGCTTGAGCGGACGCGAGAGCCCCCAGGCGAGGAAGATGGCCGCTTCGACCGCGAGCAGCAATCCGATGACGCCCGTCACGAGGACGTGGCGCTGGCGGAAGATGATCGCGGCGAGGATGGTCCGGTCATCGGGGAGCGCGTAGAGCGTCCCACCGGCGGTGACAAGGGGAATAGAGCCGCGTTCGTGCAGGGGGACGAGCTTCCAGTCCTCCGCGATCTTTCGCAGCAGGCGGGCGGCCCCGTTCGGGTCGAGTCGCGCGAATTCGTTGCGAACGTTCAGAATCCGGGTCGAATCGTCCTCGATGCGGCCGGCGTACCCCTGATAGAGCGAGACGCCCGCGAGCGAGGCGATGAGGATGAGCGAGAGCAGAGCGACGACCGTCTTGATTCGCGTCTCCATGGCGCTAGGCTTCCGCCCTTTCCGGTCCGGCGAGGACGAACGTCAGTTCCAGAAGCAGCGAGGGAAGCATCGTCATTTCCGCCGGGAGCGGAAAGAGCCAGAGAAGGAGATGGTGCAGCGCGAGCGCCGCGACGACGGCCGGAAAGAGCCTTCGCGTCCGGTAGCGTTCGGGAAGATACATCGGGAGGAAAAAACAGAGCGCGACCACGGTCCAGCTGTATCGCCCCAGGCTGAGAATCCCGGGCAGCGGAAGCTGGCTGATGCACAGGCACAGCGAGGCGATGGCGGCGATCGCGAACCGGTTTCGGACCAGGAATCGTTCCTCGCTCCCGAAATCGCCGCGGTGGAGCGTCCGGTCCTGAAAGGGCAGGTCGTAGCACCAGGAGCACGCGGCAAGCAGGAGTTGGGAATTGGCGGTGCTCACCGCGGCCGCGAGAACGCCGACGAGCAGGAGCATCGCCGGCAGCGGCGGAAGAATGGCCGTTATCAGAGTGGAGAACGCGGCGTCGTCTCCCGAACCTGCGAGGGACGGCAGCAACACGCGGCCCCCCATGCCGGTGAGCGTCAGGCAGACATAGATCCAGCCCACGACCAGCGGAGCGAGGATCAGCATGGAATAGGCGGTCCGGCGCGACGAAGCGGACATGATCCGGATGGCGTACTGCGGGTTGGCTGCGACGCCGAGTCCCCAGGCGAGCATCATCGGGAAGATGAACGTCGGTCTGTCGGCCCCGAACGGACGCATCAGGTCCGGGCCGAGCGCGGCGAACGAGCGATGCAGTTCGATCGGGTTCCCGAGGCGGCCGAGCATGTAGGCGGCCGGAACGGTCACGCCGATGAGGATGAGCGCGAGGTTCATCTCGTCGCTCGACGCGACGGACGCAAGTCCGCCGAAGGTGGTGTAGAGCACGAAGAGGTAAACGAGCAGCGACGCGACCCACGAGGGGATGTCGAGCATGTGGGAGACGATCCCTCCGAACGCCTGGAACTGCGCGACGATGTAGAACACGTACGCAAGCAGCAACGCCAAGGCGCTGAGCGTCCGGAGCCTGGCGTCTCCGTATTCGGACGCGAGCCATTCGGGCAGGGAGAGCGCGCGGCTCTTCCTGAGGCGGATCACGGCGAACGGCAGCGCGAGCAGCCCGAGCATCCACCCGTTCACAGAGCCCGTGAACGCGACGTAGCCGTCGCGATAGAACCAGAGCGTGTACCCGACGAGCGACGCGGCGCTCATCCACGTCGCGCAAAACGTCGAGAGCGAGGCGCGAAGCCCGAGATTCCTTCCGGCGAGATAGAAGCGCGTCCGGTTTTCATTCCATGAAAACGCCTGACCGGCGAGCACGACGAGCAGGATGGCGTAGACGCCGAACGCGAAGAGATTTCCCACCGCCTGCGAGAGAATCACCGGCGGCGCTTCCTTTCATGCAGCGTCCGGACGATCAGGGCGGGGAGGACGAGGAGGACGGCGAAGACGCACCAGTCGAGGATGAGGGTTTCCCAGGGCATGAAAAATGTCACGCGCTCCCGTCCGCTTCGGGCGGTATCCTGCGTTCAAGTTCGGACAGAAGCGCGCCTTCTTCCGGGACGCCCCGGAAAAGGAGCCTGCCGTCAAGAACCCACGTCGCCTCCGTCGCCCGCACGTTGAAGCGGACGAGATCGAACAGAAAAAAAGAACACCGCGGGTCGATCAGATCGACCCGCAACCGGTCGCCGAAACGTTCGCGGACGCTCCGAAGCAATGCCCCGACCGCCACACGGGCGGCCTGCATCGGAAAGGAACGCATCTCCTCCTCCCCGTACATGAAGTTGCTTCAGCAGGCGGACGACATCGGGCGTTCGATGTAGATCCGGAGCTTCGACGTCATCGTGCGTCCCCTCCCTCTTCCGGAAGGCCGAGCGTCCCGCTCCGGATGGCTTCGAGCGTGACGGAGCGATATTGCTGATGCGTCGCGCCGGGAATTCCGATCGCATGTTCCGGACAGAAGGAAACGCACCGCTGGCAGTATTCGCAGCGGTCGCCCATCTGCGGCGTCCCGTCCGGATCGGGGGAGATGTTCCCTATGGGGCAGAGTTCCGCGCAGAGCCCGCAATTGACGCACTTCGCGCGATCGAAGAAGAGCCGGAACTTTTTCCGGAATCCCCTGGGGCCCCACTCGTGCCGCGCGAGCGCCGCGACGATGTCGGAAACGACGGGGATGCGTCCCCATGCGGCGCGTCCCTCGGCGATATCGTCCGCGAATGCCGCGGCGTCCGCGCGGGCCTTGGACGCCCGGCGTTCGTTCGCGGACCTGTCGATCGCGACATTGTGATAGTTTGACGGCATCAGGAAGGCCTTCGCTCCGACCGGACGATACCCCTTGTCGGTCAGGATCTTCCGGATCGAGCCGACGGCTCCGCCCGCGAAACCGGCCATCGTTCCTGCGTAAAAGACCTCGACGCCGGCTCCGTCCGACGTTCGGGGCGACGGGGGAAGCGATTCGAGAAATCTCCAGACGAACGGGTAGGTCGAGAAGTAGGCGACCGTGGCGGCCAGCCCCAGGCATTGCCCCGGTTCGATTCCGGCGAACCCCTTCTCGATCCTGCGTCCCGCGACCGGGACGCCGCGGCGCCGGAACGCCGCAGCCATGGCCTCCGCGACGAGCAACGTGTTTCCGGAGCCGCTGAAATGATAGAATTCCACAGACGTGCTTCGCATGTTTCGACCTCCCTTGTATCATGCTGACGCGCCGACAGGTGCGAAAACATTGTAGCAGGGAATCGTCCGATGAATCGTTTCCCGGCGACGCTGCAATCAGATCCGGCCGATTCCCTCCGCGACGGCTTCCTTCGCGAGGCGGTCCGCCTCGTCGTTCCAGGGATTTCCCGAATGCGCGAGCACCTTCACGAACTCGATCTTCAGAAATGCGCCCGCCTCCCGCATCGCTTCCGCGTACGCCTTCGTCCCCGTCCGTCCGGTCTTCCAGTCTCCCCGGGGCCAGCGCGCGATTCCTTCGTAGTCGTGATGGATCACGATGCGCCGGGCCCCGTGCGCCTTTGCGAACTCCACGGCCGTCATGGCCGCCAGAATCTCGCCCGCGACGTTGTGCATGGCCGCCAGGTCCGGATCGGCGCCGGAACGCCGGAGGCGTTCGACGCCGCCCTCCCAGTACACGATCGCGCCCGCGCCGTACACGCGCGTCTTCGCGTCGAAACTTCCGTCAACGTAGGCGATCATTTCACCGCCGGCCGGCGACGGAGGCGAATCGCCGGTCACGAGAACCTCCGAAGGCGCCTCGCCAAGATAGGCTTCGGCCTGCTCCCGCGTCGGGAAGCTCTTGAATTCGGCGCCCGCAAAGCCGGTCACCTGTGCGCGACACTCGTCCCACGTCGCGAAGAGTCCGGTCCGCCGTCCCCTGCGTACGGCGTATGTCTTGGATCCCACAGAACCACCTCCGGCGATTTCCCTAATGGTAGCACGGGAAACGTGGCGATTTCCGCGTTTCTTGAGTACAATCAGTGCGAAACGCATATTCGACTGGTCTGGAGGGACGGACATGACTGTACGGTATCTTCGTTTTGAACGGAACGGCCGCCGCTTCGAGGGGATCGTGACCGAAGGGGACGTGATCCGGGAGCTGCACGGAGACATCATGGACAAATGGGGACTCGGAGATCCCGTCTGCGCCGTCGCGGAAATCGACCGCTATCTTCCTCCGGTGCGACCGGGCAAGATCGTCTGCCTGGGGCTGAACTACCGGGACCACGCGGCGGAGATGAAGCTGCAGCTTCCGGAAGAACCGCTGCTTTTCCTGAAACCGTCAACGGCCGTCATCGCGCACGGCGACCCGATCCTGAGGCCGGCGATATCGAAACGCGTGGACTACGAGGCGGAGCTGGCGATCGTCATCGGACGGACCGCCCGCCACGTGTCGCGAGACGACGCGGACGACTTCATCCTGGGGTACACGTGCGCGAATGACGTGACCGCGCGGGACCTTCAGTCGAAGGATGTCCAGTACACTCGCGCCAAGTCGTTCGATACCTTCGCGCCGCTGGGGCCGTGGATCGTGGCGGGGCTCGATCCGTCGAACCTCGAAATCCGTATGTGGCGCAACGATTCGCTTGTCCAGCACTCGTCGACGGCGAATCTGATCTTCCCCGTGCCCGTCATTGTGGAGTTCGTCACGAAGGTGATGACGCTTCTCCCCGGCGACGTCATCATCACGGGGACGCCCTCCGGCGTCGGGCCGCTGTCCCATGGGGACGTCGCGCGCGTGGAGATCGAAGGGATCGGGACGCTTTCAAACCCCGTGGAAGACGAAATCGTCGGCAGCCGGATGTAGCGCCGGGGCGACGGCCCGGTCCGGCGCTTCGCGCGGGGAACGTGTCGTCCGCCGGAGGGAACGAACCGCAGTCATTGAAATGCGCAGCAAGCACCCTATCCTGTGAATACGAGGTGATCTGGACAATGGATCTTCAGACATTCGGCAGAATGGCGGAAGCGATAGCCCCGGACGTCATTGCGAACCGCAGAAGATTTCACGCGAATCCGGAACTCTTCTGGAAAGAGCGCGAGACGACCCTCTTCATCGAGAAAACGCTCCGGGAGATGAACTACGAAAATATCAAGGTCGGGTTCGGCGGAGGGGATACGGGAGTGACGGCGGATCTGAATTCGCACCGCCCCGGTCCGTGCATCGCCATCCGTGCGGATATCGACGCGCTGCCTCTCGAAGAGGAGGCGGACGTCCCGTTTCGCTCGACGGTCAAGGGCGTGATGCACGCGTGCGGTCACGACGCGCACGCAGCGATCCTTCTCGGCGTCGCGTCGATCCTCTCGAAGGTGAGAGAGGATCTTCCGGGCAGAGTCCGGCTGATCTTCCAGCCGGCCGAGGAATCGGGCCTCAATTCGGGGGCGAAGCACATGATCGCCGAAGGCGCCCTTGACGGCGTCGACGCGATCATCGGGCTCCACGTCTGGTCGTCGCTGCCGTCGGGCGTCTTCGGGCTCCGGAGCGGAGGAATGATGGCTTCGGCCGACGTGTTTGAACTGACTGTGACGGGCAAGGGCGGGCACGGCGGACGACCGCAGGAGGTCTTCGATCCCACGATCGCGGCGGCGACGATCATTACGACCATGCAGACCATCATCAGCCGCGAGATCGATCCTCTCGATACGGCCGTCCTGAGCATCGGCAAGATCGAATCCGGAACGGCGCCGAATATCATTCCCGAAACCGCCAAGATCACCGGCTGCGTGCGGTCGACGAGTCCGGACGTCCGCGCCTCGATGGAAGGACGCATGAAGCGGATTTCCGACGGCATCTGCGCGGCGACGAGGTGCAAGGCGACTATGGTCTACACCCCCATCTACCCCGTGACGGTGAACGAACCCGGGATGACGGAACTCGCGAAGAATACGCTCTCGGAAATGTTCGGCGCGGAACGGGTTGTCGAGACGCCTGTCGCGATGGGCTCGGAGGATTTCAGCTATTACGAGGAAAAGGTTCCCGGAACGTTTTTCTTCGCCGGAATGGCCGACCCGGCGAAAGGGACGGACGCGGCGCATCACAACCCCCGATTCAAGGTTGACGAGGATATCCTTCAGGACTGCGTCGCGGGCCTGTGCGGCATAGCCTGGAACTGGATGGTCGCGAAGACGGGACGGAGCTGAACGGAACGCCTGAGAGAGCCGACGCGATCGGCTCTCTTTTTTTCCCTTCCCGGCCCCGGAGTGAGTATAATAAACGTGTGAAGTATCCCGAAAACATGAACTTGTTTCCAAACCCCAAGCGGTTCGCAAGGAGGAGCGGCGATGACGAAGAAGACGTATCTGTTTCTGACAATGGCGGCGGCTCTCACGGTGTTTGCGCCGACGTTCCCGGCGCGCGCGGCGGAGGAACCCGTGCTTCCGGATCTGGCGTCCGCGGATGCGGCCGGGTCGGCCGGGGCACGAAGCGCAATGGATTTGCCGGCGCTTCCGGGGTCCATGGACCTTGAGGTTCAGCTCGATCCGCTTCCGGGGCTGGATGCGCTGAACCAGGAGGTTGCGTCGGCGGACGCCCGGGCGGCCGCCATACGAAATGCGCTTGCGAAGGTCGACGAAGCCCGTGCGCTCTGGGAACAGGGCGACCTTGACGGCGCCGTCGGACTTGTCGAAGAGGCGTTGCGATTGGATGCCGACTCGGAGGAAGCGAAGGGCGAACTTCTCTCGATGACCGAGAGAAGGAAGAACTTCCATGCCGCCGGACGGTTGCGGGAAGAGGGACGGGCGCTTCTTTCCAGGGATATGGCCGGCGAAGCCGTCGAAAAGTTCCGGGAGAGCCTTGGCCTCTGGAAGGACGAGGCGACGGAGGAGCTTCTCGCGCAGGGGACGAAACGCCGGACGTATCTGGAAGAGATAAAGGCGACGGCTTCCGGACTGCTTCGGGACGCGCTTGCCGACGAAAAGGCCGGGAAGCTCGACGACGCCCTCACGAAGCTGCGGGAAAGCCTGAAGGCGGCGGCGCTTCCGGAAACGCGCGAGGCCGCCGGCCGTATCGAAACGCTCATCAGGGAGCGGGACGAAAAGAAAGCGAAAGCGGACGAGCTGAAAGCGAAGGCGCAGTCGCTCGAAAAGGACGGCAAGCTCGAGGAGGCGCTCGATCTGTTCGAGGAGAGCCTGCGCTACGTTCAGGACAAGGCCGTGAACGAAACCGCCGCCAGGCTGCACGCCGCGATCGACGCGCGCCTTGCGACCGACGAGCAGAAGAAAACCCGGGCCGCGGCGCTGGCGCGAAAGGGTGCGGAGTTCGAGCGAGGCGGGCGTTTCGAGGAGGCCCTGGCGTCGTATGAGGCGAGCCTTGCGCTCTGGCCGGAACCGAAGTCCGAAGAGGCGTTCGGCCGTCTCTCCGGGATCGTCCAGGAACGGATCCGGATCGAGGCGGACAAAAGGGACCGCGCCTATCGACTCTTCCAGGAAGGGTACGATCTCGAACTGACGGATCATCCGGAGGAAGCTCTGGCGAAGTATCGGGAGAGCCGCCTGACCCGGCCGGACAAGGAAGCCGAAGACGCCGTCCGGAGGGTGCAGCAGCAGCTCACGGAACGCCGCGACCGGAAGGCGAAGGCCGCGGAGATGCTCGCGAAGGCGTCCGAGCTGGAACAGGCCGGAAAGACCGAAGACGCGCTCGACCAGTACCTCGCAAGTCAGTCTCTCCAGCCGGACGCCGCGACGCTGAAGGCCGTCGACAGGTTGAAGACGGTCATCAGGGAACGCGTCCGGTCGAAAGAGGAGAAACAGCTTCGCGCCGAGCGGCTCTTCCGTTCGGGATCGGAGCTTGAACGCAGCGGCGATCTCGACGCGGCGCGCGAACGCTTTTCCGAAAGTTTCGCACTCGCGCCCGACCCGAAGGTGGAAGAGGCGCTGACCCGGATCGAAGGGAAAATCGTCGAGCGGGGCGTGAACGCCGAAGAACGCAGGGCGAAGGCGCTGGCGCTTTTTACGGAGGCATCGGACCTCGAACTGAAGGGGGAACTCGAAGCTGCGCGCGCGAAGCTCCGTGAGAGCCAGTCGGTCCATCCGCTGAAGGATGCCGAGGAAGCGGTGCGACGAATCGTGGACAAGATCCGCATCGCCGACGAGCGAAAGAGTACGGCCGCGGAACGGAACCGGAGCGGCGCGCGCATGGAGCGGATCGGGAAACTTCCGGAGGCGCTCGCGCAGTATGAAGAGAGCCTTGCGCTCGTTGCGGCGGCGGATGTCGAGGAGTCCATCGTTCGGGTTCAGGGAAAGATGGACGCGCTCGCACGGGAATCCGAGGAGCGAAAGAATCGCGCCGTCCGGCTCGCGCAGGAAGCCGCGGAGTTTGAGGCGCTCGGCAAACTCGACGAGGCCTTTTCGGCGCTCCGGGAGAGCCGGAATCTCGACCCATCGAAAGAGAAGGACGAAACGTTCGCGAGGCTGAACGCCCGCCTTCTGGAGCGAAAGGCTTCGGAGGACCGGGGAGCCGAACTCTATACGAAAGCCGCGATTCTCGAAAAGGCCGGTCGCCTGGAAGAAGCGCTCGCCGGATTTGAGGAGAGCCGGGCGGTCTATCGTTCCGACCGGGTTCTCGAAGGGATTGCCCGCGTCCAGACCGCGATTCTGGAACGTGCGAGAACCGCCGGGGAGAAGCGCGAACTTGCCGCGACTCAGGCGGCGCGCGGCGCGGCGTTTGAGGAACAGGATCGTCTCGAAGAGGCGCTTGCGGAGTATCAGGCGAGCGTCGGACTTTCGGCGGACGTAACGGTCGAAGGCGCCGTCGCGCGCGTTCAGAACGCGATTGCCGAAAAGAACCGGCGTCTCGCGGAGGCCCGGGCCGAAGCGGACCGGCTGCTGAACGAGGCGTTGCGTCTCGAACGCGCGGGCAAGCTCGTCGAGGCGCTGGAAAAGGTTCGCGAGAG
>CAZVUT010000009.1:0-39617 GCA_964630155.1 uncultured Synergistaceae bacterium
GTTAAGCACGCCGCCAGCGTTCGTCCTGAGCCAGGATCAAACTCTCCAAAATATTTCAGGTTCCACGCATGTATTTACGCACTGTATTCGGCTTTCAAGATGCTGCTGCCGCGAGCGGCAACGGCAGGAAATATACCACGGCCTCGAATGCTTTGCAAGTCCCCTCTGCAAAGTTCGATTATTCGCGTAAAACCATGCCGTCCGGGTTATCGTTTGAATGTGACGATCGTAACCCCGTACCCTCCTTCGGAGCCGTCACCCAGACGATACTCCTGAACATATTTCAGCCGGGAACAAAGAGCGTGAACTTCCCGGCGCAGAATCCCCTCTCCCCGCCCGTGTATGACGGTCACCGACGAATAGCCGCAGCGCATCGCCTGGTCAAGGTAGCGTTCAACGAGGGGAAGCGCTTCCTGGACATTCATTCCGCGCACCATGATCGAGCTGGAAACATGCTCCGGGCGTTCGAGATAGACTTCGCCATGCACTTCTCTCGCTTTTGGACCCTTTTTTGAAGGCGCGACGGATTCGCTCGGGACTTCCACCGTCATGGCCCCGGCCTCGACGAAAGCCCTCTTCCCATCGATCCGCAACAGGGTTCCGACCACTCCGGTTCCGATGACTTCCACCGGGACTCCGGGCGCAAGGGGAAGGCCTTCGGTCTTCGTTATTTTTCGGGAAAGCGTTCTCTTTTTCTCCCGATCCTCGATATCCCGGATCAAAAGACCCGTTTCTTCCTTCTTCTCGTGAAGCTTCCTGTGAGCGGCCGATTTTGCGACGCCTTCCAATTCACGGATCATCGTTCGGGAAGCGGTTTCGGCGGCCGCCAGTATTCCGGCTGCGTCCCTGTCGGCTTTTTCGAGAATTTTGTTCTTTTCAAACTCAAGAGACGCGACGCGATCTTCGTACGTTCTCTTCGTTTCTTCAAGCTGTTTCCTGTCGAGAAGAAACTCCTTCTTTTCTCTGTCAAGAAGAACGCGGCGCTCCTGTAGTTCAGAAATAAGTTCCTCTACGGGAATTTCGCGTTCGCGAAGCACTCGCCGCGCTCTCTCGATAACGTCCGGGGGGAGGCCGAGGCGCTCGGCGATCAGAATCGCGTTACTCTTTCCGGGAATTCCCATCAAAAGACGGAACGTCGGAGAAAGCGTGTCCGCATCGAATTCCATGCTCGCAGACTCGACTCCTGATGTCGTGAGCGCATATTGCTTGATCGGATTGTGATGCGTCGATGCCAGAACGAGGGAACGCTTCTTCCTGAGAGCGTCGAGTATGGCGACGCCGAGCGCGGCACCTTCCTGCGGATCGGTTCCGGCTCCAAGCTCGTCCAGAAGGACGAGAGACGACGCATCCGCGTCGCGGAGGATGCGAACGACATGCGCAAGGTGCGCGCTGAAGGTCGAGAGGTTCTGCTCGATGCTCTGTTCGTCGCCGATGTCCGCGAATATCGAGGAAATCGTCCCGACGACGGAATTCTCCGACGCCGCGATCGGGAGACCGCACCATGCCAGGGCAATGCAGATGCCGGCGGTTTTCAAAACGACGGTCTTTCCGCCCGTGTTCGGGCCCGTAATGACAAGGACGCGAAAACCTTCGCCGCATATGATCGAAGAAGGAACCGCCCTATCCCCGAGCAGGGGATGCCGCGCATCGTACAGGCTGAAACGGGCCCGGTCTTCCAGCAGGGGCAGAATCCAGCCGCCGCGATCCATTCGGTTGGCCGCGGCATGGAGAACATCGACTATGCCGAGAACCTCCTGCGCCTCAAGGATCGCACGTTCACGGGAGAGGATGTATGCAGTCAGGCGTCGCAGAATCCGTTGTTCTTCCTCTTTTTCGTCGCGCTGCCTCATGACGAGCCGATTGTTCAGAGCATTCAGGGAACGCGGCTCCATGTAGACGGAATTTCCGGAACTCGACCGGTCGAGGATCGTTCCCGGGAAACGGCTGATGCAATCCTGGCGGACGAGAACGACATATCTTCCGAGACGGACGGAGAGAACCCTGTCCTGCAGCATGGAAGACACCTTGCTGTCGGATATGAGATCCTGTCCCGTTCTTCGTACGCTCCGGCCGATCGTTTCCAGCTCTTCCCGTATCGCGTGCAACTCGGGAGACGCATGATCGTACAGCGTTCCGTATTCGTCGAAAACGCCCAGCGCTTCATACTCCGGGGAAAAGTCCCTGAGTCGCTTCAGAAGCATGCCGAATGCTTCGTGTGTCGTCAGTTCCGTCTGAAGAATCTCACGAAGCCGCGTCGAAAGATGAAGCAACCCGCGAATGCGGATGAACTCCTCACCCGTGAGAAAGGACGTATGCTTGGCTGAAGCAAGAAGTTCGTCCACGCACTGGATCCCCTGCTGCCAGGGAAGTTCGCCTTTTGAATCCCTGTGCGATCTGTAACTGTGAAGCAAATCCTGACGCGCTTTCAGCTCGATGAACGTGTCGGCCGGACGCATTCGTGAAAGCGCAAACGAACCAAGAGGGCTCCGGGTCTCCTTTTCAAAAAGCGCAAGAACATCTTTATATTGCAGAGTACGGAGGATTTCGTCAGAGAGGTGCATGGTCGTCGCTTGTAACTCCTTTATGGTGTTGCAGAATGGAAGGCGCAGGGATGTCTATGTTTCGCTCCTTCAGAAATTTCTCAAGATAGGGCCAGGAATCAAGCCCAATGCGGACGGCGATGCTCGACTTCGCCCAATCGCTCGTCGAGAGAAGCGTCGGCGAAACGGAAAACACGAGTATCAGGACTCCCGCAAGAACGACAAGCGCCTTGGCCGTTCCGACCGCCATTCCGAGAATCCGGTCAAGAAGCGTCAGGGCCGAAAAACGCAGGATCGCCCGTACGATCCCGCAGGCGCAGGAGGCCGCGATAACAGAAAGAAGAAACAGAACCACCACGACAAGAAGCTGAAGAACAGAGACAGAAGCCGAAGGGAGATACGAAACGAGGAAATCCGTACCGATCGACTGGTATCTCCACGCGAGAAAGATGCCTCCCAAAATTCCCAAAAGCGAAAAAAACTCCCCCGTCAGGCCGCGCACCACGCCTCGCGCCGCGAAAAAAACGACGAAGCAGACAACCGCTCCGTCCAGAACGACGGAGGGATTCATGCGTTCGTCACCGCTTTCAGCTCCGGGATCAAACAGATGGAATCCTTTTTTGTATTGAAGATCTCCAACACCGGTTCCGCATCCTTCCTCAGCTCGGCTGTACCGCCAGAGACGCTTTCGGATTTTCGACACACATTTCATCTCACTGATTTCATGACAGGATTCATTATACCGGTTTTTCCCTCTCCGCCTGATGCGAAACACGCCGGGAAAAAAGATTCGCTTGAGTCGCCGCCAAACGAAAGGAGGGCGAAAGGGAAAACTGGATTCTTCGACGAAGCGAGAATAATTGATTCAGTAATGAAGTGCCTCGATCTACATTTGAATATTTCTCGAAAAATATTGAAAAAATCGTTTGTATCCTTCGCAGAGGTAGTTGCGGCCTCGCTGTCCATCCTTCGTGCGCAGGATTCTGTCCTTGGGGCAGCCGCCGAAGCAGAGACGGATGTACGGACACTCGAAACACTCCTTCGGAAGCCCGTACGTCTTGTACATTCCGAACGCACGATTGCCCTCCATGAGTTCGGCGAGCGGTGTTTCGAGGATGTTGCCGAGCCGGTAGTTCGGATAGGCGTAGCGTTCGCACGAATACACGTCTCCGTTGACCTCGACGGACGCGGCGTGACCGCACAGCGCGTCGTGGACGCACAGGCCGCCGCGCGCACCCTTCATGGCGCCGATCGTAACCTCAAAGAGCTGGACGAACTTCCACCCGACGTCGAGCCGCTTCCAACAATCGAAGACATCGCAGAGAAACGCCCCGTACCCGTCCGCCGTCACGGAGAAAGCGGCTGCCGGGTGCAATAGATTCGCGCTGCGGATTCCCGGAGGCATCGCAAAACGCTGCCCGTCTTCGACTTCGAAGGCCGTGCCTCCGCTTTCGACGACGGGCAGGAACTGCATGAAGTCCGTGTATTCCCTGAGAAAGCCGTACACATCGCGCCCACGATCCATACGCGGCGTTCACGGTCGTCAACGTGTTGACGGGCACGCGACGTTTCCGCAAAAGCGCGATTCCAGCCATCGTCCGGTCGAAGGTTCCGCCGGTCGCGTCTCTCCGATAGGCGTCGTGGACCTCCTTCGGACCGTCGACGCTCACGCCGACGAGAAAGCCGTTCCGCGCGAAGAAGGCGCACCAGTCGTCGTCAAGCAGCGTCGCGTTGGTCTGTATCGTGTTGACGATCTTCCGCCCCTCGCCGTACATCCGCTCGAGCGCCATCGCCTTCCGGAAAAAGCCGAGTCCCGCGAGCGTCGGTTCGCCGCCGTGCCACGCGAATTCGACGGTCGCGTCGCGGCCGTTGATTTCGAGATTCCTCCGGACATACGCTTCGAGGACGTCGTCCGGCATCACGGGAAGCGTCTGTCCGAAGAGCTTCGGCTTTTCAACGTAGTAGCAATAGGCGCACGCGAGGTTGCATCGTCCGCCTGCGACCTTCGCCATAACGGCGAAGGTTCGCGTGTCGGCTCCGTTCGTCAATTCCGCCCTTTCGCACTACGGATTCCGGACGCGAGCGCAAACAGCGGCAACAGCGCGAGAAGGCCTGCCGCCGGAGTCATCCCCGCGTTGCAGCTCCCGGTCTTCGGGATCTTGTGCGCCTCGTTGTAGGCCGCGATCATATCCTTCGCCTCGGAGCCGTCATCAACGCCGATCTCGTTGGCGATCAGCGCATTCAGCCGCGCATTCATTTCCAGGATAATCGCCGCGTTCGCAACAGGATCGGCCGCTAGGTTGTTCATCTCCTGCGGGTCGTTTTCGAGGTCGTAGAGTTCGATGTCGTTCTTCGCCAGAAGGTCGTCCATCGTCGCCGGCGTGTTGAAGTCAAGCGAAAAGTACCGCGCGAATTTGTATCGTTCGGTCATGATGGCCCGCACAAAACCACGGATGCCGGTATCGAAGGAGTAATACGTGATATTCCCGGCGGCGTCCCTGTTCGCCCGCGCCATTGTCGTCGAGATCAGTTCCGCGCAGAACAGCGCGCCGTCACGGACGGATTTCTTCGTTCCGCGGAGAAGCTCCATGAGATTTTTTCCGGGAAGCCCGGCGGTGATGGCGGACTTGCGTTCGTCGCCGATGTTCGTCATATGGACGAATGTCGTCGCGAGGTCGATATGGCTCGTGACGGCCGAGATTGATCCGCCGCCCGGGATCTCGGGGTGGCGGATGTAGAATGGAACGTGCGTGTTCTGCTCGTACATGAAGCCTCCCTTGCCCTTGAGTCCGTGCGCACCCGCCATGTCGCCATGATCCGCCGTGAAAACGATGATCGTGTTGTCGAGCATTCCGAGATCCATGATCTCGCGGAGAATGACCATAAGGTTGTTGTCGCTGTCCTGGATGCAGTTCCAGTAGTAGTCCTGGAAGCTCTTCCAGCTCGGCGCGGTCGAGATTGGGCCTGTCTGTCTCGCCATGAACTGTCTGAAGATCGCGAGCGCGTCGGGGAGCCTCTCGTCGCTGACATCCTGGCTCCACGAAGAAGGGATGGATGCTCCGTATGTCGTCGCGTAAACGGGATCATCCGGTGGGAGCCCGACCGGAACAGGGCCGACCCAGGAAGGATCGTCATTGAAATACATGATGTCGTGCGGGTTGACCAAGTTGATCGCGAGGAAAAACGACTTTCCCGCCGCGTTCTTCGCAAGGCCGGTCCCGTGCAGCCATTCGAGCGTATGGCTCACGATCTCCGGATCCTTGTCGTACCCCTCCCACATCTTGCCGATGTAGTCGCCGGAAACGTTCCAGTCGGCGAAACCGTATTCTCCGAGGTCGGTCAGTTCGTCCTCGACGTCGGAAATCGTGCTCGCGTTGGCCATGTGCCACTTGCCCTTGTACGCGGTGTAATATCCGGCCGATCGCATCATGTCGCCGATCGTCCGCATATTCTCCGAGAGCATCCCTTGCCACTCGAAATCCGTGTTGTCGATCATGAGCGTGTCGGTGATGTGTTTTCCGGTGTAGATCACCGAACGGGAGGACGTTGACATCGTTGCGCAGTTGTAGTGTTTCTCGAAGGTCGTTCCGAGTTCGGCGAGGAGCTTGCGCGCCTCGTACGCCGTCCCGCTCGGGAATTCACTGAAGTACTGCTCCTGGTCCGTAGTGATGAAAACGATATTGTAGTTGCCGTCCGCGTTCGGCTTTGGAGTGCTGTCCGGAATCGTCGCCTTCTCTTTCGCGGAGACAGCGTTTCCGCACCCGGAAGCGAACATGGACGCCGCAATCGTCGCCGCAAAAAGCTTTTTCTGCACACGCATGATCGAACACGCCCTTTCGTGAAATCAGACGCCCTTTTCTTCCGGCAACCGGGCGGGGCGGATGACAGGGATACTTTGGCCCGTTGTCGCCCGGAATGCAGATCGCATGAGCAACCCGATGTATGGTATCGGGCTGAAGCTCTTCTGTAAAGTGGGTGAATTCGAAATAGCATGACGAATTTCCTGGGGATGACACGAAACAACATCCTCCGGGTTCTGAAAGGAGGGGACAGAATCGGACTTCGCGGCGGGTAAAGGCGTTTGCGCGACACATTCACAAAATTCGGAGGCCTTCGAAGCGCTCCTTTCGGGGGTGCGCCTTACTGTTCGGTTTCCTGCTCCCGCAGCAGCGCTTCGAGACGCTCTCCCGTTCTGTCGGCGTAATACGCCATCTGCAGACAGGAAAGAACAAGCAAAAGCTCCTGATCAGGAGCGCCCGGGATTTTGTCCGCCGTGTCCGCAATCAGTCCGCGAACGCGCGCCAGGCTCTCCTGATCAAGAGACGTCTGCAATGTATATGTCTTTTTTCCGATAGTGATCGTTACATCCCTCATGGGATGTCGCTCTTACAGTTTCTTTATCTCAGCAGAAGACGACTGCTGCGGCAGGAGAGCTCCAAGCTTGTCGCAAAGCGACTTGACCTGCATTTCCAGTTGCGATCTCTCCTTCTGGAAGGACATCTTTTCCCGCTCCAGGGCTTCCGAGACCCGTTCGCGTTCCTTGCTTTCGCGAATACGCTCCAGATCCTTCTCGGAAACTTTCGACCTGAGGTCGTTCAGTTCCGCGCGCAAACGATCCCGTTCCTGTTGAAGCGATCGGATGTATTCCGTTATCCTGTCGGTTACGTTTTCGATTTGGGAGAGAGAGACCATTCCCGTCACTCCTTTCCGGATTTCTACCGTAGAATATACCCTTTTTCCGAAAGCTTCGCACGGACAATATTGTTGACTTCGTCCGATTCTTCCTCGGTGAGCGTTCTCTTCGCGTTCCTGTACGAAAGAGAAAACGCGAGGCTCCGCATTCCATCCGGAATCCCCTTGCCCTGATAGACGTCGAACAGCCGGAGATCCCACAGAAGTTCGGCTGCGGAGGTCCGTATCTGTTCCATGACCGTGGAGACCGGGATCGCACACGGAACCAGCAGCGAAATATCGCGATAGACAGCCGGATAGGCCGGAATTTCCGAAAAGGAAGGGCGTCGTTTTTCAATGAGCGGGGCGCATTCAAATTCGAACGCGTACACCGGCGCTCCGTAATCCATTTCCCGTTCGATCGCGGGTTTGAGCCGCGCGAGCCACCCGATACGTTCTCCGTTCAGGAGGATGTCGGCCGTCTGTCCCGCATGTCCGAAAGGTTCATTCCCCTGACGGAATTCCACTTCGTACCCCCGAGACGACAGAAGGGCGATGACATCTCCCTTGATGGAAAAGAAATCTTCCCGTTCCGACTGTCCGTATGGGCTCTTGAAGTCCCTCCCGGGGAAGACAAGACCGGCGCAGCGTTCCCGTTCCTCGCGATTCTCGCCGTCGCCAAGAAAAACCCGTCCCTGTTCGAAGATCCGGACCGGATCTCTCCACCCTGCGGCGAGGCTTTTCGACAGCGCGTTCATGAGGCCGGGCAGCAGCGTCGTACGCATGTCCGACTGGTCCGAGCTGATGGGATTCGCCAGTTTCACCGGGTTTCCGCGCGCGTCGTCTTTCGGGAAACGAAGTCGGGCTATGACCTCGGAGGAGACGAAGGCGTAGGTCACAACCTCGACGTAGCCCCTTCCTATCGCACACGCGCGAAGATCGAACTGCGTCCGTGTGACGGCGCCGGCGTCTCCGCGTTCATGGAACGTCTGGGGCAGGCGTGACGGCATGTCGTTATAGCCCCGGATCCGCGCGACTTCCTCGACCAGGTCTTCCTGAATGGAGATGTCGGCGCGATATGACGGAATAACGAACGTGCAGCTCTCGTCATCCGACTCCGACCGGCGGATTCCGAGACGCCCCAGAATTCTGCCTGCTTCGGACAGGTCGTTCCAGTGCAGGATTGTCTGCATCTTGCTCTTCGTCAGGGATACTTTTCTGGGTTCGCGCATTTTCGAGACGGCCCGAACAACGGTCGGACAGGCCTTTCCCGCTTTCCACGACTCAATCAGGGAAAGCGTATATGAGAGCGTGGGATCCATCAGTTCGGGATCGACGCCCCGGGCGAACCGGAATGCCGCTTCGCTCCGTATGCCGAGACGCCGTGACGTCGCGCTGACCCGCTGCGAAACGAAACTTGCGCTCTCGAGAACGACATTCTTCGTCCTGTCGCTGATTTCGGAATCTCCGCCGCCCATGACGCCGCCGACGCCGATCGGAACGCCGCCGCTCGTTATGAGAAGATCGGCGGAAGACATCGTTCGCATCTTGCCGTCAAGCGTCAGGATCTGCTCGTTTTCCCTCGCCGCCCGGACCGTGATCTCCCGGTCGGGCAGTGTGTCGAGGTCGAACGCGTGTTGCGGCTGGCCGAAAAGGAGCATGCAGTAGTTCGTCGCGTCGACGATGTTCGATATCGGACGCATTCCGAGAAGCGTCAGCGCGACGCGGAAATCGATGGGCGACGGCGCGATCCTCACATCCCGTATCAGGCCGAGGGAATACCCCGGGCATCCGGCGTCTTCGATGAAGACCCCCTTGAACGGAACCGGCCATTCGCCGTTGTCCCCCCTGCGCTCGATCCTCGGCGAGGTAAAGACGGCGTCGTCGAAAAGAGCGTACAGTTCCCTCGCCACGCCGACGTGGCTGAGAAGGTCTCCCCGGTTCGGCGTGATCGAAAGATCCAGAATCACATCGTCGAGCCCGAGATACGAAACGGCGTTCGCGCCCAGGGGCGCGTCCGCGGGAAGACGGAGGATTCCGAATTCAAGCCCGATTTCAGGGACTCCGAGCTCTTCCGCCGAAAGCATCATTCCGGAACTTTCGACGCCGTCGAAGTCGCGAACACCCATTTTCGTTCCGTCAGAAATCGTCGCTCCCGGCGCGGCGTACGCCACGACATCCCCGTTCGAGAGATTTGTCGCAGCTGTCACGCACTGCGCGTCCGCGCCCCCGAGATCGAGCTTCGCGACAAAAAGCGACGACCTCGCCGGATGCGCTTTGATTTCCCGGATCTTGCCGATCCTGATGCCCGAAAGTTTGTCTCCGAGCCTCGTCACCGATTCGACCTCGCTCCCGGTCTCGGTCAGTCTTTCGCAGACCTTCCCGACGTCGGATCCGCATTGAACAAGCGTTTTCAGAATATTCCAGGACACTAACATGAACGATTCCTCCCTGAGAGGAGATACGGCACATTTCCCTCAAAAAGAACCCTGAGGTCGGTAAGACCGTATTTCAGCATCGCCATACGGTCGAGCCCCATCCCCCACGCGAAACCGGTATAGCGCGTCGGGTCGATGCCGCCCGCCCTGAGAACATCCGGGTGCGTCATGCCGAGTCCCGCGACTTCGAGCCATCCGGTTCCCTTGCAGATCCTGCACGACGGATTCTTGCCGGAGCATTCGATGCACTCGATATCGAGCTCCAGAGACGGTTCCGTGAACGGGAAATAGCTGCCGCGATATCGCGCCGCAAGAGGGCGGTCAAAAAAGGCGTTCATCAGAGCTCCGAGACACCCCTTGAGATCGGCGATCGAGACGTCCGTATCGACCATGAGGCCCTCCAGCTGATGGAACATCGGAGAATGCGTCGGATCGCTGTCCCGCCGGTAGACCTTCCCCGGAACCACAATCCTGATAGGCGCTCCGTGCGCACGCATCGCCCGGACTTCGACGGGGGACGTATGCGTCCGGAGGACCTTGCCGTCAGGAAAATAGAAAGAATCCTGCATATCCCTCGCCGGATGCGAGGGAGGAATGTTCAAGGCTTCAAAATTATAAAAATCGTCTTCGATCTCCGGTCCGAGAGCAACGGAAAATCCGAGCCCCGCCATAATTTCTATGATTTCCCGGGACGTCTCGACAACAGGATGAAACCCGCCGCCGATCCTGCCCCTCGGAGGCAGCGTCACATCGATGTGATCTTCGCGCTCCAGACGTTCGAGTTCCTTTTCTTCGAGAGAACTCTTGCGTGTCCGGATCTGTTCTTCCAGTTCATCCCGAAGGAGATTGACGAATTGCCCCGCGCGCGGACGCTCGTCGGGCGGCAAGGCGCCGAGTCCTTTCAGAAGTGAGGTGACTTCGCCCTTCTTTCCAAGAAAGCGCACTCTGAGCGAATCGAGATTTTCCAGGGTCTCCGCTGTTGCAATTTCTTCAGAGAACGCCATACGGATGTCTTGAATGTGTCGTTCAAGATCGGTCATTCACTATCCCCCTCCCTGACGCTTGCGTGCTGCATGCAGGCGACTTTTTCAAAGCTGAAGCGTCGACGGCCGAGACATGCGTCCCGGTCATAAGACAAAGGTTCCTATCAGGAACACTGATAGGAACCTCGCGACAATCGTCCCCCCGATTCCGGGAGAACTGTAATTTTCAGAGTCTACTGCCCCGAGGAAACCCGAACCTTTGCGGCCAGACTCTCGAAGGCCGCCATATCGTTGATCGCCAGTTCGGAAAGCATCTTTCTGTTGATCTCGATGCCCGCCTTTTTGAGGCCATTCATGAAAAAGCTGTATGACATCCCGTTCATGCGGGCCGCCGCACTGATTCGGGTAATCCACAAACGGCGAAAATCCCGCTTCTTCCGTTTCCGGTCGTTGTACGCCCTCGAAAGAGACTTGAGATACTGCTGACGGGCCATACGATACGTATGTTTCTTCAGACCGAAATATCCCTTGGTGATCGCAAATAACTTTTTTCTTTTTTTATCGCTTACGCTGCCGCCCTTGACGCGGGGCATGGCAAGTCACCTCTCTGTCATACGAATGTATTCAGGAACGTCGATGCCTAGGCATACGGAAGAAGCTTCTTCATTGTGTTCTCAATTCCCTTGAAAACGTATCCCGTCTGGCGAAGCTGCCGTCGCCTTCTGGCGCCCTTGGATGTCAAAAGGTGCCCGCGTCCGTTTTTACGATAGGCCACTTTCCCGGTTCCCGTCAGGGAAAACCGC
Organism: uncultured Synergistaceae bacterium; assembly: GCA_964630155.1. Lineage (GTDB taxonomy): Bacteria > Synergistota > Synergistia > Synergistales > Aminobacteriaceae > CALFXN01. The sequence goes on from CAZVUT010000009.1 coordinate 11,436, forward strand.
TTTTTCGTGCCTGAGTGGGTTTTCATTTTGGGCATGTGTGTCTCCTCCTTCCTGAAATATTCCCAAACAAGTAAAAAGCCCGCCACAAAAGCGGCAGGCATATCATGACCTTGCCGTACTCGAGGCTACTCTCCCGCTGTCGTTTCGGAGGGAACTTCCGCCGCCGCTTCTTTCGCGACCGCCGTTACCGGAGAAACGGGCTTCTCGACCTTGACGCCCTTCGGTTTGGCCTGCGGAATGGGAGTAATCATAATCCGCATATAGCGTCCTTCCATACGCGGATCTCCCTCGCTCTTCCCGAGTCCGTCGCAGGCGAGCATAACCCGGTTCAGAACTTCTCTTCCCTTGTCGAGGAAGGCCATTTCGCGGCCCCGGAAAAACACGGATACCTTGACGCGATGCCCGTCTTCCAGGAAGTTCTTGATCGCCTTGACTTTGAAATCGTAGTCATGTTCATCGATCTTCGGGCGCATCTTCATTTCCTTGAGCGTCTGAACTTTCTGCTTCTTTCGGGCGTCCTTGTCCTTTTTCTGCATCTGGTACTTGTATTTTCCGTAGTCGAGAATGCGACATACGGGCGGTTTCGCCAGCGGAGCGACTTCGACCAGATCCAGCGTCCGCTGTTCCGCGAGAAGTATCGCTTCTTTCGTCGGAATAACACCCAACTTGACGCCCTTTTCGTCGATCAGCAGAACGTCGGGACAGGTAATTTCCTCATTGATTCTCGGTTCATCGTCGGCCTTTTGCGCGACTATTGTGCCTCACCTCCATATAAAATAAACGGGCCAGTGGTCATCCGACCGCCGGCCCGTCAAGCATTCTTTCATTCGCCTGGCCTTGACCCGTGCGGCTCAAACGCCGACAGGTGAGAGGGCGGTCCCTCTACTTTCAGTACGGAGGAGACTATACCATACTTGAATACTCCACGCAACGGCGAATCAGTGCAATGTCGCCGGTTTTGCTATAGCTTCCTGATCTCCGGCCTGTACTCGTTGTCCAGAAGTTCCAGGAAAGACTCGAGAGACATGTTCCCGAGATCGCCTTTCGTCCGGCATCGCGGCGCCACGCTGCCGCCGGACGCTTCCTTTTCGCCTATGACGACCATGTATGGAACTTTCTGCATCTGGGCATCCCGGATCTTCTTCCCGAGCTTTTCGTCCCGAATGTCGACTTCTGTCCGGATGTCGTGTTCGCCAAGCGCTTCCTGAACTTGTTTCGCGTACGGAATGAAATCGGCCGCGATGGGGAGCAGTTTGACCTGCGTCGGGGCGAGCCAGAACGGGAACGCTCCGGCGAAGTTCTCGATCAGGATCCCCATGAAACGCTCGAGGCTGCCGTAGATGGTCCTGTGGAGCATGACGGGCCGATGTTGCGCGCCATCCGCGCCTATATAGTTCAAATCGAACTTTTCGGGCATCTGGAAATCAAGCTGGATCGTGCCGCACTGCCACGTCCTGCCGATGCAGTCCTCGAGATGGAAGTCGATCTTCGGTCCGTAGAAGGCGCCGTCCCCCGGATTGATTGTAAATTCCGTCCCGGATTCCTCCAGCGCTTCCTTGAGCGCGCTTTCGGCGATATTCCACTGCTCTTCGGATCCCATGGAATTCTCGGGCCGGGTGGAAAGTTCGACGCGATACGGGAACCCGAAGACGTCGGTATAGATGTAGCGACACAGCTTCATGATTCCCTTGATTTCTTCCTTCACGACCTCCGGCGTGCAGTACAGGTGCGCATCGTCCTGCGTGAAGCAGCGAACGCGCATCAGTCCGTGGAGTACGCCCGAACGCTCGTGCCGGTGGACGATTCCGAGCTCCGCCATACGCAGGGGAAGATCGCGATAGCTCCGGATCTGCGTCTTGTAGATCAATATTCCGCCGGGACAATTCATGGGTTTCACGGCGAACGGACGCTCGTCTATTTCGGTGAAATACATATTGTCGCGATAGTGATCCCAGTGCCCGGACTGGATCCAGAGGCTCCGGTCGAGGATGAGGGGCGTCCGTATTTCCGAATAGCCGTTCTTCAGGTGCATCTTTCGCCAGAATTCCATGATCGAGTTCATAATGACCATGCCCCGCGGATGGAAGAACGGGAATCCCGGTCCTTCGCTCTGGAGGCTGAACAGATCGAGTTCAACGCCAAGCTTCCGGTGGTCCCGGCTCCGCGCTTCTTCAAGCCGCTTCAGATGGGCTTCCAGGTCCTTCTTCGAGGCGAACGCGGTTCCGTACACGCGGGTAAGCATGGGATTCTTCTCGCTGCCTCTCCAGTACGCGCCCGCGACGGAGAGAAGCTTGAAAAACGGAACATACGACGTGTCCGGAACGTGCGGTCCGCGGCACAGGTCAACATACGTTCCCTGCCGATACAGCGACACCGCCGGCTCCTCAAGATCCGAGATCAGTTCCACCTTGTACGGGTCGTTCCTGCCTTTGAAGAGTTCGATCGCGTCCGCCTTCGACATTTCGACGCGGTCGATCGGCTGACGATCCTTCACGATCCGCTTCATCTCTTCTTCGATCACGGGGAAGCTCTCCTCGGATATGGGCGACGGCAGATCCATGTCGTAATAGAAGCCGTCCTTGATGCTCGGTCCAACGCCGAACCTCGTCCCAGGGAAGAGATTCTCGACTGCCTGCGCCATCAGATGCGCCGTCGAGTGCCGTATTATCTCGAGCCCCTCTTCCGATTCGGCCGGGATCGGCTCCAGAACGCCCTCGCAGGTGATGACGCTCTCAAGATCGATCGCCTTTCCATCCAGCTTCGCCGCAACGGGGCGTCCGGCTGCTCCGAGCGCCCGCAGCAGTTCCCCGGCCTTCTTTCCCGCCTCAACAGCCTGTCCTTCAGCATTTCGTACCAGCGCCATGTGCGATGCCTCCCCAAGAATAGAATACGGCCCACATCGCTCCATGGAGACGATGTGGGCCGTATCGCGGTTCCACTCCATTTCCGGTTTCTGCACCGGCACTTGCTCCGCTGTAAGGGGCGGACCCCGACGCCTTGGCGGGCTTGCCGTTTCGGCGTCAGCTCCGGGGTGGTGTTCCGGCGGGATTCCGCAGAAGGTCTCTCAGCCTGTGGACCTTCTTCTCTGTCCGTTCAACGTCGCCGTACTCTCCCCATCATCGCCGCGAAATCCAGTTATTGCGTGATATTATCATCCGGCGCAGCTATTCTGTCAACGTTTCTATTTCACTCCAGAACTCCCGAACCCGCCGTCACCGCGCTGCGTTTCCGAGACCGCCGCTTCTTCGATCCAGGACACATGCTCGGTGCGCGCCAGAACCATCTGGGCGATCCGGTCCCCCCTCGTAATCGTGAAGGGCTCAAGTCCGAGATTGACGAGGATGACGCGGATCTCTCCGCGGTAATCGCTGTCGATGGTTCCCGGCGCGTTCAGTACAGTGACCCCATGACGTAGGGCAAGTCCGCTTCGGGGCCGAACCTGAAATTCGTAGCCTTCCGGTATTTCGACCACGAGTCCCGTTCCGACGGCGATACGCTCCCCCGGCAGGAGAACGTAATCCGCTGTCGAACGAAGGTCCATGCCGGAAGAGAACGGGGTCTCATAAGCGGGAAGAGGAATATCCGCCGCGCTCTCTCCCCGGACGATCCGCACGGAAACGTCGCTCATCTCTGTCGATCTCTTCCACCATCTCCGGAAGGCCGCCTTCTGGGGCCGTCCGATCCGGGACGACGATCGCCGCCCCGGCGCTCTCCACCGCCGCCGGTCCGTTCTCCCGGAGCGGGCGACGGGATCTTCACGATTTCTTCCTCCCGCGCCTTTTCGGCTTCGAACGCCTCTCCGAATCCCGCTTCGCGAACTTTCGGCTCAAGATCAAAGAGCCGTTTTCGGGTCAGGTTGACGCGGCCCATATCGTCGATCTCCTTGACCATTATCAGAACGCGGTCTCCTACCTTGAAAACGTCGTCCGGCTTGGGGATGCGGTGCGTGCTGACTTCGCTGACGTGCAGGAGCCCTTCCTTGCCCGCGATGCATTCGACGAACGCGCCGAACGCCAGCATCCGCGTGACGGTTCCGTAGTAGATCTCTCCGGCCTCCAGATCCTTCGTAAGTCCCCGGATGATCGAAGCGGCCTCGTCCACCTTGTCCTGGCTCGGCCCGCAGATATAGACCTCTCCGGTGTCTTCGACGTTGATCTTGACTCCGGTCTTCTGCGTAATGCCCCGGATGACCTTTCCGCCGGGTCCGATGACATCGCGTATCTTTTCCGGATCGATCATCGTGGTGAAGATTCTCGGAGCGTTCGCGGACAACGGGGCGGGAGACGAAATGGTCTTTTCCATTTCGTCGAGAATGCGCATCCGGGCTTCTTTCGCCTGCGCGAGCGCCTGCTCCAGTATGGAGCGCGTGATGCCGCCCGCCTTGTTGTCCATCTGAAGGGCCGTTACTCCAATACGGGTTCCCGCGACCTTGAAGTCCATATCTCCGTAATGATCTTCGAGTCCCTGGATATCGGTAAGAATTTGAATCTTGTCGTTTTCCTTGATAAGGCCCATCGCGATGCCGGCGACGTGCCGTTTGATCGGCACCCCGGCGCTCATGAGGGACAGGCTGCCGGAGCAGATAGACGCCTGCGAGCTGGAGCCGTTGGACTCGAGGATGTCCGAAACGACGCGCATCACGTACGGAAACTCGCTTTCGTCCGGAATCACCTGCCGGAGCGCTCGCTCTGCAAGGGCGCCGTGTCCGATTTCGCGGCGTCCGGGGCCCCGCATCGGACGGACTTCGCCGACCGAGAACGGGGGGAAGTTATAATGGAGGATAAAGCGCTTGGCGGGTTCGTCGGCCTTGAGGCCGTCGAGGATCTGGTCATCCATGCCGATCATGCCGAGCGTGGTGACGCCAAGCGATTGCGTCTCGCCGCGGGTGAACAGGGCCGAGCCGTGAACGCGCGGAAGCACGCCAACTTCGCACGCGATCGGGCGAACCTGATTCATGGCCCGTCCGTCGGCGCGCACGCCTTCATCGACGATAACCGACCGCATGGACGACTTCACCATGGATTCGATCATTGCGGCGACATATTCGCCGCAATCGTCGAACCGGTCGTGGAAATACTCGAGCGCACGCGTCTTCGCGTCGCGGATAGCGTCGTTCCGGGGCTTCTTCTCGTGAATCCTGACCGCCGCGCGGATATCCGCGCCGAGTTCACGATGCATCCATTCATCTATTTCCGGGATACGCTCCGGTCGAGGCAATACAATCTTCTCCAAGCCGATTTCCCGGCGCATGCGAAGCTGGAGATCGACGATCTTTCTGATTTCGCCGTGTGCGATCTCAAGCGCATCGATCAGCGTCTCCTCGGAAAGTTCCCGTGAACCCGATTCAACCATCGTGATCCCATCGGCATGCCCCGCCACGAGAAGATCCAGATCCGAGGTTTCCATCTGTTGTTCCGTCGGATTCACCAGAAGATTTCCATCCACTCGCCCCATACGGACGGCGCCGACAGGACCGGCCCAGGGAATATCGGAAATCGTGAGAGCCGCGGACGCGGCATTGATCGCGAGGACATTCGGAAGATGGACCTGATCGACCGCGAGCACCGTCGTGACGACATGAACATCGTGCCGCATCTCATCTTCGAACAGGGATCGAATCGAACGATCCACGACGCGGGAACTCAGGACAGCGGTTTCCGACGGACGACCTTCTCTTTTAATAAAGCCTCCGGGGATCTTTCCCGCAGAGTAAAAGCGTTCTTCAAAATCGACGAGCAACGGGAAAAAATCAATGCCCTTCCTCGCCGTATCCGCAATACATGCGGTCGTCAATACGATTGTGTCCCCATACTGAGCCCGCACCGCACCGTTCGCCTGCTTCGCAATTTTTCCTGTTTCGAAAACGAGCGTTTCCGCCCCTATTTCCAGTGAATACCTTTTCTGCATGTTTCAGCCTCCTCCATATTCCGTTCATCCGATTTTTTCACAATGTAAGGATACCACAGGACGAAAAAAAAGTGCGAGGGCGTGGGCCCTCGCACACAAATACTCTATTCGTCAGTGTCTCAGTTCAAGCCGTTCGATCAACTTCTTGTAGCGGTTGAAGTCCTTGTCCTTCAGATACCGAAGGAGCTTTCGTCTCGTTCCGACCATCTTCAGAAGCCCCCGCTGCGAATGGAAGTCCTTCTTGTGCAGCTTCAGGTGTTCGGTCAAATCCCGAATGCGCTTGGTCAGCATCGCAACCTGGACCTCGGGAGATCCCGTATCGGAACCATGTGTCTGGTATTCCTGAATAATGGACTGTTTCACGTCTTTCAAAAGCATCATACTCACCTCATCGACAAAATCCCGAAAACCCAGAACGCTCATTCGGGCGCTCCGAGTAATGGGTCACGGAGATACTAGCATCTGAAGGCCGGTTTTGCAAACCCGCGCAGATGATGTGTTTTCTGACAGAACGCCGCAACCGCTTTTTCTCCCTTTCCTCATAGAACACATCCTAAAACCAATATACGCTCGCGGGAATCTAATTTTGCACTCGACACGGCATTTTGAATGTGCTTTAATGATCGTACGATCTATGAATCATTGTGCTCTTTTCAGAGGAGGATTTCCCATGTCGCTTCTTATTGTCGAGGACAACAAGGATCTTGTCCAGGTGCTCGCGGAGGGTTTTGCGGAGAACGGCTTCTCCGTTGAAAGCGCTTTCTCCGGGGAAGAGGGTCTGGAAAAATCCCGCGAAACGGAGATCGAATGCATCATTCTCGACCTCATGCTTCCGGAAATGAACGGTCTCGAGATGCTGCGAAAATTGCGCGAAGAAGGGAACGCGACCCCCGTCATCATACTCACGGCGCTGGACAGTGTGGAAGACAAGGTCGAAGGCTTGAACAGCGGCGCCGACGATTATCTCGTCAAACCTTTCGATTTCCGGGAACTGCTCGCCCGCGTCCGCACCCTTGTCCGCAGGAGTTCGGACCAGCAGCGCCCCATCCTGAAGTGCGGCGGACTCGTTCTCGATCCCGTGGCGCGCGAATGTCGCGTTGACAACGTCGCAGTCCCGCTCAGACGAAGGGAATTCGACATTCTGGAGCTGTTGATGCGATACGAAAACCAGGTCTTCTCGAGGGAGCGCATCATCACGCACGTCTGGCAGAAAGAATACGACGGGACGAGCAACGTCGTCGACGTTCACGTAAAGTACCTTCGGGACAAGCTCCGGAAAGTCGGATACGACGCCCTGATCGTCACGGTCCGGGGCGTGGGCTACAAAGTCAACTGTCCCGCGTATAACTGAGCGTCGTCAATGAGGTTCGGGATGGGGGCCAATCCTCCCGGCCGCGATGGGAAAACGGCCGGGTTCCGAAATTACCCGGTCGCTTATGTTTTCGTTTCCGCCGGAGTCGTTGTTTCCGCTCTTACGGCCGCTTTTTTTCGGCATTCCTCGCCGATGCTTGCGGTCTTTTTTTGTTGTGTCGCGGTAACGATATTCCTGTCTTTCGTTTCCTACCTTGCCGGGAGGAGAACCGTCCTCCGTTCACTCGACACGCTGTCGGAAATAATGCAACCGTCCGTGACCGGCGCTTTCTCCTTTCAGGAGAGCGATTTCCCTTCCGACCTTCTCCCCTTTGCGAAAGAACTCTCCTCTCTTGTGACCCGCTTTCAAACACACGAATCACAGCTCAAACAACTCTCCGCCGATACCAGCCACGAACTTCGCACTCCGCTCGCCGTTATCAGGGGAAAAGTGGAAATCATGCTCTCGCGGGAGCGGGAACCGGCATATTATTCGGCGCGGCTGGAGGAGATACTGTTTCACCTTGAATCCATGCAGCAGATCATCGACTCGATACTGGAATTGTCCCGCCTCTCTTTCATCGGATCCCCCGAATGGAAGGAACAGGTGGATCTCCTGCTGGCGGCCGACGAAGCATGCCAGTTCGTCACCTACCTCGTATCGACGATTCGCAAGCAGACGCTCGTGCGTTCGCTTGATTTCGCCCCCACGTTCGGGAATCATCCGCTGTTGATACGAATGATCGTCAATCTCGTGGAAAATGCGAGCAAGTTCACGCCCGAAGGCGGAGAAATCGGCGTCGAGTCCGGACACGATCTCGACGGGGAAGTTGCGTTCATTCGCGTTTGGGATAACGGAAGGGGGATGGATGACTTCGCCATCCAGCGGTGCCGCGATCTGTTCTGGAGGGGCGATGAATCGCGCTCTTCCTCCGGATATGGCCTCGGTCTGTCGCTTGTCCAGCGAGTCGTCGAGATTCACGGAGGAGATATGGAAATTAACTCCGCCATCGGCAAGGGAAGTTCTTTCAAGGTTTCTCTCCCTCTGGACGTCGTTTCCCTCTCCGATTACGAGACGTAAGCCGTCTGCGAGAAAGAAGCAAGGCCCGGCGGACTGTCGCCGGGCCTTGCTTCTTTCTCGAGAGAAATCGAATCCCTTCGATGTCTACTTTTCCGGTTTGAGCGAAATGAAGAACGTTCTTCCATCCCGGAGAAGCAGAAGAACCACGGAGTTCTTTTTCGCGGAAGCGCCGCCGATTCGCGCCGGATCCGAAACTTTCACCCCGTTGACCTCAAGGATGACGTCCCCTTCACGGATTCCCGCGCGCGACGCCGCGGAGTTCTGTTCGACCGATGTCACCACGATGCCATCGCGGCTCTTGATGTTGTACGTCTTCCGGAGTTCCTGGGTTATGCTGCTGGTCTCGATGCCGATGTTCTTCAGGATTTCCGATCCGCCGCTCGCTTCTTCCTCTCCGCCGCTTCCGGTGACTTCGGAAAGCGTGGCGGAAACGGTCATTTGCTTTCCCTGCCGGATAACGGAGAGACTGATCGTCTCGCCGGAATTGAATCCCCGGATTTTGGTCACGAGTTCCTGTGATCCTTCAATTTTATCCTTATTCACGGCGATGATGACGTCCCCGCGTCGCAGCCCGGCCTTATCAGCGGGAGAATCCGGCATGACATCGCTCACGATCGCTCCCTTTTCTTCCGATACGCCGTACGCCTGGGCGAACTCCTTCGTCAGCGGCTGGATGTACACGCCGAGCCATCCGCGACGCACCTTCCCGTACTGCACGAGGTCGTTCATGATCTGTTTCGCCATATTCACCGGCACGGCAAAGCCGATGCCCTGCGCGAAGGGGACAATGGCCGTATTGATTCCGACAACTTTGCCGTTCAGATCGATAAGCGGACCGCCGCTGTTGCCCGGGTTGATCGCCGCATCGGTCTGGAGGAAGCCGTCGAAATTGACGTTTTCCGCATGGATGCTCCGGTTTTTCGCCGAAATGACGCCGACGGTCACGGTATGCTCCAGCCCGTACGGATTGCCAATCGCGACGACCCACTCCCCGACCTCGGACTTGTCCGAGTCGCCCATCTCGAGAACGGGAAGATTCGTTCCCTCGACCTTGATGATGGCGAGGTCAAACGTGGGATCGCGTCCCAGTATCTTCGCCTCGAGATTCCGTCCGTCGGACATCGTCACCGTAATCTTGTCGGCGCCCTCGACCACGTGGTTGTTGGTCAGGATCCGGCCGTCCGCCGAAACGATGAACCCCGATCCGCGCCCCTTCATCGGGACCGTTCTGGAGTACCGCTTGAATTCCTCGCCGAAAAAGCGCCGGAAAACCGGGTCGTCGGGGAAGGGCGAGTAGGAACGCGTCACCATCGCCTCGACATCGATATTCACGACGGCCGGAGACGACTCCCGGGCGATCTTTGCAACAGGGTTCCCGGAGTACGCTTCCTGCGCCGACGCGGACCCGGCAAGAGCGAAAACACCAAGCGCGACAACAGCGAGAAGGAACGAGCGATTTCTTCGTATGACGTTCATAGATATCACCTCCATGAGAAGTGACCCTATTCTATCCCGCGGAGGAAAACCAACATCGTATGTTTCACCGAGCGGTCTATCAGCAGAAGGTCGGTATTCGTCAAAAAATCTGACCCGGCAAACCTGAGCAGCCGTCTCCCGCTCAGGAGTCCTCCCAGGTTTTCGCTTTCTTTGAAGCCGCCGGCCATACGACGACTTTTCGTGCGGGGGCTTCACCGACCGAGCGGGTTTCAACGGACGCATCGTCCTTCAGCGCGATATGGATAATACGTCGTTCCCAGCTCGTCATCGGCTCCAGGTAGGTCGGTTTCCCGCGACGAACGGCTTTCCTGGCCGCCGACTGGGCCAGCCTTTGAAGGCTCTGTTCGCGCCGCACGCGGTATCCGTCGCTGTCCAGCCGGATGCGCGGGCTTTCCTCGTCGTTCCGCTCCGTCAGATTCACGATGTATTCGAGCGCCTTCATGGTCTCGCCGTACTTTCCGATAATAACGCCCGCATCGGCGCCGCTCAGATTGATGCGTTCCTCGGGCGTGACGCTCACATCGATATCGAGCTGCATTCGGGACAGGATTTCCGAAATGCTTCGTCTCCCGCGGAGAATGACGAGAGGCAACCCCGGGCGAACCTCCACCCGCAGCTTCCGGCCAAGCAGGCCGAAAAAGCTCTTTTCCTCTTCGAGAACCTTGACAACAACGTCTTCCGGAGAAACGGACCAGGAGGCGGCCGCCTGCTTCGCTGCATCGTTCACCGAACCGACCTCGAGAATGAGAATTTCCTGATCGTTCATGGAATCCTCCCTCCCTTCACACAAATATCGCGTGTCGCGATCCTAAACGGGCTTATCCTTAAAGAGCACCGGTTTTTCCTGCATTTCGCGGGCGGTCTGACGCGTGACCCGGATCTGATGCACGACGCCCATAACCGAAGAGACGCCCCAATACAGGAGCACGCCGCCGGGGAGAGAAACACAGATAAACGTCAGGAAAAGCGGCATGAACCAGTTCATCATGGCCATCTGCGGATTTCCCGAAGCGCTCAGCTGCTGCTGGTACCACGTCACCACGCCGATGCCGATCAGAAGGAGCAGGTTGGGAAGATAGACGGACACCTGGGCGAGACCGGCCGGGTTGGCCAGTATTCCGTTCAGGACCGCCATGACGCCGATATCGGCGGTCGCACCCTGAAGACCGAGGACCTTCCCAAGCGTGGAAAGGACCGTGCCGTCAAGACTGATTCCAAGAAAGGAAACACCGGTAAAATCGTACGACGTCAACACCCGGAACAAAAGAATGAAAACCGGAAGCTGCACGAGCAGGGGAACGCATCCCGCCGCCGGATTCACCTTGTTTTCCTTGTACAGGGCCATGACTTCACGGTTGAGCGTCTGTTTGTCATCCTTGTACTTTTCCTGCAGCACCTTGAGGCGGGGCTGCAGCTTCTGCATCTTCTGCATGCTGACCATCTGCTTCTGCGTCAGCGGATGCAACAACGCCCGAACGATCAGCGTCAGCAGAATGATCGCGATGCCCCACGACCCCGTAAGGGAGTGAAGCATCTCCATCGTTTTCATCATGAGATCTCCGGCGCCATCCCAGAGAGCACCCATATCACTCACCATCCTTGCTTTTCTCTTGAATTTCGGGAACAGGATCATACCCGCCGGGATGCCAGGGACCGCACTTGGCGATCCGTCGCACGCCCAGCCATATTCCTTTGAAACAGCCGAAACGCTCTATCGCCTCGAGGGTGTATTGGGAACAGGACGGAAAGAACCTGCAATTATGCCCCAGCATCGGGGACACCCATCGTTGATATCCGCGAATCAAAACTGCAAAAACACGTGCCGCGGGCGTCACGAAACCGAATTTTCCCCCGTTTCAAATTCCGGAGGGTACCCGGGAATGGCGGGATCGATGCACCCCGCCCTCTCCAGAACGACCTTCAGATCATCGAAGATCTCCCGCGCGTTCGCCGTAAGACCGTTATGCCGAAGAGAAGCCGCAAACAGGAATCCGGGGCGAATCCACGGCAGCAAACGTCGAAAGGCTTCACGCAAAACCCTGCGCCCGCGGCTTCGTACAACTGCATTCCCCTGCTTTCGTCCCACTGCGAATCCGATTTTCGTTTCGGACGTCGGCTCGCGAAGAAACAACAACCGCACCAGCTCGCCGCGAATGCGTATGCCGGTGCGGAAGACACGGTCAAATTCCCATGTTTTTTTCAGTCTTGCCGATCGGGGAAAACAACGCGACAAAGGGTTTACACCGTGAGCCGTCTTCTACCCTTTGCCCTCCTCCTTCGAAGGACATTCCTTCCCCCCGCTGAGCTGGAACGGGCGAGGAATCCCATCTTCCGTTTCCTCGGTCTGTTATGAGGCTGAAAAGTCTGTTTCACGAGCACACCTCCCGGATGTGAAAAAAGGACACAAAAGAAGCTGGCCCTCTGGGTCAGCAGGAATACTATATCACAGGGATCCTGACGCGGCAACGTTCTTCGTTGAATTGCGAACACGCAGTCTCCGACACGGGACGCGCGGTAATGACGAGAGGATGCCCCAGTCGGGCCTGTCGAGAAGACGCCGGTCCAGAATGACGACGCGCCCCTTGTCCGTCGCCTTGCGAATGAGACGCCCGACAGCCTGACGCAAAAGCAGCGTCGCCATCGGCAGCGTAAACGACATGAAGGACTTTCCCGATTCGAGATCGTTTCGCGCCTGGACGACGGGATCGGACGGATGCGGGAAGGGAATCCGGTCGATGATCACCTGCGTCAGGCTCTCGCCGGGGACGTCGATCCCCTCCCTGAAGGAAACGCTCCCGATCAGCACGGATGTTTCCAGATCGCGGAACCGTTCGAGAAGCTCCTTTCTCGACAATGTCCCCTGGACAAGCACCTCGTATTCACGCGGTTTCGACGTCATCCGCGCGGCCACGGCGCCAAGCAGTCTGTAGGAGCTGACAAGAACAAGCGTACGGCCTCCGTTCTCCTGGCACAGATGCTCAATAATCCGGCTTGTCGCCGCGTCATACCCGCTGTCCCGGACCTCGAATCCGGAATCGACGATCACAAGCTCCATCTGGTTCGGCAGATCGAAGGGGCTGCCGACGCGCAGGATTTTCGAAGGCTCTATTCCGGTCTCGCGGCTCCAGAACGACGGACGATCGCCGTGAAACAGCGTCGCCGAAACGCAGACGACCGCATCCGGTTCGCTTCGGCCGATCGCCTCCGAGACAAGCTTGTCGCATCGGATCGGCGCACTCCCGCAGCCGCGTCCTTCCCTCCAGAACGTCCACTCGGGATACCGTTCCAGCGAGAGGCACCATGAAAGCGATTCCCGGATCTCGCGGACTTCATCGAACCAAACGGACGCGCTCGCCGCATTCTGCACCTCGGGCGACGCCTCGAAGGCGCCGTTGCGGTAATCCTCGTCGATTCGCCGCAATCGCGAGCAGACCGATTCAAGACGTGCGGCCAGAAGCTTCCCGCGGGAACTCCAGTCGGCATTGATCCTCGGGAGACATTCCCCGTCCGGACATAGAAGTTCCGTCCTGTCACCGAACGCGCGCGCTTCATCCCGGGCGTCCTCGATATCGTTCTGCAGCCCGTCCGTGTCGACGCCGTTCCCGCGGAGAAACTGCGTCAGGGATCCCGGCTTCCCGCGAAGCACCCGCAACAGATCCTCGGGCGAAAACACCACAGTCGCCACGGCCCGCGCCGAATCCGCCATCCGGTGCGCCTCGTCGCACAGCAATATATCGAACGGAATCGGGAAGGGTTTCCCCGCCTCGAGAATGTACGAGAAGAACAGATGATAGTTCGCGACCACGATCTGCCACTCCTGCGCCCTGCGAAGCTGCGCAAGGACAAAACACCGGTCGCGCCAGGGACACGCCGAACCAATGCATCCCCGGCTTGAGGAGGCGATCACAGAAAGAACGGGGCTCCGCTGGTCCAGGGACAATTCGGCGAGGTCGCCGGTTTCGGTCTTTTCAATCCAATCAAGAACCATTCTCGAGGCGTCGCCCTCGTCGCCGAAAGAGAGATATCCGTTCTCCTCCAGTTCCCGGCAACGACGGACGCAGGCGTAATTTCCCCGCCCCTTGAGAAGTCCGTGCGAAATCGGACGACCGAGTATCGTTTCCATTGAAGGGATGTCCTTGGCGACAAGCTGTTCCTGAAGCGGAATGCCGCCCGTCAGCACGAGGATCCTCCCATCGTTCGGAATGCAGTGCAATAAAGCCGGAAGCAGCAACGCAAAGGTCTTCCCCACGCCCGGAGGCGCTTCCGCAGCCAGGATCTCTCCCCCTTCGCGTTCGACAGTTTCCCAAACCGCGTTCGCAAGTTCGAGTTGTTCTTTTCTGTTTTCATATCCCGGAAAGCGGGAAGCGATCACGCCGCCGGGACCGAAAACCCCGTCCATATCCATAAATGCGTTCACCAATAGCCTTTCCGCACAATCCCCGGCAGCTTCTCTTGCGAATGGAACTCCGGGCATGCTAGAATGTTATGCGTTTTGCAGGGAGGAGGTGACGTTCGTGCCGAACAAAAAGTCAGCGGAAAAGCGGATGCGCCAGAGCGAGAAGAACCGGCTCTACAATCGCTACTGGACGACAAGATGCAAAACCGCCGTCAAAAAGGTCCTTGAAGCAGTCGAGAGCAAAGACACCGAACTCGCTGCAAAGCGGTTCGATGCTGCGCAGGGCGTGATCGACAAGGCTGTCGTCAAAGGGGTTATGCATCACAACACCGGAGACCGCAGAAAGGCGATGCTCTCCAGACGGGTCAAGCAGCTTTCCGTACAACCCGCCGCGCAGGAATAACGTTTCTTCGGATATCCGCCCGGAAGAAAAAGGCGAAGAGCCGACGTGTGAGCTTGCGTTCACGCTTCGGCTCTTTTCTTGTTCCCGCATCCACGGATGACGTGAAGCACCGCGGACTCGAAGCCCGCGACGCCCGTTCCTCTCCCCGTCTTCTCTCCGTACGAGGTCGCGATAAGGGAGTGCGAGAGAAAGAGCAGATCGGCTTTCGAATAGTGCTTCACACATTCCGCGGCCATCTTCGATTGATACGGTTTCGCTCCGAGAGCGGCGGAAAGGGTTTTTTCAGGCGAACGCTGAAAGAGCATCATATACAGAGCCAGCCGCACACGGTTATGAAGCGCCGTAAGCGCGGGCAAAAAGCTGTCTTCCCTGCGTATCGCCGGAAAAGAGGCGATGACGCCCTTCCATTCCGCCCGGCAGAAAGCATCCACGAACCGCAGCAAGTCGCTCTTCCCCTCGTCGAAGGAAAACTTCCGCACGAGTTCCGCGGATATTTTTCCGTCTGCAAGGTACGAGCCGATCTTGTTCACCTCGGCGAGAAGCTCTTCCGGGTCTTCGACGAACTCGACCAACAGATGCGCGGCGTCTTCGTCGAGCCGGATACCGGCGTCTCTCGCCTTTGAACGGAGCCAGGAGACCTTCGCATCGAACCAGAAGGGAGGGGCGTCCTCGGAGACATAGCGGACGCGGTCCGCAATCTCTTTCGGGAAAACCCCCTTCCCGATCTTCTCGAAGACCAGCAACAGCACGCACATTTCGTCGTCGCCGCCGATATTGCGGAAATTCTGCGGCGGCAAAGCGCCTAGCTCAACCGCCTCTTCGACGACGACGTACTCCTTCCCGGCGAAAAGTCCTTCAGAGCCGGACAGGGCGAACAGTTCGCCCCACGTCCCGCCCTGAATCCTGCGCCCGAGGCGGAAACCCGACGCCTCGAGCGCTTCCTTCTGTTCCTTCAGAAGCCGCCGCTGTGTCGCCCCCGAAGCGGCGATCGCAATCAGGCGCGGCACGACTCCTTCACCACGATGTTCACGAGACGATCCGGCACGGCCACGATTCGGACGACCGTATTCCCTTCCAGCCGCTTCCTGACGGAATCCATTCCGAGAACCATCTTTTCGAGTTCTTCTTTCGATATGCCGGCCCGAATGGTGATCCGTTCGCGTATCTTGCCGTTGATCTGGACGACAACAGTGACCTGGTCCGCGGCGACCGAAGCGGGATCCATGACGGGCCACGGGGTTCCGGCGATTGTCGAATCGCCGCCGATCATCTCCCATAATTCTTCCGTAACATGCGGACAGAACGGATTCAGACACTGTAGCAGGACGGAAACGGCCTCGCGGAAGAGGCGACGGTCGATCTCCGTTTCCTTCGGCGCCGCGACGATCGCGTTCAGAAGCTCCATCAGACGGGCCACTGCGGTGTTGAACTGCCGTTCCACGTCGATATCCCTTGTAACGCTCTGTATCGTCGTGTGGATCTTCCGCTTGAAGTCGCGCCGCGCCTGATCGGAAAGGGCGTCCATCCCAACAGGGGCGTCCGGCGTTTCCCTGAGAATGTCCGCCGATTCGCTCACGACGCGATGCACCCGGTTCAGGAAACGATGCGTCCCTTCCACGCCCTGGTCCGACCAGTCGAGATCGTTGTCCGGCGGCGCGGCGAAAAGGATGAACAGGCGCGCCGTGTCGGCTCCGAACTTGTCGATGATTTCGTCCGGATCCACGACGTTGCCGAGCGATTTGGACATCTTCGCGCCGTCCTTGATGACCATCCCTTGCGTGAGAAGGTTCTTGAACGGTTCGCGCTCAGGACAGAGCCCCATATCCGCGAAGAACTTCGTGAAAAAGCGGGCATAGATCAGATGCAGACAGGCGTGCTCGATCCCGCCGATGTACTGGTCGACGTTCATCCAGTACTTGACGTCGTCGGTATTGAACACCTCGGCATCGTCCAGAGGGGAACAATAGCGCAGGAAGTACCACGACGAGCAGATGAACGTATCCATCGTGTCGGCTTCCCGCCGGGCGGGACCGCCGCATTTCGGACACGTCGCCCGAAGCCAGGCCTCGTCCTCGGCGAGCGGGGACTTCCCGTTCTCCTTGATCTTGACCTCCATCGGGAGCAGGACCGGAAGATCCTCTTCCGGAACAGGAACGATTCCGCAGTGTTCGCAATAGACGACCGGAATGGGCGCGCCCCAGTAACGCTGGCGGGAGATCAGCCAATCGCGCAGGCGGAAGTTGACTTCCTTCCTGCAGTATCCTTTCGACTCCCCCCACTCGATCATCTTCGTGATGGCTTCCTGGGTCGGAAGGCCGTCGAACTCGCCCGAATTGCACGAGACTCCATCTTCCTCGAACGCGGCCTCCATCGTCGCGCCGTCGAGCTCCCTGTCGGCCGGGCGAATGACGGCTTCGACCGGAATGTCGTACTTCCTTGCGAAGTCGAAGTCGCGCTGGTCGTGCGCGGGAACGCCCATGATCGCGCCCGTGCCGTAATCCATGAGGATATAGTTCGCGATCCATATCGGAACCCTGCGGCCGTTCACAGGGTTGACGCCGAAGATCCCGGTGTCGATGCCGAGCTTCTCTCCGCCGATCGCCGTTCGCTCGATCTCGTTCTGTTGCTTGCACTGCTTCACGAACGCTTCGATCTCGCCGCGTTTCGCCGAACGCTCCATGATGTCGTTCACCATCGGGTGTTCCGCCGAAAGCGCGATGAACGTCACGCCATAGATCGTGTCGAAGCGCGTGGTGAAGGTTTCAAGTTTCCGTCCGACCTCGGGGACGTCGAACGTGAGGCGCGCGCCCTCCGATCGTCCGATCCAGTTCCGCTGCATCAGCAGCACCCGCTCGGGCCAGCCGCCCTTGAGGTCATCCAGGCAGTCGACAAGCTCCTGCGCGTAGTCCGTAATACGCAGGAACCACTGTTCGAGGTTCTTCTTCACGACCGGCGTTCCGCAGCGCCAGCAGACGCCGTTGTTGATCACCTGTTCGTTCGCAAGCACCGTATTGCAGCTCTCGCACCAGTTCACCGGAGCCTGCTTGCGATACGCGAGTCCTTTTTTGAACATCTGCAGGAAGATCCACTGCGTCCATTTGTAATACCGCGGATGGCACGTCTCCACCCTGCGTCGCCAGTCGTAGCTGCATCCCATATGCTTGAGCTGTTCGGTCATGTGTTCGATGTTCTTCCACGTCCACGTATGGGGATGGCTGTTGTACTTGATGGCCGCGTTCTCGGCGGGCAATCCGAAGGCATCGAATCCCATGGGATGCAGGACGTTGAACCCTTTTTTCCAAAGGAACCGGGTCATCATGTCACCGATGGAGTAGTTTCTGAGGTGACCCATGTGAAGCGCCCCGCTCGGATACGGAAACATCTCGAGGCAGTAGAACTTCTTCCTGGAGGGGTCCGTCTCTACATTGAAGGTTCTGTTCTCATCCCAGTAGCGCTGCCATTTCGCCTCTATCGTCCGGAAATCGTATGCCATGTGGCGCCCTCCTTGAGCTTTGTCTGGAACAACGTATTGTTTTCGGTCAGTATTGGGACATTATAGTCCGGCTCCATCTTCCTGCAAGGGTCAGCTTTTCGGCGAATCCCCGTCTCCGAATTGTTTCAGAAACGGACGGAAAAGATCGATCGGAATCGGGAAGATCGTCGTCGAACTCTTCTCATTCGTTATTTCGCGAAGAGTCTGGAGGTATCGCAGCTGCAACGTCACCGGCGAAACTTCCATCAAACGGGCGGCGTCGCTGAGCTTTTCCGCCGCCTGGAATTCGCCCTCGGCCGCAATGATCTTCGCGCGGCGTTCGCGCTCGGCCTCGGCCTGCTTCGCCATCGCGCGCTTCATCCCTTCGGGAAGCTCCAGCTCCTTGACCTCGACAGCGCTCACCTTGATCCCCCACGGATCGGTCCGGTCGTCGATGATCTTCTGCAATTCCCCGTTGATCTTCTCGCGCGACGAAAGCACGTCGTCGAGATCGACGGAACCGATGACCGCTCGAAGCGTCGTTTGCGAAAGCTGACTCGTCGCCATGATGTGATTCTCCACCTCGACAATGGATCTCGACGAGTCCATGACGCGGAAATAGACAACCGCGTTCACCTTGATCGGCACGTTGTCCTTCGTGATGACTTCCTGAACCGGGACGTCCAGGACCACGGTCCGGAGATCTACGCGCACCACTCTGTCAATGAACGGAATGACGATGACCAGACCGGGGCCTTTCGTGCCGATCAGCCGTCCAAGGCGGAAGACGACCAGACGCTGGTACTCCGTAACGATTTTCACCGCCGACATCAGAACGAACACGATGATGACGATGAACCCGAGGGAACTCCCTATGCTCCATACCGCGTCGAACAAAAGATCGATAACTCCCATATTCGTCACTTCCCTTCTTTTTCATCCGGCCTGACGACAAGCGTCATGCCCCGGAACCTGACAACGCGAACGGACGCGCCCGCTTTCAGATGCTCGCCCGTTTCCGACTCCGCGGTCCAGAGTTCGCCGCGGCATTTCACGAGTCCGGAAGGTTCGAGCGCTTCAAAAACAGTCGCTTCGGCGTCGATCATACCCTCCATTCCGGATTCCGGTTTTCGCTTCATGCTGCGAACGACCAGAAAGACCACTATGAGGAAAAAGATCCCCATTCCGACGCTCATGCCGACGATCAGGTCAAGCGGCACGCTCAGAAGTTCGCCGTCCGGCGCCCGAAAAACGACGAGGCTCCCCGTCACGATTGCCGCCAGGCCGAAGAGACTCAGGATTCCGATCCCTCCGACGAGAATGTCGAGAACCATCACGCCGACGCCGACCAGCAGGAGGAGAATCCCCGCCCAGTTGAAGGGCAGAACACGGAGGCCGAACGCCCCGAGAAGGACCAGCACCGCTCCGGCCGTGCCGAGAACGAATCCGCCGGGAGACATGATCTCGAAGAAGATCGCAAGGACCCCGCCCATCAGAAACAGATAGGCGATATCCGGGCTTGAGAGAAACTGGAGCAGTCGCTCCCGAACCGTCATGCGCCGTTCCGTGATTCTCGGCGACGAGAGGTCGATCACGTGCTCCTTCCCCCGGACAAGAACGGTGCGTCCCTTCAATGCGGAAAGAAGATCCTGCCGGTCGGACGCCACGACATCGAGAAGGCCTTCCTTCATGGCCTCTTCCGTCGTGAGGGAACGGCTTTCCGTGACCATGCGCTCGGCGGCGTCCGGATTCCGCTTTCGCATCTGGGCAAGCGAACGCATATACGCGGACAGGTCATTCAGCACCTTCCGGTTCATTTCCTTGTCGGGAACATCCTTCCCCCCGGCCGTCACCGGATGCGCCGCGCCGACGTTCGTCCCCGGGGCCATCGCCGCGACGTGCGCGGCCTGAAGCAGAAAGGCGCCGGCCGAGGCCGCCCGCGCGCCCTCGGGGGCGACCCAGACGACAACCGGAACCGGAGACTCGAGAATCGCGGACACGATCGCCCGAAGCGACGACACAAGGCCGCCCGGCGTATCGAGTTCGCACACGACAAGCGCGGCCCCCTGCCCGGCGGCTTCTTTCAGTTGCGGGATCACATGGTTCTCCATCGAAACGCCGACTGTCCCCTCCAGCCGGAGGAACACGACGGTCTGCTCCGAAGCGGAGCCCGGCAGGGAAGAAAACAAGAAGATCAGCGCCCACAACAGGAAGGATACCGTCCGAAGACATCTCGCGCGACACATCACCGCATCACCTCCTCCAGAACTTCGAAAACCCGGGACTTCGCGACGACGCGGACATCCCGCAAATCCTTCTCACGGGAAACGCCGGAAAGGCGCGTCTCCTGCATGGAGCTTGCGTAGACCTGCGTAAAGCCGTTCCGGGCGGCTTCTCGAAGGCGCAGCGGAAAACGCGTTACGGGACGGATTTCGCCCGCCAGTCCGACTTCGCCGATAAAGCAGGAGCCCGAAGCGAGCGGCGCATCGCGCACCGCGGACGCAAGCGCCGCGCAGAGCGCGAGGTCGGCCGCCGGCTCCTGGAGGTTCAGCCCCCCCGTGACATTGACATAGATATCCCACGAACTGCTCGGGATGCGGCATCGTTTTTCGACAACCGCGGAAAAAAGATGCAGTTTGTTGATATCCACGCCCCGCGCCGTACGCCTGGGATACGGAAAGGCCGTCGGCGCCGCCAGAGTCTGAATTTCCGCGACGAGCGGCGTGTTTCCCTCGACGGCGACCGTCAGCGCGACGCCCGGAACGGACAGCTCCGCCTTGTTCCAAAAAAGGCCGCTCATATCGCGAACCGGGGACAGCCCCGTTTCCGTCATCTCGAAAACCGCCATTTCGTCCGTGCTTCCGAACCGGTTCTTCGACGCCCGCAGCGTCCTGTTCGGCGAATACTCCTCGCCGGAAAAAGACAGCACGATGTCCACCATGTGCTCCAGAAGCATCGGTCCTGCGATGCGCCCCTCTTTCGTGATATGTCCGACGAGGACGACCGGAATTTCCTGCTTCTTCGCCTCTTCCAGCACACGGGACGCGACCGCCCGCACCTGGTTCGGCGTTCCCGGCCAGCCGGCCTCCTCCGCCCGCATCGCCTGCACGCTGTCGACGACGACAAAGGCGTGTCCGGGCATATATTCGAGCGCGGACGAAAGATCGGTATCCCCGATCACGTCGAGCCCGCTTTCCACAGCGTTCAGCCTTCGGGCGCGCAAGGCCACCTGCGACGTCGACTCCTCGCCGGAGATATACAACACTTTCGCCCCGGAACGCGCAAGGTATCCGCTGACCTGCAGGAGCAGCGTCGACTTTCCGATCCCGGGCTGTCCCCCGAGAAGCGCCACGCTTCCCGGAACGAATCCCCCTCCGAGAACCCGGTCGAATTCCTCGATCCCGGAAGAGATCCTCTCCGGAGAACGCACGTCGACGACATTCGTCACGCGAGCCGCGCTTGCGCGATCGCCGCCGGAGGGCGCGCGCGGCGCTTCTTTGACGGCGAGCGATCCCCAGGCGCCGCACGCAGGACACTTCCCCGCCCATATCGTCACGGAGTTGCCGCATTCGGAACATACGTACATCCTGGCGGTCTTTTGCGCCATCCGTCTTCCCCATTCCGGTCGCGTAGATTCCCCCGAAAAAATTGTATCCCCCGCACTTCACGATGTCGAGACGCTTTACAGAAGCGGGAAAGGGGTGTTATCATGCGTCGCGTGCGAAACAAATTCTGTTAGCATGCTAAAGTGATAAAGGATGTGACGCGATGCTCCGCTTCAAATCGTTCCATGACATGCTATCACAATCCCTCCGTTCCGATGTATTGCACTCGCACATCGGCCATTCGGCGAGCCGGATCCGTATCGGGAGGAAGCCATGAACAGGATTCCCAAAGGGTGCGTCAGCTACGGCGCGGAACTCGGCGGCGCCCTCGAACGCTGCCGCGCGTCCTTCATGGAGCGTTTCGGCGCGTACGGATACGTCCCGTTTTTTCCCTCGGGCCTTCAGCTACTCGAATCCTCCTGGGAGATGCTGCCGCCCTCTTTCAGAAAGCGCCTCCTCCTTGTCACGTCGCCTTTCGGCGAGCCGTGCTGTCTCAGGCCGGACATCACGCTCGCAGTCGTATCGTCGCTCGCTTCGGGCATGAATGGCGCGGGAAGGCCGAGGAGAATCTGTTACGCCGACCGCGTCTATAAAAAGCCCGAGGGAAGGGACGCCCCCGTGGAAACCTACCAGCTCGGAGCCGAACGTCTCGGCTGGGACGGCGAAGGCGCGGACATGGAGATGATCGTGTTGCTTATCGGCGCGCTCGAAAGCATGGGACTCGTCGACATCACCATCGCCCTCGGAGACGTCTCGATCATGAGGACCGCGATGAACCGGACGGGAAGCGCCTCCGCGGAACTTGTCGACGGCTTGCAGTCCGGCTCCCTGACGGATTTTCTGACGCTTGTGGACTGCGCGGACATACCCGACTACTCGCGTCGGATCCTTCGGGAGCTCCCCTTTCTGAAAGGAAACGGCGACGTCCTTGACGCGGGAGCGAAGCTGTTCGACGATCCCGAGCCCTTCCGAAACCTGCGGAGTCTGTACGACGGGCTCGTTTCGCTCGGATACGGCGACAGGATCGTCCTCGACCTGGGGCTGGCGCGGGAACTCGGATATTACAGCGGCCCCGTGTTCGACGTGTACGCGCCGGATTCGGGCGTTCCCATCGGAGGAGGCGGACGTTACGACGCCCTGCTCCAGCGGTTCGGCGTCCGGTCGCAGGCCGTGGGGTGCGCGATCAACCTCGAAAGGAGCGTGATCGACGCCGTCTCGCGCGAGAAGGAGGAACCGCTCGTCGCCTGGGGCGGAGGCATCGGTCGCGAACGCGCCTTCCTGGCGGCGGAAGGGCTTCGCCAATCGGGAATCCGCTTCGAGATGAGCTGGTGCGACGACTCCGCCGCGTCGATGCGCGACGCGAGAGAAGGCGGACAGCGATGGTGGACGGACCTTGCCGGAGAGGAAGTCATCGACCTCGAACGCGGCGGATCGATCGGTCTCGGGTCGTGGTCGAAGGGGCGACGCGCATGCTGACGTTTGTTCTGCCGACCGGGCGTGTGCTCCAGGACGCGATCGCACTGATCGAAGCCGCAGGACTCCCCGCCGGCGAGCTTTCCTCCATCGGCCGGCTGCTTGTCCTGGAAGACGGCGGATTCCGGTTCATCCTCGCAAAACCGATGGATGTTCCGATGTATATCGTCGCGGGGACGGCGGATCTGGGACTTGCGGGAAGCGACATCCTCATGGAAACGGGAGCCCCGCTCGTCGATCTCGCGGATACCGGGAAGGGCGTCTGCCGCATGGTTCTGGCCGCGCCGCGCGACACGTGCATCGGCGGATGCCCCGGGGCTTTGGAAGACGCTCCGGAACGTCGTCCGCGAAACGGGCGTGAACGAATCGGCAGCATCCCCTGGATTCGCGTCGCCACGAAGTATCCCGGAATCGCCGACCGCTATTTCTCCACCCGGGGCATCCAGGCGGAGATCATCCATCTGAACGGTTCCGTCGAACTGGCGCCCCGGCTCGGCATGAGCGAGTGCATCGTCGATATCGTCCAGACGGGAAGCACCCTCGCCGCAAACGGACTTGTCGAACTCTCGACGATCTGCCCGGTGTCGCTCCGGCTCGTCGCAAGCAAACGGAGCGTCGTCCGGCGGCAACGGGAGATCCGCAGCATTCGCGAGGCGATGACCGCGCAGGGAAAGGACGTGGACCGATGAGCGCAACGATCGAGCGAACGACGAAAGAAACGTGCATCACGCTCTCGCTGGACGTCAGCGGCGGAGGCGATATCGAAACCGAAGTCGGGATTCCGTGCGGCTTTCTCCGGCACATGCTCGAACTGCTCGCGTTTCACGCGGGGTGGCGTTTGAATGTCCGGGCCGATGGAGACACGGATGTCGACGCGCATCACCTGACCGAAGACATCGCCATCTGCCTCGGGCGGGCGTTTCTTGGAGAATGGACGTGCGCCGAACGCACACGGTACGGCTGGTGCGCCCTTCCGATGGACGGAAGCTGTGCGCTCGTCTCCGTCGATCTCAGCGGCCGCGGAGGCTTTCACTTCGACGATGCGTTCCCGACGCAAAAATGCGGCGACTTCGACATGGAGCTGATCGCGGAATTCTGGATCGCCTTCTGCCGCGAGGCGCGAGTCACCGCTCACGCACAATTTCTCGCAAAGGACAACGCCCACCACATGGCGGAGGCGCTATTCAAGGGAATGGGACGGGCGCTGCGCCAGGCTCTCGTTCCGTCGGACACGTCATCGACGACAAAGGGGGTTCTGCTATGATCGGAATCATCGAATACGGCGCGGGAAACACAGGAAACGTCCTGCGAGCCCTGTCGCGACTCGGTGTCGCTTCGCGGTTGCTCGACACGCCGGACGACCTTCGCGACGCAACGACATTGCTTCTCCCCGGCGTCGGCGCGTTCGGTCCGGCGATTGAGCGACTCCGCGCCGGCGGATGGGCCGACGCGCTCCTGCGATGGCGCGGCCTCGGGAAACCGATTCTCGGAATCTGCCTCGGAATGCAGCTTCTCTGCGAGTCAAGCGACGAGAACGGCTCTCATGCGGGGCTCGGCATCTTCCGCGGCCGCGTTGAAGCGCTTCGCACACGAAAACGCCTCCACATGGGATGGAACGAGATCCGCCTCGCAGACGGAGCGGACGGCGCGTCCTTTCCGGACGGCGCGTTCATGTACTTCGTCCACGGTTATTGCGTCCTGTCGAGCCCCGATACGCTGACGACGACCGAATTCGAGAACGTCAGCTTCGCGTCGGCCCTCAGACGCGGGCGCACCATCGGCTTCCAGTTCCATCCGGAACGAAGCGGCCCCGTCGGATTGCGGCTCCTCGCCTCCGTCATCGACGAACTGGAGAAGGCGGGAGGCGCTTCGGGAGAGGAAAGCGTCGCATGATCCTTCTGCCGGCCATCGATCTCTACAAGGGCGCCGTCGTCCGGCTGCGAAAGGGCGAATTCTCCGACTCGACCGTGTTTCCCGAGGCTCCGGAAGACGCCGTCCTCCGTTTCCGGCAAGCGGGGGCCGAATCCATTCACGTCATCGACCTCGAAGGGGCCGAGTGCGGTCGTCCGGTTCACGCGAACGTCCTGCCCGACCTGAAGCGTCACGGGCTGCGCATTCACTTCGGCGGCGGCCTCCGCACCGCCGGATCGATCGAAACCGCGCTGAACGCGGGAGCCGATGCGGTCTACGTCGGAAGCGCCCTCGCGGATCCATCGCTCGCCGCGACGCTCTTCGCTCGTTTCGCCGAGCGGATCATTCCGGCGGTCGACGTTCGCGGCGGACGGACGGCCGTGGACGGCTGGAAGACCACGACGCGCGAGACGCCGGAGCAATCCGTCGAACGGCTGACTGCCTTGGGCTGGAAGACGCTTCTCGTCACATCCGTCGAACGGGACGGGTGCGGCCTCGGGCCCGACGTAGCGCTCTACGAACGGATCCTGACCCTGTTCCCGGGACTTTCGATCCTTGCCGCGGGCGGGACAAGCACACTTTCGGACATCAGGGCGCTCCGGGAGACGGGACTCGCGGGCGCGGTTCTCGGGCGCGCGCTGTACGACGGAAAACTCGACCTCGCCCGAGCGTTCGCCGAGGCGTCCGAATGCTGACGAGGCGCATCATCCCCTGCCTCGATGTCCGGGACGGGCGCGTCGTCAAGGGCGTGCGATTCGTGGATCTGAAGGATTCGGGGGATCCGGCGAGCCTCGCCCGCCGCTACATGCACGAAGGCGCGGACGAACTCGTCTTCCTCGACATCAGCGCCTCGCACGAAGGCCGCGAAACCATGCGGAACTGGGTGTGCGCCGTCGCGGACGAACTCTCGATCCCCTTCACCGTCGGAGGGGGCATCTCGACCGTGACGCAAGCGCGCGAACTCGTCTCGCTCGGCGCGGACAAGATTTCGTTGAACACGGCCGCCGTCCGGAATCCGGGCCTGATCGCCGAATGCGCTGCGCTGCTCGGCAATCAGGCCGTCGTTCTCGCGGTGGACACCCGCAGGACGCCTTCGGGACAATACGAAGTCATCATCGAAGGGGGGAGGACGCCGACCGGACGCGACGCCATTGAATGGATCCGCGAGGGCGTCCGCCTGGGCTGCGGCGAAATACTGCTGACGTCCATGGATCGGGACGGAACGAAAGAGGGATACGATCTCGAATGTCTCGCGCTCGTTTCACGCAGCGTCGATGTGCCGATCATCGCTTCGGGCGGGGCCGGCTCCGTCCGGAATCTCTTCGACGCGTTCCAGGCCGGAGCGGACGCCGTTCTGGCCGCTTCCATCTTTCACAACGGAATCCACACGGTCGCCGAGGTCAAGGACGCGCTCGCGGCGCTCGGGATTCCCATCCGGATGACGAGGTGATCTTCATGGAAGCATCCGCGCTCGACACGCTGCAATTCGACGAATCCGGCCTCATCCCCGTGATCGTTCAGGACGCGGACACGGCTGAAGTCCTGATGTTGGGCTACGCGAACCGGGAGGCGCTCGACAGGACGCTCTCCGGAGGAAAGGTGACCTTCTACAGCCGGAAGAGGCAATGCCTCTGGACGAAAGGGGAAACGAGCGGCAACACGCTGACCCTGACGGAGATGTTCATCGACTGCGACGAAGACGCTGTCCTCATTCGCGCCCGCCCGCAGGGTCCGACCTGCCACACGGGGGAACGGACGTGCTTCCACCGGAGAGCGGGGACGCCAAAACAGCCTGACCCGAGCTTTCCGGGACGGCTGTACGCCATCCTTCTGTCGCGAAAGAACGCCCCGCCGTCGGAGAGCTACACCGCGCGGCTGATCGCAAGCGGTCTGTCGCGCGTAGCCCAGAAGGTGGGCGAAGAAGGCGTGGAAACGGCTCTTGCGGTCGTCCAGGGAGACGCCGGACGGATCGTATCCGAATCGGCGGATCTGTTCTATCACACGCTCGTCGCGCTGATCGCGTCAGGCATTCCGCTGACGGACGTCATCCGCGAACTGGAAGAACGTCACTCCGCCTCTCCGAAAGGCCAGAGCACGCCTCGTCCCGCCTCTCCGGAAATCGCCAGCCGAAGCTCCTGAAACGTCGGAGCCTCCATACGATACGTGCTCGCGAAGGAATACCCCATGTCCTCGAGACGATGCGCATCGGACGACCGCAGGATCGTTCGATGCGCATATTCTTCTTTCAGCCGCGCGGCCTCGTCAGCCGTCATGCGGCGGGAAAATTCCAGCGCATCGGCCGGGAAATCGTCGGGAATGGGGCCGAGAACCTCGGGGTATGCGAACGAGTGGCGGTCGATGTGCGCCAGGAACGCAATTCCGCCACGCTCGTGCGCCATCTCCACAACTTCGTCGACGGAATAGCCGACGCCCTGCACGAGAAGAATCTCCTCCTCCCGCACGATGTTGTTCCGTTCGTCGACGACAATCTGCTCCCCGAACACATCGGAACGGTTCTTCACCGGCGGCATCCTGAGCCAGAGCCAACGCTGCATTTCAAAGGCGTCGTCGCACGTCCCGAACAGACAGACGACATGAATATCCTCGGCCGTCTGGACCTCCATCCCCGGAAGAACGACCAGCGGAGTCCCCTTCGCCGCGCCGATGACGGCCGGACAATTGTCCGCCGAGTTATGGTCCGTCACCGCGATGATGTCAAGCCTTTCCTCGAGCGCGCGCGCGACGATGTCCGGCGCCCCCATTTCCAGCTCGCCGCACGGCGACAGAACGGTGTGGATATGGAGATCGGCCCGGAACAACCGGAGCGCGCCGGAACTCATACGGACCCGCGAAGCCCCCGGGCGTGCAGCCCCGCGCACACATCGAACGCGGACGACGCGCATACGGCGAGAAAGAGCGACTCTTCGCGGCATTTTTCGATGAGATCTTCGTTTGGCCTTCGTCCGGACGCCAGGATGATCCCGCACATCTCGCGCAGGACGGCGACGGCCGCGACGTTGAGGTGAACCTGAATCGTGACCCACACCATCCCGGGAGCGGCTTCCGCCATGATGCAACTCAACAGGT
>CAZVUT010000010.1:0-36132 GCA_964630155.1 uncultured Synergistaceae bacterium
TGTTCATGAAGCGGATCCCCGCGCCGAAGGGCTTCTACAGCCAGTATGGGCAGGATGCCTACGTCCTCGACCTGCTCGGAGGCATGCGCGGCGGCGTCTTCGTCGATGTCGGAGCCTACGACGGCGTCGAGCTGAGCAACACATACCACATGGAAAAAGAACTCGGCTGGACCGGACTCGCCGTGGAACCGCATCCGGTCGTATTCGACGAACTGCGCAAGAACCGGACGTGCACGCTGTTCCACGGGTGTGTCGGCGCGGCGAACGGCGCGGTGCGCTTCCGCGCGGTCGAGGGCGCCGCGAGCGCGATGAGCGGCATCGAAGACTCCTATAACGACCGGACGTTGCGCCGGATCGAACGGTCGGGGAAGCACTCCGACTTTATCGACGTCGAATCGGTGACGCTGAAGGACCTTCTGCTCCGCTTCGGGATCGATCACGTCGACTTCCTCTCGATCGACACGGAGGGAAGCGAGTACGAAATCCTCGCGGCCTTCGACTTCTCCGTCCCGATCCGCGCGATTACGGTGGAAAACAACATGCACACCGTCCCGATCCGGCGTCTGCTCGAACGGCGCGGCTTCGCCCTCAAGGCCACGATCGAGTGCGACAGCATCTATCTGCGGAGGGAGTGACGCTCCCTCCGTTCTATTTCTCCGGCATGGCGGACGAGTGGTGGCTGATGATGAGCCAGTGCGCGCCGTCCCACTGGTACGTGAAGCTGTAGCGCGCCCGGACGCTTTCGCCGGTTTTCGCGTAGTGGAACGTGTACAGGCCGGTGTCGACCGCGATATCGGCCCCGATTGTAATCTGCCGCATGACGATCTCGCCGGACGGCCGGTTCTCGAGAAAATGGCGGAAGTAGTCGATTTTCTCTTCCCGCGTGAGCCGCGGCGTGTTCGAGAGCGTGGGCAACAGGATCGACCGCTCGGCGTACAGGTCGGCGACCCTTTCGGGATCTCCGGACCGGAGCGCCCCGTTCCATGTGTCGAACAGCGCCGCGATATCCTGTTCGGTCGCCTCGGGCGCAACGACGCATTTCTCCAGGAAAACGGCGGTCGATTGGGCGTTGCACGGAACAGCCGCGAAGCCTCCTGCGACGAGCAGCGCGCAAACAACGAACACTGCGGCGAATCTGGTCTTCATGTTTTTTCCTCTCCTTTGCGCCGGATATTCGGATGACGGACGTGCGATCCGTACGGTACATGGTACACAGAAAGAGAGAGGACGCAAGCCGTTTTTTGCGTCCTCTCTCTTTCTGTGTGGTTTCAAAAGGTCCGGTCCGTTTGAAGGAGACTACTCTTCGAGATAGTGCTCCATCGGATAGGCGAGGTACTTCGCGGGCGGCAGCTTCTCGGTCGTGACGTAACCCGTCGGGGCGTTCAGAAGCTGCGGGATCCGGTTGACGATTGTGGCGCACGTCAGTTCGACCGTGGCGGGGCAAGCGATCTTCACGGTCGTATCCGGTTCGCCCCGGATCGTCCAGTCGTTGCAGTCGGTTTCGCCGGGGGCGTACACCTTGCCGACGCACTGCGTCTCGATGACCGGCCCCTGGAAGGTCTCGGTCGTGACGACGGCCGACATTCCGGTGGCGTAGCCCTGCGGGATGTCCATTCCGAGGGTCGTCGAGTGAAGCGTGACGTTCGCCGTCGTGGGGACGAGCTTCTGCTTCATCGACTTGACCGTGAAGCCGAGCTGCGAGCAGAGCCATTCGTTCGAGTTCCACACGTAGGACGGCAGCGAATCGTTTTTGGCGATGTCGCGGTCGAAGTCCGCCATGGACAGGCCGGAGCCGTGGACCTTCGCGAGCGCGATGCCGTAATCCTCGACGTTGTAGCTCGTCACGCCCTCGATGCGCGTGATCTTATGCGTGGCTCCCGCGAGGACCGTGATCAGGTTGCCCCAGAAGACATCCTGGTAGCCGCACCCCGTGACCGTGCAGCCCATCTCCTTGGCGAGCCGGTCGAGCCTGTTCGTGAGCGACGGTGACGTCGTCCACGGGTAGAAGGCCTCCTCGCACGTCGTGATCGTGCTGACGCCGTAACTCACCGGGATTTCCAGATGGGAGTACATATCGGTCATGAGGCTGGCGACCGCGACGATGCACGCGTCGGCGTCGCACTCCTCGAAGACTTCGCGCGCGTCGCTCCGGACCGGAACGTTGAGCCGGAAGCCGAGCCCCGCGACTTCGCCCGCGTCCCTGCCGACGACGGCGGGGTTGCTGTCGATCGCTCCAACGATCTCCGCTCCGTTCTCGTAGAGATATCTGAGAAACACGCGCCCCATCTTTCCGCACCCGTACTGAACGACCCGAATCTTTGGCGTGAACACTGCGACCCCTCCCCTATAAAGGTGATTATGTTCACAATAATAGCAGAAGCGATCCCTTCTGGCAACACGGTTGCATATCTCCCGAAGTCCGACAGTTCTCATGTTTTATGGATACATAAAAGGATACAGTTGATCCGCCGGTCGAAATAGATATAATAAACTCGTGTTTCGGATTCATTCTGTCCCCGGAAGGAGATCGAAATGGGCCGGTATATCTTTCAGCGAGTCTGGACCAGCGCCGTCACCCTGTTTGTCGTCATCACGGTCACGTTTTTCCTGATGCGGGCCATTCCCGGCGGGCCGTTCACCGACGAGAAGGCTATTCCCCCGCAGATCCTCACAAAGGTTCTCGAACGCTACCACATGAACGATCCCATCCATATCCAGTATTTCCATTACCTGCAAAGCCTCGCCCGTTTCGACCTCGGGCCGTCTTTCCGGTACGAGGGCATGTCGGTCAACGACCTTATCCGAAACAGCTTCCCGATTTCCCTCCTCATCGGCTCGATGGCGATCCTGATCGCGCTCGGCATCGGCGTCCCCGCCGGGATCGTCTCGGCGTTGCGCCGGGGAGGATGGCAAGACAAGACCGCGATGGTCGTCGCCACCCTCGGGATCACGATCCCGAACTACGTCATCGCGACGCTGATGGTCTACGTTTTCGCCTACAGGCTCGGAGTCGTGACGGTGGGCTTCTGGGAGGGCTTTTCCACGGCGGTCCTGCCGGCGATCACGCTTGCGGGGTATCCGACGGCGTTCATCTCCCGTCTGACCCGGTCGAGCATGCTCGAGGTCATCCAGCAGGATTACATCCGGACCGCCCGGTCCAAGGGGCTTCGCGAACGCACGGTCGTCTACATCCACGCGCTCAAGAACGCCGTGATTCCGGTCGTGACATATCTCGGCCCCCTGGCGGCGGGGATTCTGACGGGCAGCTTCGTCGTGGAGCAGATCTACGGCGTGCCGGGGCTCGGGACCTTCTTCGTGACGAGCATCCAGAACCGCGACTACACGACGATCATGGGCGTGACGGTGTTCTACAGCGCGCTGCTCGTGAGTCTGAATCTCCTCGTTGACATCTGTTACGGCTTCATCGACCCCCGCATCAAACTCGGAGGCTGAGGACGAATCATGGACAAACTTCTGAACGGGAGCAACGGAGTCCACATCGGCGCGGGGCCGCTCGACCCGGCGCTTTTTGAACGAGTCGGCGATGAGGAAAAGCGGAAGGACGAATTCATCCGCGAGAGCGTGAGCTACTGGCAGGATGCGTGGAGGCGTCTGAAGACGGACCCGCTCGCAATGAGCGGTCTCGTCGTCATCGCAGCGGTGGTGCTCTTCGCGGTTTTCGGTCCGATGCTCTCGGCCTACGAGTACGACGCGCAGGACTTCATGGTCGCGAACGAGGCGCCGTCCTGGAGTCACCTCTTCGGAACGGACATGTTCGGCCGCGACCTGTTCGTCCGTGTGTTGTACGGCGCGCGGATCTCGCTTGCCGTCGGCTTCGTGGCGAGCCTGATCAACCTCACGATCGGCGTGATCTACGGCGGGATATCGGGGTACCTCGGCGGGCGCGCGGACAATCTGATGATGCGCATCGTAGACGCGATCCACAGCATCCCCCTGATGATCTACGTGATCCTGCTGATGGTCGTCATCGGCCCGGGGCTCAAGAGCATCTTCCTGACGCTCGGGATCTCCTACTGGGCGTCGATGGCCCGGATCGTGCGGGCCGAAACCATCAGGATCAAGAACGAGGAGTTCGTCCTCGCCGCGCGCGTGCTTGGCGCGTCGCCGCGCCGGATCCTGCTGCGGCACCTGATCCCGAACGCAATGGGGCCGATCCTCGTGACGCTGACCTTTTCGATCCCGCAGGCGATCTTCGTCGAGGCGTTTCTGAGTTTCATCGGCCTCGGCGTGTCCGCGCCAATGGCGAGTTGGGGCGTTTTGACGAGCGACGCGATCAATACGCTCGCGATCTACCCGTATCAACTTTTCTTCCCGGCCGCGGCGATCTCCGTCACGATCCTGGCGTTCAACTTCCTCGGCGACGGGCTCCGGGACGCTCTCGACCCGAGGCTGCGAAAGTGAGGCCTCCGATGGACGACCTTCTCGACATCAGCCATCTGCACACGTCTTTCTTCACCCCGGTCGGCGAAGTGCGCGCCGTTCGGGACGTCTCCTTCTCGCTGCGCCGGGGCGAAGTCCTCGGAATCGTCGGCGAGTCGGGAAGCGGGAAGAGCGTGACGATGCTCTCGATTCTGCGCCTGCTCGGGACGTCGGGGCGCGTCGTCGAGGGAAGCATTCGCTTCGACGGAACCGAACTGGCCGGCGCCGACGACGAAACGGTCGTGAACCTTCGCGGAAACAGGATCGGAATGATCTTCCAGGATCCCATGACGAGCCTGAACCCCGTTCTCAGTGTGGGTTACCAGCTCATGGAGCCGCTGATCCGCCACAAGGGGATGACGAAGGCCCAGGCGCGCG
This sequence comes from uncultured Synergistaceae bacterium, assembly GCA_964630155.1. Taxonomy (GTDB): domain Bacteria; phylum Synergistota; class Synergistia; order Synergistales; family Aminobacteriaceae; genus CALFXN01. Next base: position 4,819 of record CAZVUT010000010.1, read on the forward strand.
GGCGGGCGATCGCGATGCTCCGGCAGGTGGGCATCGACCCGGCCGAGAGGCGTATCGACCAGTACCCGCACCAGTTCTCCGGAGGCCAGCGTCAGCGCATCATGATCGCGACGGCCCTCACCTGCGATCCGGCGCTCCTGATCGCCGACGAGCCGACGACGGCGCTCGACGTGACGATCCAGGCCCAGATTCTTGAACTCATGAAGGCGTTGCAGGCGCGGACCGGAACGTCGATCATCCTGATCACGCACGACCTCGGCGTCGTGGCGGGGATGGCCGACCGCGTGGTCGTCATGTACGGCGGACGCATCGTCGAGCGCGGCGCGCGGCGGGATATCTTCTACGAGCCGGGACATCCCTATACGAAGGGGCTGCTGCACTCGGTCCCGAACCCGGACACACTCGTCCGCGAACGCCTGATCCCGATCGAGGGGCAACCGCCCGATCTGCTGAGCCCGCCGCCCGGCTGCCCCTTCGCGGCGCGGTGCCCGGAGACGATGCGCGTCTGCATGACGCTGCCCCCGGAGCCGACGGAACTGTCCGAGGGACACGTCGCGACCTGCTGGCTCCACGCGCGGCCCGGAGCCGTAAAGACGCCCGGAGGCGCGGCATCATGAGCGCGCTTCTCGATGTCCGGAATCTCGTGATGCACTTCCGCGTCGGGGGCGGCCAGGTAGCCCGGGCCGTGGACGGCGTTTCCTTCTCGATCGCGAAGGGCGAGACGCTCGGGCTCGTCGGGGAGTCCGGGTGCGGCAAGACGACCGTCGGACGGTCCATTATCCGGCTCTACGACCCGACCGCCGGGAGCATCGTCTTCGACGGGACCGACCTCGCGCACCTCTCGCAGCGCGAAATGCTGCCGTTCCGGCGGCGGATGCAGATGATCTTCCAGGATCCGTACGCGTCGCTGAACCCGCGGATGACGGTGGGGGACATCGTCATGGAGCCGATGACGATCCACTCGCTGCACGCTCCGAAGGAGCGATCCGACCGGGCGCGGGAACTCTTGCGCGTCGTCGGGCTCAACTCGGAGCACGCGAACCGCTATCCGCACGAGTTCTCGGGCGGGCAGCGGCAGCGCATCGGCATCGCGCGCTCCCTTGCGGCGTCGCCGGAGTTCATCGTCTGCGACGAGCCGATCTCGGCGCTCGACGTGTCCATCCAGGCGCAGATCGTGAACACGCTCGAGGACCTGCAAAAGGAGTTCGGCCTGACGTACCTCTTCATCGCGCACGACCTGTCGATGGTCAAGCACATCAGCGACCGCATCGCGGTCATGTACCTCGGGACGATGGTCGAAATCGCGGAAAGCAACGAGCTGTATTCGCGGCCGCTGCACCCCTACACGGAGGCGCTGCTCTCCGCGATCCCGGTCCCCGACCCCGACCGTGCGGACGCCCGCAAACGCATTCCGCTCGAAGGGGAGATTCCGAACCCGATCAATCCGCCCTCCGGGTGCAAGTTTCATACCCGTTGCCGGTATGCCGAACCCAGATGCAGGGAGGTGGTTCCAGGGCTGACGGATCGCGGAAACGGTCACTTTTGCGCATGTCTCGTCAAGTGATCACGAAAGTGCAGGAAGAATAGCATGAGGAGGGATTTGGCACCCATGTCCGGAAAAAAGGGTTTCGCGGTTTTTGCGGTTGCGGCGCTTCTGTGCGCCTCACTGGCGGGCATCGCCCCGGCGGAGGAAAAGGCGTTCATCTATAACCTGCGGGTCGAGCCGAGGACCATCGATCCGGTTCTGAACAACGCGGTTGACGGATCCACGGTGATCTACAACATCTTTGAAGGGCTCGTCCGCATCGGTTTCGATGACCGTCCCGAGCCGGGCTGCGCGAAGAGCTGGGACGTGAAGGATGACGGAATGACCTGGGTGTTCCACCTTCGGGACGACATGAAGTGGTCCGACGGCAAGCCCATGACGGCCGAGCACTTCCGCTACGGTTTCATGCGGCTGATCCGGGCCGACGTCGGTTCCCCGTACTCGCATTACGGGTTCTTCATCAAGAACGCCCAGAAGTTCTACGAGGGTAAGGCGAAGGAAGAAGAAGTCGGCCTCAAGGCGCTCGACGACAAGACATTCGAAATTCGCCTCGAATACAAGTGGCCGCTCATACTGGACTACCTCGCCTATCACGTCTTCTACCCCGCACGGCCCGATGTCGTCGACAAGGATCCCCGCGGCTGGACGACAAAGCCCGAAACGATCGTCTGCAACGGTCCGTTCATCCTCACCGACTGGCAGCACAACAGCGAAATGACGATCGCGAAGAACCCGCACTACTGGGATGCCGCGAACGTGAAGATCGACAAGGTGCGCCTCGTCATGATCGCCGACGACAACACGTCGCTCGCGGCGTTCAAGTCCGGCAAGATCGACTACTTCAAGAACGTCCCGCCCGCGATGGTTCCGCAGCTCATCGCGGCGGGCGAGGCCAAGGTCGCCCCGACGCTCGGGACCGCGTTCGTCTGCTTCAACCTGACGCGCAAGCCGTGGGACGATCCGCGCGTGCGCAAGGCCTTCTCGCTCGCGATCGACCGCGAGGCCATGGTCACGAAAGTGACGCAGGGCGGACAGAAACCGGCCGTCGGCTTCATCCCCGACGTGATCCCCGGAGGCTCGAAGGACAAGGACTTCCGCGCCGAGTCGCCGAAGTATCTCCCCGTCCGCGCCGATGTCGCCGAGGCGAAGAAACTCCTGGCCGAAGCAGGGTATCCGGACGGCAAGGGCTTCCCGAAGGTGACCTACACGTATAACACGAGCGTCGTCAACAAGGCGGTCTCCGAGGCGCTCCAGGCGATGTGGAAGCAGAACCTCGGCGTTGCGGTCGAGTTGATGAACCAGGAGTGGAAGGTCTTCATCGACACGCGGATCCAGAAGAACTACGACCTGGCGCGCCATGCGTACCTCGTCGACTTCTTCGACGCGGGAAGCCTCTTCGAGCTGTTCGTGACCGGATTCCCCGAGAACGTCATCGGGCTTGCGAATCTCGATTACGACAAATTCGTGAAGGCCGCCATGTCCGCCGACGACCCGGCGAAGCGCGCGGAGAACTTCCGCAAGGCCGAGGAGATCCTGATGAAGGATTCGATCATCGCGCCGATCTTCTTCTACGCGACGCCGTACATGGTCAAGCCGACCGTGAAGGGGCTCTACATCTCCCCGCGAAACTGGGACTTCTTCCGCGGCGTGGAGATCGTGAAGTAGCCGCAACTTTTACCGGCATTAAACGACGTCCGTCCGGCGACCGCCGTTCTGAAGCGGCCGCCGGACGGACGTTTCCGTATCCCCGGGTCGTTTATGGCGAGGTCTTTTTCCCGTCTCCGCGGTCTGCGCCGCGCGCCGCGGAAATCCGGAGGATCTCCGTGCTCCCCGACTGGAAGACCGACTCCCCGAGAGAATGCAGCACCGGTTCCTTCATATTCGGGAAACGGCTGCGTTCCCGTTCCCCGATGACGAGGTACTCCACGCGATAGGCGTCGAGCACCTTCCGCGCCGCGTCGGGGGAGGCAGCCTCGTAGACGGCGCGAACGTCGGCGCTTCGCTTCTGCGGGATGTCGGGCGAGCCGCGCCAGAGCCATTCGTGTGCGAACCATCCGAGAACGGTGGGAAGTCCCGTCGCCATGGAGACGCGTCCGAAGAGCGTGTAGCTGTCCCCGTCGGACTCCAGGACGACCGGAGCGCCCCGGACGTTGTCGTTCAGCCACCGGATCGCGGCCCGGTCCTCGGGCGGCAGGAAGGCGAGACCGTCGAGCTTCCTGTAATTCGCGGGGGTCGGGCGCGCGTAAAAACCGTTCATCGCCTTCCAGGGGTACGTCATCGGCAGCACGGCGACGCAGCCGAACAGGAGCGCGAGCGCCCCCTTCTTCCACCCCGACGCGGCCGAGGGAAGGCGGAACGCCGCATAGGCCGACACGAGCGCAAGCAGCATGAACGCGTGATAGGTCAGCTTGAACATCGTGTTCGAGCGGTGGTAGGTGGTTCCGTAGATGTCCTTGACGTAGATGAGTTCGGGCAGAAGGACGAGAAGCGCCCCCGCGACCGCGAGGCCGAGGACGAAAAGGTCCTTCGGGTTGTGCCGGGTCAGCAGCGCGGCGATGCGCCCCGTCCCGTTGCGGCGCCGGAGAATCGCGACGCTGCGCGCGAGAAGGAAGACCAGCAGGCACGCAGCGAAGAAGCCCTGATACCCCCAGAGCACGGCGAGCTGCCAGAGCGGGCTTCTCGAAAGGGCGGCGTGAACGCCCTGCGTGATGTTGACGAAGCGGAGCGTGAAGGGGAGGCTCAAGCCCACGGCGCACGCCGAGACGACAAGAGCGGCGACGATCCCTTCGACCGTCGACCGGAGCGTCGGCCGGACCCGGAGCCGCGCGAGGAGCATGCTTCCCGCCGCAACGCCCGTGACGATCGGGAAATCCCACGAGTTCGTCATCCAGATGACCGACAGGAGCGGCGCGAGAAGCCATTCGACCGGGCTGATGCGGAAGGACCGCAACGAGGGGCCGCGGGGCTGCCCGTGACCGGCTTCGCGCCGGGCGGCGAGGATCGCGGCCAGGCAGCAGGCAAGGGCCGTCAGGACGATGGGGATGTCGAGAACGTGCCCGTGGAGGTCCGAGACGACGAAGGAGTAGACCGGGAATTCGTGTATCGTCCGGTCGTCCGTCTCCTTCGGATAGTAGCCGATAAAGCGCGTTGCGTCGGGGTAGTGGTACGGCTTGAGTTCCATCGAGACGAGGCCGCGTTCCTTCGCGGCCGGCAGCAGGTCGCCGAAGATGAAGCCGTGCAGGTTGCCGCCGAGCGCGAGCAGGCACGCGGCAAGCAGGCCCGCGAGCGTCGCGCGGCGTGACCTGTCGGAGGAGAACCGTGCGGTCAGGTTCGACCCGAGCGAGTAGGCGAGCGTGAACGCGAGCGCGAAGAGCGTCGCCATCATGAGGTTGTAGCCGACCTCCGGAGGAACGCCCGTCAGCCGGATCATGAAGGCCGTCAGATAATGGCCGAAGTAGTAGTAGTTGATCGGCTCTCCGGAGAGCCACATGTCGACCGGGGGCATCAGGTCCGTCCGCAGGGCCGCGTTGACGAAGCCGAAGTCCATGAATTTCTCGAGCCCCTCGATGTCGGGCCGGAAGCTCCGGACGAACGTCCATCCCACGAGGCAAACCAGGAACAGATATTCGGCGGTCAGGACCGTCGTCGCGGATGGCAGGGCCGGACGCAGAGGGTCGCGGCGAATGGCCGGAAGCGCGGCGAGCGAGAGCAGGCCGAAAAGCGCGACGGAGACGATCGCGGAAGCGCGCGTGAACGGGAACACCCCGAGAATGGACGCGAGAAAGACAAGGAGCGCGGGAAGCACCCATCCGATCACGCGCGCGAACGGGTATCCCCTGTCGGGAAGGCTGCCCAGGAAAAATCGCGTGAGCGGCGTCGCGATCGCGCCGAGCAGGACGATCGTCCCCCACCACTTCAGGAAATGAATTCCGTATTCGCTCAGGAAGAGCGACTGGAGGAGCGCCGGATAACTGCTCATCGGGTCGCCTCCGGGGAAAGCATTTCCCGGGCGGCCTCACGGCCGAGGCGGACGGCGTAGTTCATTCCGCGGTCTTCGGGGTAGATCTGCGGCATCGAGGCGAGGAAGACGGCTTTTCCGGGGGCGGGGCGGAACGGCGGGATCCGTCCGGAGTACCCGCGCGGGATCACGGGCTGCGCGTATCGCGCCCGCGTGACCCTCGCGGCGAGGATCGTCGTCGCGTCGAAGTCCGGCGCGAAGCGCGGCAGAACCGCCGTGAACCGGCGGAGAATGTCCTCGTCCGTCGCCGAGAAGAGCGGGTTCGCGGTGTCGATGTAGCGGCTCAGGTAGACGATATGCCGTCCGTAGGCCTCCGCGCCGACCAGATTCGTGTGCTCGATCAGCGCGACGAACGGAATCTCCGGGTCGGCGACGGAAATCCAGTAGTGCGGCGTCAGCGGCCGGGAGAGTTCCAGCAGGACGCAGAGGTTTCCCTTGTAGCGCACGCCGCGGAGCTTGTCGAGGCTTTCGGAAGGAAGCGACGACGCGGCGTCGGCGAGAAGCGCGGGCGCGGCGGTCCAGAGCGCCCGGTCGAAGCGGAGCGTCCGCGGCCCCGTTACAGGCGAGGAGACCGTCAGCGACGGGGCGCCCGTTTCCGGATCGGTTTCGATCCGCTCGACGGCCGTTCCCGTTTCGATACGTCCGCCGAGCGTCCGGATGCGCTCCGTCAGCGCGTCGACGAGACGGCCGAAGCCGCCGTCCATATATCCGAGAAGCTCCGACTTCATCCCGGAGGATCGCGTGTGTCCCCGGAGCGCCAGCTTGTTCCAGAGCCACACGGCCGAGACGGAGTCCGCGTCGTCGTCGAACTTCGAGCGCATCAGCGGCTCCCAGACCGTGCGCCACACGTCCTTCCCGGCCGTCCGGAGCACCCACTCACGCGCCGTTTCTTCTTCCAGTGCGAGCCAGTCGCGCACGCGCTTCGCCCCGAGGACCGACAGTCCGAGCCGTAGGCGGCCAGGGAGGGAGAGGGGCGAGAACCGAAGAAGATCCCCCGGGGTCGTGAAGGGGTGCAGCTTCGTTGTGTTCCCCGCTCCGGGCAGCGCGACGGCGTTATTGGGCGCATGCCAGCGGATGGCGTCCGCGAGCCCAAGCTCCGCCGCGAGGTCCAGGATATTGGTGTCGCTCGTGAAGATATGCCGGTAGAACGCCTCCACGCGTCCCGCGCCGCATGGGATATCGAACGCCAGGCCCCCGGCGTACGGCGCGCTTTCGAACAGGGTGACGCCGCACCCCGAGACGAGCAGATCGCAGGCGGCGGCGAGGCCCGTAATTCCGGCCCCGACCACCGCGACGGTTTGTGTCATAATCGTTCCTCCGCGTCAGGATTGTATTGTCGGACGATGCCTGAGCATCATTCTACAGCAACGCGCGCGGACGGGGCCACGCGGGATTTCGCGAACCGGACGCGCCGTTCGGGCCGCAGCGATCCCGGAAAAGCGAAATTCCTTCGCCGCTCCATTGCCGGATCGCTCCTCCTGCCGTAGGATTGATGCGTGCATTCCCGACAAAAGCCCCGGAGCCGTTTTGTGAAAGCGCTTTCCGGGAGAACGGTCCACAAGGGGCAGGCACGGAAGGAGACGGTCGCATGATTCTTGTCACCGGCGGCGCCGGATATATCGGAAGCACGGTCAGTCTCGCCCTCATCGAGGCAGGGCATCAGGTCGTCGTGTTCGACGACATCAGTCGCGGCCATCGCGATCTCGCGTTCGGCAGCGCTCTCGTCGAAGGGGATATCCGCGACAGGAACGCGCTTGAGGCGCTTTTCCGGACGCGCCGGATCGACGGGGTGGTCCACTTCGCGGCCCGGTCGCTCGTGGGGGAGTCGATGGAGCGGCCGGACGAGTATTTCAGCGTGAACGTCCTGGGAACCATGACGCTGCTTGAGGTCATGAAGGAACACGCGGTTGCGAACCTGGTCTTCTCGTCGTCGGCGGCTGTCTACGGCGAGCCGGACGTTTCCGTCATTCCGGAGGAGGCTGCGATCCTTCCGACGAACCCGTACGGCGAGAGCAAGGCCTTCGTCGAGACGATGCTCCGGCGTTTTCATGACGCATTCGGCCTGCGCAGCGTCTCGTTGCGATACTTCAACGCGGCAGGCGCGGACAGCCTCGTCCGGACGGGAGAGCATCACGACCCGGAGACGCACCTCATTCCGATCCTGCTGGACGTCGCGCTCGGACGTCGGGACGGGGCGACGATCTTCGGAACCGACTATCCCACGCCCGACGGGACGTGCGTCCGCGACTACGTCCATGTGACCGATCTCGCTTCGGCCCACGTTCGCGCCCTCGAACGCGTCATGAAGGGAAAGTGCGGGTGCGAGGCGTACAATCTGGGCAACGGGACGGGGTACTCCGTCCGGCAGGTCGTCGATATGGTTCGCGCCGTCACGGGATGTCCGATCCCCGTCACTGAGGCCGGGCGCCGGAGCGGCGATCCCGCTGTCCTCGTCGCCTCGTCGAAGAAGGCCGAGCGCACGCTGAAGTGGAAGCGTTCGTACCCGGGGCTTGAAGAGATCGTCCGGACCGCGTGGATGTGGCATCAGCGCCGCTTCTCGCCGAAGCGCGACGTATTCGCGGACAAACGCCTGAGAGCCACGACGCTTCGCGTGGACGAGGTGGAATGAATGGCGCCGGTTCTCTCGGTCGTCGTTCCGTGCTACAACGAGGAGGAGGTGCTCTCCGAAACGCACCGGCGCCTCTCCGGAACGCTCGAGTCGATGGGCGTTTCGTGGGAGATCGTCTACGTGAACGACGGCAGCCGCGACGGGACGCTCGACATCCTTCGGGAGCTTGCGCGGGACGACGACAGGGTGAAAATGATCTCGTTCTCGCGGAACTTCGGGCACCAGATCGCCGTCTCGGCCGGGATGGACCACGCCTCGGGCGACGCCGTCGTGCTCATCGACGCGGACCTGCAGGACCCGCCCGAGGTCATCGCGGAGATGCTCGCGCTCTGGCGGCAGGGGTATCAGGTGGTGTACGGCCGGCGACGGACGCGCGAGGGGGAGACAGCCTTCAAGCTGGCCACGGCGCGAACGTTCTACCGCATCCTCAACCATCTTTCGGACACGCCGATTCCGCTCGATACGGGGGACTTCCGGCTGATGGACCGCTGCGTGGTCGAGTCCATACGACACATGCCCGAACGCGACCGTTTCCTGAGGGGCATGATCAGCTGGGTGGGGTACCGGCAATGCGCCCTCCCGTACGACCGCGCGAAGCGTTTCGCGGGAGAGAGCAAGTACCCGCTCCGGAAGATGATCTCGTTCGCGCTCGACGGCATCCTGTCGTTTTCGACGAAGCCGCTGCGCGTCGCGACGTTCATGGGTTTTTCCGCGAGCGCGATGGCGCTTCTCGGCATTGTGTACGCGCTGGTGCTGCGCCTGTTCACGAACATCTGGGTGAGCGGATGGACGCTGATGTTCATCGCGTTGCTCTTCATGGGAGGAGTTCAGTTGCTGTGCCTCGGGATTATGGGCGAATACATCGGGCGGATCTACCGCGAGTCGAAGGGACGCCCCCTGTATTTCGTCGCGGAGCGGGCGGGCTTTCCGGACGGGACCGGCGCGCGCGCCCCGAAGCCGGATCCGGTGCGGTAAGTAAGCGGCGTTTTTCAGACATTGAGAATACAGGAAGGGACGGATGCGCATGCAGGGATATTGGGGACGGGTGCTTGTTGTTGATATGACGGAGGAAACGGCTCAGGAACTTCCGATTCCCGAGGAGTGGTTTCGGGCGTATGTCGGGGGCGAGGGGCTCGCGGTCCGGCTTTTCCGGTACATGGCCGATCCGGTCATGCCCGCGTCGGAGCCGGACAATCCCGTCGTGATCGCAGCCGGTCCGCTGACGGGAGCGCCGCTCGACGGCTGCGACCTCGGCGCGGCCGCCTTCCGGTCGCCCGACGGGCGTGGAATCGGAACGGCGAATCTCGAAGGCGCGTTTCCCGTCGCGCTGAAGAAAAGCGGGTTCGACGCGCTCGTGATTATGGGAGCGGCGGAGTCGCCCTCGCTGCTTTCGGTCGATGACGAGGACGGCGCGCAGGTCGTCGACGCGGAGGATCTCTGGGACAGCGACGCGGAGGAGACGGCCGGCGCGATCGCGGAAACGCTGAAGGGCTCGGGGCATGGCGTTCTCGCGATCGGCAGCGAGGATTCGGACGAGGGGCTGTCGCCCTTCGAGGCCGTTCTCGCGGAAAAGCGGCTGAAGGCCGTGGTCGTTCAGGGATCGATGGAGCCGGAGTTCGCCGATCCGGGAGAGATGAAGCGGCTCGGTACGGGCGCCCCTTCATCCAAAGACGATTCAGACCTGTCCCTGACCGGCTCGGCCGTCGCCGACGCCGGTCACGCGTCGCGGCTTCTCTCGGCCGCGTTGGGGCGTCCCGTGTCTCGTGACGAAGTGCTGACGGCGGCCGAACGCGTCAGCACGATGTCCTGCGCCGTGATGTCCGGCTTCGGCGGAGAACCCGAGACGACGCCATCGGAGGAGACGCTTCTGCGGTTGGGTCTCGAATGGCTTCTGTAACCGGTTCGCCACGAAAAGCCCCGGAGAAATCCGGGGCTTTGTTCTTTTTTGTCCCTCTTGGGATAGCCGCATGGCGCGTCCCGGGCAATGACAGAAATCGAAGACCGCTGAGACCGGCCGACACATCCTCCCTCTGCACGGCGGACATGCCGATCGACACGCTTTGGGGAGCGCGTTCCTATTCGGCCTTCCCTGCGATCCGGAGCGCCGCGTCAAGCATGATGTCGGCGCCCTTCGCGATGTCCGCGTATTCGGTCCATTCCTCGGGGCAGTGGCTGCGTCCGCCCCGGCTCGGGACGAAGACCATTCCGACCGGCGCGAGCCGCGCCATGACCATCGCGTCGTGTCCCGCGCCGCTGACCATTCTCCGGGCGCTGTAGCCGCGATTGCGGGCCGACGCTTCGAGGGCGTCGACGATCTCCGGATGCATCGAGACGGGAGGGATCAGGACCTTCTCGTCCATTCGCCATCCGATGGCGTCGCGGATGGAGATGCGCTCCATGAGAGCCTTCATGTCCGCGATGATGCGCATCATCCGGGATTCCCCGGAGGAACGGATATCCATCGTGAAGGTTACGGTCTCCGGGACGATGTTCGCTCCGCCCGGCGCGACACGGATCTTGCCGACGGTGCCCACCGTTCCCTCCCCTTCCTGTCGCGCCGCGGCCTGGAGCGCGAGAACGACCTCCGCGGCGGCCGCGAGAGCGTCCTTCCGGAGCGTCATCGGCGTTGATCCCGCGTGATCGGCGCGTCCCGTGAACTCCGCTTCGAACTGGCTCACGCCGACGATCGCGCTTACGATGCCGAGGTCGGTTCCTTCGCTCTCGAGAACTGGTCCCTGCTCGATGTGCAGTTCAAGGAAGGCGGCGATCGATCCCGGTCCCCGCCGCGCGGTCGTGAACAGTTCCGGGGCGAAACCGAAGTCGCGGAGCACCGAGCGCAGCGTCCTGCCGTCCCGGTCGGTGAATGCGTCGAGATGCGCCTCCCCGAGAAGCCCCGTCATCGCGCGGCTTCCGTAGAGGCCGCACGCGAAGCGGGCCCCCTCTTCCTCGACGAGGGCCGCGAATTCCATCGGGCGTTCCGTCGCGATCCGCTCGTCGCGCAGAATCCGCGCGATCTCGAGGGCCGTCGAGACGCCCGCGTCCCCGTCGAACGCCCCTCCGTTCGGGACGGAGTCGAAGTGCGATCCGACCATGACCGGCGAGGCGTCGCTCGATCGTCCGTCGCGTCGTCCGAAGAGATTTCCCGCGCCGTCCTCGTATGTACGCAGTCCCGCATCTTCCATTTCGCGCCGGATATAGTCTCGCGCCTTCCGGTCCTCCTCCGAAAAACTGTAGCGCGTCACGCCCGAGCCCGGGGTGGCGGTGAAGGTCGCCAGTCGTTCGATGTCCTTCCGGATTCTCTCGATACTCGACCGCATTGCGATATCCCCCTTTCCCGTTTCAGTGCTTGTCCCGTTCGTTCCTACGCGTCGTCCTTCCGGATCTTGATGAGCTTCTCGTCCCCGTCGTCCGGGGCGAGCGAAAACTCCAGGGGCGGCAGCAGAAACGGCTTGTACGGCCCGAGATGCGTGATGTATTTCACGGCTTCGCGCAGCGCATCGTAAAGCATCGCCGGGCCGAGCGCCCCCACTGTGCGGCGCGTTTCTTTCCGCGAGCGTTCCTCTCCCTGCCACGCGAAGACGCCGACCGCGACAAGCGAGAATTCGTACAGGAACGTCGGTGTGTCGGGAGGGTTCTTCTCCGAGTGGATGTCCACCTGGATGAGCCACTTCGCGGGTGTTTCCTCGAGTTCTTCCGCCTTGACGGAGAACTGTCCCATTCCGGGCGGCCGAAGTCCCGGCGCGTTGGTCGCCGGAAAGGCGCGATACTCCAATGCCGGAAAAAAGACGTTCTCCATGCGAACGTGACTGTTGTGAGGCCTGATGTTCAGCTCCATGACGGATTCTCCTTCCTGTCGCCCGGTCAGGGGGTCTTGCGGAAGAACGCGCCGATGCCGTCCTTCTGGAGATCGTCGATGACCAGGGAGTCCGCCGCGCCGTTGCGCAGCGTGAAGCGCACGCGTCCCGCCTCGGGGTCGAAGTCCGGCACGCTCATGACGAACTCGTCCCGGTCCCTGTGGCGGAAGACGAATCGGACGCGCTCCGGTCCCATCGTTCCCGTCAGGACGTCTCCCGAGGCGAGCAGCGTGATGCTCCCGAACACCGGATTGTCGTACGTTCCCTCGTAGACGTCGAGCGGCATCGGCGGCACCGGCGAATCGGGAGGGATGTCCCCGGCCGTCGACCGGGCTCTTCGCGCCTCGTCGAGCGCCTCCCTGTTCCAGTCGCGCAGCGGGGTCGTCCCGCAATAGAGGTCGACGAACCGTTTTGCGATCGCCTCGGGCGCGGACGTATCCGAAAGATTCGTCAGCACGGCGATCCCGAGCCCGATCTCGGGAACGAGCATGACGACCGAAGCAATTCCGCTTGTCGCTCCGTTGTGCCAGAGGAGCGGGTACGGACGATAGTCGCTCCGGACCCATCCCATGCAGTAGGAAGCGGACGCGGAGATGGGAGTCCGCGGGGCGTGCGTGTAGTCCAGGTTCTTCTCCGAGACCAGGCGTTTGCCCTCGAAGATTCCGCCCGCGAGCTGGAAGCGCATCCATTTCGTCATGTCCGAAGCCGTGGACGCGATGCCTCCGGCCGGGCCGTAGGAGTACACCCATCGCATGAACGGCCAGTCCATCGGAAGCGCCCGGATGCCCGCGTTCTCCCTGCGGTGCAGCCAGGCGACGTTCGACGCGCCCGTGAACGCCTTTTGCGCGGCGCTGCTCTCCTTCATTCCGAGCGGGTCGAAAAGCCGCGCCTTCAGCGTTTCCTCCCAGCTCCTGTCGGAATACTTCTCAACGAGAAGCCCCGCGACGACGAACAGGTTGTTCACGTACGCGAATTCGGACCGGAAACTCGACACAGGCCGGATGAACCGCAGCGACCGGAGAATGTGCGCGCGGTCGAATCCCAGCAGGGAGAGGAAGTCCGCTGCGTAGGGAGACATCCCGCTCCGCTGCGCCATGAGGTCGAAGACGCGGAACTCCCGCGTCACCCAAGGGTCGAACATCGAGAAATCCGGAAGATGCTCCGTCACCGGGTCGGTCCACGCGATTTTCTTCCGATCGACAAGCATGGCGACGAGCGTCGCCGTGAAGGACTTGGAGACCGAGCCGATCTGAAAGAGCGTGTGCTCGTCCGTCGGCTGCGTCGAACCCAGCTTTCGGACGCCGAAGCCCTTGGCGAGAAGCACCCTGTCGCCGCGCACGACGGAGATCGCCATTCCGGGAATCTCCCAATCCTTCATGGCCCGGACAGCGTAGCCCTCGAATTCGCCGAGAATCCCCGACAGTCGTTCTTCCGAAGGAGCCTCGAATGCGCCCGTTCCGGACGGACCGGACAGGAGCGCGAGAAGAACCGTCGCGGCGAGGATCAGTCTGTTCATGAAAAGCCTCCCTTTCCGATTTTCGGTGCGGACCGCACACGGACATGGTATCACTTCCGGGAGGCCGCGCAAACGAAAGGATCTCTTTACGCATCCGTAGCGTCGGCGAACGACTCGCGTTTCTTCACTGTGGTATGCTGTCTTCATGAACGGAACGGGAATCACCTCATACCGAACGGTCTTTCTTTCGGACATCCACCTCGGAACGCGCTGGTGCCGGGCAACGGAGCTGTGCGCGTTTCTTTCGGCGATCACGTGCGAACGGCTCTACCTCGTCGGCGATATCATCGACGACTGGAAACTCGGGCGACGCCCCAAATGGCTTCGCGCGCACTACGATGTCGTCCGCGGGTTGCTGAAGATGTCGAAGCGCATGGAGATCGTCTACATTCCGGGAAACCACGATACGTTCATGGACGCGTTCGACGGAAAGCGCTTCGGGAGAATAATCGTCCGGAAGGAAGCCGTCCACGAGAACGCGGACGGCCGGAGTTTTCTCGTCGTCCACGGGGACGAGTTCGACGCCGTCGTACGCTGCCGGAAGCGGCTCGCATGGCTCGGCGACAGGGCGTACCGCGCGGCGCAGTGGATGAGCGCGTTGCTCAATGTCCTTCGTTCCTTGCTTGGCTTCGGCTACTGGTCACTGTCGCAGTTCCTCAAGCAGAAGGTCAAGAAAGCGGCGATGTGCGCGGGGCATTTCGATGACGTCCTGGTCCGGTCGGCCCTGCGGCGCGGAGTCGACGGCGTCGTCTGCGGGCACATCCACAACCCGGTGATCCGGAATCTGCGCGGGCTCATGTACGCGAATTGCGGCGACTGGATCGAGAACTGTTCGGCGCTCGTCGAGCATTTCGACGGATCGATGGAAGTCGTCCGGTGGGGCCGGGAACGAATATCCCCATGCGGGAACGTCGCGCCCGTGAGCGCGTCGTCCGTCGCTCGAAACGGTCTTTCCGTCCCGGGATAGGGGGAAACGCGAAAAGCCTCCGGGGACCTTTCGGAGGCGGATCGGCGACTCCCTGAGGCCGGAACGAGCGACGCATTCCTCCGTCGCTTCCGGAGGAAACGGGGCGTTGTCCGAATGCGACGCAGCCCCGGTTGCGCTTCCTTCCTACAGGCGGACGATTCCGATATGCCGCATCCACCGGAGCACGGCCTCGGCGAGCGCGATGCGTCCCGAGTCGAAGCCGTGCTCCTCGTCGAAAAGCTCTTCCGAAACGCGCGCTCCGTGCGAGGCGAGCGCGGCGACGAGCGGCCGGTGATGGTATTCCGGGATGGATGCGCTGTCACGGAGCGCGCAGACGAGCAGGATGTCCTTTCCTGCGAGCGCGGGCGCGTGCTCGCAGACGTCCCACGACGCGCCGCGGCGTTCGACCTCCCGCAGAAGGATGTCGTCGCTCGTCCCCTTGAGCGGAACGACGCAGCCACGGAACATCTCGCGGATGCCGTACGGATCGCCGGAGCTTTTCTTCAGAAGCGCCGCGACCGCTCCGAGGTTGTAGCCGGCGATGGAGCAGGCATGGCGGATCTCCGGATCTCCGGCGGCCGTCATTAAAGAGGCGAATCCGCCGAGGCTGTGTCCCATGAGGACGAATCGCTCCGGATCGATGCGGAGCCGGGCCCGCCATTCGGGCGTCCGGAGCAGGCCGACGACCGAGCGGACGTCTTCGAGAACGTGTTCAAAGGCGTAGTCGCCGTCGCTCGCCCAGCATCCGCGATAGTGGAACTGCACGACGGCGCAACCCGCGCGCCGGAGCGTCTGGGCGAGATCCAGGTTCTTCTCGTTGCCGGGGAAGCCGTGAAGGAGCAGGACGCACGGGTGCGGCCCTTCGCCGGACGGAAGGTAGGCTACGCCGTAGAGGTGCTGTTCTCCGGTTTCCGGCGCGTACGTGACGCGGAAATCGCACGCCTCCATTTTCGCCGGGAAGACGAAATCCTTTGCCGGATCCTCCCGGATCGGGTCGTAACGGTCGGGGGACATCACAACAACTCCTTTCGGATTTTCCGGTTCGATACGGCGGTTTCCCGCCGCGTCATGATTGCGGGGGGCTCGGGGCGCGGCTGCGTCCGCCGAACGGATCCGTCCGGATGATTATAGTACGGCGCCGCATCTCCACGTTGCCCTGATCCCATTCTGACGCTATGATGCTTCGTATGGAAAATCACGGCGATGACGGCGAAGGGAGACGCGTTCTTCCGGGCCGGGTATTTCCTTTCGGAAAGGGGCTGTTCAGAACATGATCGACTGGGAAGCTATCGAGAAGGAAGCGATTCGACTCCGGCGGGATCTTCACACGTATCCGGAAAGCGGATGGCTTGAGTTCCGAACGACATCCGTCGCGGCGTCGATGCTGGAAAACCTGGGGTACGAGGTCCGCACGGGACTTGATGTGATCGAGCCGAAATCCGTGATGGGGCGCGCTCCGCAGGATGTGATCGAGCGCAACATCGCGCGGGCGGTGGAGCAAGGGGCCGATCCGAAATGGATCGAACGCATGGACGGCTACACGGGCGCGCTCGGGATTCTGGACACGGGGCGCCCCGGTCCGACGATCGCCTTCCGGTTCGACATCGACTGCGTGGATGTCGCGGAGACGCAGGATCCGGACCATAGGCCCCGGAAAGAGGGGTTCGCGTCCGTGAACCCGGGCTGGATGCACGCCTGCGGCCACGACGCGCACACGGCGATGGGACTGATGCTCGCGCGCGTGCTGATGGAGGAGAAGGACGAACTTTGCGGAAAGGTCCTGATCATCTTCCAGCCCGCCGAGGAGGGCGTCCGCGGCGCGCCCGCGATGGTGGACCGCGGGATTCTGCTCGACGTCGACGCGCTCGTCGCGATCCACATCGGCGGCGGCATTCCTTCGGGCACGGTCACGACGGGGTGTCACGGCTTCCTGTGCACGACGAAGTTCGACGTGACCTATACGGGCGTCTCGACGCACGCAGCCGGCTCCCCGCAGGAGGGGCGCAACGCGCTGCTCGCGGCGGCCACGGCGGCGCTGAATCTTCACGCCATCGCGCCGCACAGCGACGGGCGCACGCGCATCAACGTCGGCGTCCTGACCGCGGGGACGGGCCGGAACGTCATCCCGGGCGTCGCCTTCATGAAGGCCGAGACCCGGGGAGACAACGACGATGTCGCTGCCTACGTCTACGACCGCGCGATGGCCGTCGTGAAGGGCAGCGCCGAGGTCTACGGCGTCCGGTGCGAGGTCGTCAAGACCGGAGCCGCCATCTCGGCGGACAGCAACTTTGTCCTGCGGGAGATCATCCGGGACGCGCTCCAGGGGATTCCCGGAATCACGAACCTTCAGATGGACGGAGACGCGCTCGGCAGCGACGACGCGACGTGGATGATGCGGGCGGTTCAGGACCGCGGCGGCGTCGCGACCTATATGCGCCTCGGGTCCCACACGGGCGTCGGACATCACAACGATCATTTCGACGTTGACGAGGCGACGCTCGTGACGGGCGTCCGCTGCCTCGAAGCGATCGTGCGCAGGGGCGCGCGCTTCCTTCACAGGAAGGGATAGCGGCGCGACGGAAGCACTGCGGCCGGAAGCGGGGGAAGTGTCGCATGTCGGATCGAAAACAGGGGGCGCCTCGGGCGCTGCTGCTTCAAAAGGGCGCCGGAGACGGCGGGGACGAGGCGCGGCGGGAACGTCCGGAGGCGCATGGCGAGACGATCGCGTGGGACGTTCTCGTCCCGATCGTGACGAACCCGTGCATCATCGGGGACGTTGTGATGTTCTCGTGCATGGCGTTCGCCTTTCCGGCGGTCGTGATTCCGGTCGCCGCGAACGTCCTGGGGTATGCCCCGACGCGTCCGGGGTTGCTGGCGTTTTTCGGGCTGCTCGTGATCATCATCGGGGCCTTCGACGCGGCCTATCTGATCTTCTCGCTCCTCGGGCTGCGGAACCGCTTCGTCGCCCGCTTCGTCATGAACAACAAGGGAGTATCGATGGAGAACGGGCGTCTCGAACGGGGATCGTCCTCCGGACTGACGTTCGGACAGGCGCTCTCCGTACGGGTGTTTCCGCTCCCTGCGGTCGCGGCGGGCGTGAAGGTCGAGTATAAAACGTCGAAGTGGCTGCCCTGGGATCGTTTTCGGAAGGCGGTCGCTCATGAAGAGATCGGCGTCGTCTCCCTCTCCTCGGGACTGCTCCCGCTGATCCGGCTCTATTGCGCCGACGAGGCGACGTTTCGGAAGGCGGCCGCCTTCGCGGCCGAACGGATCGAACGGGCGCGAAAACGCGCGTGACCGAGGCTCTCTCCGCGCCGCCGGGAATGCTCGGACAAGAACGCCCCCTGCGCGTGGTTCGCGCAGGGGGCGTTTGTCGTCTCTTGAAAAATATCGCGTCGCGGGATTCCGGTTCCGTTTGGTTCGCTTCCGGGCGGATCAGGCGCCGGCGCCGACCCCGCGGAACATGAAGTACGCGGCTCCTGCCATGCACAGTCCCGCCCAGAGAAAATCCATCGTCACGCGCTCGCGCATGTACAGGACGCTGAAGCCCGCGAAGACGCACATCGTGATGACTTCCTGCATGACCTTGAGCTGTCCGAGGGAAAAGAAGGAGTTTCCGATGCGGTTTGCGGGAACCTGGAGGCAGTATTCGAGGAAGGCGACGCCCCAGCTCACGAGAATGGCGATGATGAGCGGCTTCGCCCGCATATCCTTGAGGTGCCCGTACCACGCGTAGGTCATGAAGATATTCGAGAAAACGAGGAGCACGATCGGCAAAACCCGCTGCACAGCTATCACTCTCTTCCGGAAAATTCGGTCCGGCCGGGCGGCCGGATTCGTTCCGCGCGTCCGTTCGGATCGCGCAAAGCCGTATGATATCAAAAAGAAACGTACGGAAGAAGCCCCGGAACGATTCCTCCCGAAAAGTCGCTTTTCACATTTCGGCGCGGAAAAAACGTTTTGTGTGTTCCGTTGAATAGAACGCATTGCCGTTCCGTGACGATTCTCCGAATTCTCTGCTACAATGCTGTTGCATAAACCACCATGTCAGGGGAGGGGTCGTCGTGCGAGCCATCGAAGTGACCAAACCCGGGCAACTCAGGATCGTGGATCGGGAGCCGCCGCGGGAGCCGCAGGCCGGACACGTTCTCGTCCGTATTCGCGCGATGGGAATCTGCGGATCGGATATCCATATCCTTCACGGGCAGAATCCCTTCGCAACGTATCCCCGAATCATCGGGCACGAAGCCGCCGGAGAGGTTCTCGCAGTCGCGTCCGACGTGACGGCCGTATCTCCGGGAGACCGGGTCGTCATCGACCCCGTCATCTCCTGCGGCGAGTGCCCCGCGTGCCGGATCGGCCGGCGGAACGTCTGTTCCCGTTTGCAGGTCCGGGGCGTCCACACGGACGGAATGGCGCGGGAACAGCTGCTTCTTCCCGCATCCTGCCTTCACGTCTTCCGGAAAGACCTTCCGTTCGAGACGGCCGTCCTGTGCGAGCCGTTCACAATCGCTGCGGAGACGCTGTGGCGCGGCCGCGTGACCGGCGCGGATACGCTGCTGCTCTTCGGCGCGGGGCCGATAGGGCAGGTGATCCTTCAGGGGGCGCGGCGCCTCGGAGCGAAGGTTCTCGTGACGGATATCGTTCCGGAGCGCCTTGATCTCGCGAAGTGCATGGGGGCGTCGGACGCGTTCGATTCCTCGAAAGACGGGCTTCGCGAGTGGGTTCGCTCCTCGACCGACGGGGTCGGACCGTCGGTGACCATAGACGCCGTCGGGCGGGCGGATATTTTCGAGCTGGCGGTCGAGATGGCCGCCCCGGCCGGGCGGATCGTCGTTCTGGGCTT
The DNA here is from genome assembly GCA_964630155.1 of uncultured Synergistaceae bacterium. Taxonomy (GTDB): domain Bacteria; phylum Synergistota; class Synergistia; order Synergistales; family Aminobacteriaceae; genus CALFXN01. The sequence goes on from CAZVUT010000010.1 coordinate 24,195, forward strand.
CGGCCCCGAGCCGTCACGGATCGCCGAGAGGTCGATTACGGCCAGGGAGCTGGATATCCTGGGATCCCGGCTGCACAACGACAAGTTCCGGGAAGCGCTGGGCTGGATCGAACGCGGAGAGGTGAACCCGCGCGCCCTCGTATCGCACACCTTCCGGATGGAGGAAGTCGAAAAGGCGATCGATCTGATCGAGCACGCTCCGCGCGAGACGTGCAAGGTGATTCTGACGTTCTGATTTTTTCGGACGTCCTTCACGAGGCAATCTCCCCGCCGGAAAGGCGGGGCATTCGAAGGAGGGAACAGGATGAAGAAACTGGGTATCGTACTGCTTGCGCTTTCCGTTTTCGTTTCGTTCGCGTCCGCGGCGTTGGCGGCCGACAAGATCGTCCTCAAGTTCGGACATCTTGCCGATGAGAAGAACACCTGGCATCTCGGCGCCCTGAAGTTCAAGGAACTGGTCGAGAAGAATTCCGGCGGCCGTATCGAAGTCAAGATCTACCCGAACGAGCAGCTCGGCAAGGAAAAGGATCTCGTTACTTCCATCCAGACCGGAACGGCGGATATGGGAATCTTCGGCGAAACCCTGACCACGTTCGGCGCCGACAAGACCATCTTCATGGCGACCCCCTACCTGCTTCGGGACGCCGCGCATCTTCACAAGATCGCGGGCGGCGAGATCGGCAGGGAGATCGAGGCCCAGGTGCTCGAAAAGGCGAAGCTCCGCGTGCTCGGCTACATGGAGCGCGGTCCGCGCGAACTGACCTCCAGCCGTCCCGTGAAGACCCCCGACGATCTGAAGGGCATGAAGATCCGCCTTCCGAACGTCCCGATCTTCCTGGCGGCGTGGGAAGCCCTCGGCGCCAAGCCGATCCCGATGGCGTTCTCCGAGGTGTTCACGAGCCTGCAGCAGGGAACCATCGAAGGACAGGAAAACCCCTACGCGCTGATCGCGAGCGCGCACTTCTACGAGGTCCAGAAGTACCTCAACAAGACGTCCCACGTGCGCGGATGGATCTATGTCTGCATCGGCGAGAAGCGTTTCGCGTCCCTGCCCGATGACCTGAAGAAGGTCGTCCTCGATGCGGGCAAGGAGATGCAGGCGTACGAGAACAAGCTCTTCCTCGAGGAAGAGGGCAAGCTCGAGAAGCTCCTGAAGGAAAAGATGACGTTCGTCGATGTCGATCAGGCGGCGTTCGCGAAGATCGCGAGCGAAGCGGTCCTGAAGAACCTGAACGACAGCCAGAAAGAGATGTACAAGAAGATCCAGGAAGTGAAATAGCGAAACGTACGCTGCGGGCGCCGCGATACGACGGCGCCCGCGGTCGTTGCGGGAGGTGCGACTGTTTGTGAAACCCCTGAAGAACGTATTTGAAGCAATCCTGAAGATAGGGAGCATCGCGAGTCTGACGGGAATGGTGAGCGTCGTCATGCTCCAGGTCATCGCCCGGCTCTTCTTCCCGAAGGTTCCGACATGGACGGAAGAGGTATCCCGTCTGATGCTGCTCTATACCGTCGGTTTTTCCGCCGGCCTGGCGGTCAAGGAAAAGGCCTACGTGAACGTCGATATTCTGACATCCCGGTTCCCGGCGAAAGTGAACGCGGTGCTCGGGATCCTCATCGACCTGGTGCTCGCCGTCTTCTTCGGGGCCGTCACCAGGGAGGCGTGGTTCATCGTCGTCGCCGTCGAGGGGCAGACGTCGGCGGCGTTGCTGTTGCCCATGAGCGTCTTCTATTTCAGCATGTTTCTCGCGTCCCTGACGCTGACGGTCTATCTCATCGCCGCCGTCGCCGGGGCGATCCGGACGTTCGGTTCGCGAAGAGAAGCCGGAGAGGAGGCCGTCAAACCATGATCCTTACGATGTTCGTGATCTTCTTTCTCACCATGCTGATCGGTTTTCCGATCGCCTTCTGTCTCGGGCTTTCCTCCGCGTTCTACCTCATCATTGCGGATATCCCGCTCAACATCATCCCGCAGCGGATGTTCAGCGGCATCGACTCGTTCGTTATCCTCTGCGTTCCCGGCTTCATCCTCGCCGGCAACCTCATGAACGTCGGCGGAATCACCGAGCGGATTATTTCGTTTTCGAACGCGCTCGTCGGCAGGGTCCGGGGCGGACTCTCGCTGGCCAACATAGCGGCAAGCGTCTTTTTCGCGGGGATATCGGGCACGGCCGCGGCGGATACCGCGAGCATCGGCGCGATCCTCATTCCTGCCATGAAGAAGACGGGATACGAGGCGGACTTTTCGTGCGCGGTCACGGCCGCGTCGTCGATGTGCGGCCCGATCATCCCGCCGAGCCTCCCGATGATCGTCGCGGGGACGGTTGCGGGGCTTTCCGTCAGCAAGCTCTTCATCGCCGGGGTCGTTCCGGGACTTCTCCTCGGGCTCGCGCTCGGCATAGTGTCGTATTACATCTCGAAAAAACGCAATCACCCGAAGGAACCGCCGATGTCGATGAAGCAGTTTTTCACGTCAATCTGGAACGCGGTCTGGGCGCTGCTGCTCATCGTCCTCATCTTCGTCGGGATCGCGAACGGATATTTCACGCCGACCGAGGCGGCGATGGTCGCGGTCGTATACGCGATCGTGATCGGCGTCTTCATCTACCGGAATCTCGGCTGGAAGGATCTCGTGAAGATCTTTCTCGACACGGCGATCACGACATCGTCGCTGATGATGCTCGTCGGCCTCGCCAACCTGTTCGCCTGGATCCTGACCACCGAACAGGTGCCGCAGATGGTCGCCGAATGGATGCTCGCCCTGACGCGGAACAAGTATCTCCTGCTGCTCCTGATCAATCTCCTGCTGCTCTTTGTCGGGACGTTCATGGAGACGATCGCGGCCGTCATGATCCTGATGCCGATCCTTCTCAACGTCGCCGTCCAGGTCGGCGTCGACCCGATCCAGTTCACGGTCATGTGCGTCCTGAACCTGGTTATCGGGCTGAACACGCCCCCGGTGGGCGTCTGTCTGTTCATCGCCTCGGGCATCGGAAAGGTGTCCATCATGGATATCACGAAGGCGCTCCTGCCCTTCCTGGCGGCGAGCCTGGTCGTCCTGGGGCTTGTCACCTACGTGCCGCAGGTCACGCTCTTCCTGCCGAATCTTCTTCTCGGGAAATAGGAACGGTGTCATTGACAATCTTCCCCATCTTCCGCGTATTCGGGAAAATGGAAACGGCGGGTGGGAATCGTTTTCGTGAGAAATATCAACCAACAGACCCGAAAAGGGTCAGGGAGGCTTGAAACAGGATGACAAGTCCGTTTTCGCTGGAAGGCAAACGCATTCTCGTCACCGGAGGCGGCCAGGGCATCGGTCTCGCGATTTCACACGCGATCGTGGACGCAGGCGGATTCGCGGTCCTCTCCGGCCGTCATGAAGAGACGCTCGCGGCGGCATGCCGCGAACTCGGGGAACGAAGCTCCTTTTTTGTCGGCGACGTGTCCGACCTGCCGTCGATCCCCGCGTTCGTCGCGAAGGTCGAAGAACAGGGGCCGCTCTGGGGGCTCGTGAACAACGCCGGGCGCAATCTCAAGAAGGACGTCGTCGATACGTCGGACGAGGAATTCCTCGCGGTGCTGCAGATCAACCTTCTCGGTGCGTTCGCGATGACGCGCGAGGTCGGGAAGCGCCTTCTCGCGCGCGGAGAGGGGAGCATCCTGTTCGTCGCGTCCATGACGTCGCTGTTCGGCATCCCGAAGGTGTGCGCGTACACGGCGTCCAAGGCGGCCGTCGCGGGACTCGCGAAGCAGATCGCCACGGAGTTCTCGCCCAAGGGCGTGACCGTCAACGCGGTCGCTCCGGGGTTCATCGACACGGCGATGTCGCGAAAGGCGTTCGATGGCGATCCGAACCGGAGGGCGAAGGTCATCTCGAGAACCCCGATGGATCGTCTCGGGACGCCCGAAGAGGTCGGAATGGCCGCAGCGTTCCTGCTCTCGCCGGCCGCGCGCTACCTGACCGGCGTCGTCCTCCCCGTGGACGGCGGAACGAGCATCGGCTTCTGATCGGAACGGATTTTTTTTCTGGAATTTCCGGAGAGGAGGAGAATCATGGTGCAGTTTTCGTTCCGCTGGTATGGCGACGACGATCCGGTGACGCTTGACCGGATCGGGCAGATCCCGGTCGTGAAGGGCATCGTCGGAGCGCTGTTCGACATCCCGCCCGGCCGGGTCTGGCCGCTCGACCGTCTTCAGGCGCTCCGCAAGACCGTCGAGGACAAGGGATTCACGCTGACGGCCATCGAAAGCATTCCCGTTCACGAGGACATCAAGCTCGGGCTCAGGACGCGGGACACCTATATCGACGCCTATTGCGAGAGCATCCGCAACATGGGCAAGGCCGGCATCCCCGTGCTGTGCTACAACTTCATGCCGCTGTTCGACTGGGTCCGGACGGACCTGGCCATGCGGCTTCCCGACGGGTCGACGTGCCTGTCATACGACGACGCCGCGATCGCGGGACTGAACCTGTTTTCGTGGGGCAAATCGCTTCCGGCGTGGATCTTCTCCTACGGGGAGGAGGAAATGCCGCGGCTCGTGGACGCGTACAGGGATATGGGCGAAGAGGGCGTGTGGGACAACCTCCGCGTCTTTCTGGAGCGCGTGGTCCCCGTCGCGGAGGAGGCGGGCGTCCGCATGGGCGTCCACCCGGACGATCCGCCCTGGTCGGTGTTCGGGGTCCCGAGGATCATCACGGGCGAAGCCGCGCTCGAACGCATGCTTTCGCTGGTCGACAGCCCGAGCAACGGGCTCTCGCTCTGTTCGGGGTCGTTCGGCGTCAGCCGCGAGAACGACATCCCGCGGATCGTCCGAAGGTTCGGCAAGCGCATCCATTTCGCGCACGTCCGCAACGTGAAAATCCTCGAGGGGCGCAACTTTCACGAGAGCGCGCACCCGAGCGCCTGCGGATCGCTCGACATCTACGAAATCCTGAAGGCCTACCACGACGTCGGCTTCTCCGGACCGATGCGTCCCGACCACGGCCGAATGATCTGGGGCGAGACGGGGAAACCGGGGTACGGCCTGTATGATCGGGCGCTCGCGGTCATGTACCTCGCAGGGCTCTGGGAGGCCATCGAAAAGGAATCGCGCGCCTGAACCGCGCGATGACCGGCGGAAACGCGGCCATGGGTCGTTCGTCGCCGGACATCGTTCGGTTCGGGCCGGGAATGATGTATGATATGAGCGAAGCGGCGGCGTCTCCGGACTACCGGAGGCGCCGCGCCGCATGTGAGGAAGGAGTTCGATCGTTCGTGAAACGGCCCGTTGAACCCAAAGATATCCTGAATTTCCGTTTTCTGTCCCGCCCCCTCTTTTCCCCCGACGGAAAGAGGATCGCGTTCTTCGTCCACAAGGGGGACCTCGAGACGAACCGCTATGCGTCCGACATCTGGCTGTGCGATCCGGAGCGGGGAGAAACCCGCCGTTTGACGACCTCCGGCAGGGAGAAGTTCTTCTGCTGGAGCGGCGACGGCTCGGAACTGCTTTTTGCGAGCGATCGTCAGATTGCGAGCGACCGCGAAGAGACGCCGAAGGGACGAACGCGGCTCTATGCGATATCCCCCGATGGAGGGGAGGCGCGCTTTCTGTGCGCCGTCGCCCGCGACGTGACGTCCATCCGCGCGCTCGATGCGACGCGAGCGCTGGTTCTCGCCGTATTCGAGCCGGAATACGACAACCCCGAACAGGCGGACTATATGGTGTTCGAGTCGATTCCGTTCTGCTCGAACGGCAAGGGGTTCACGGGCGGACGGAAGACCGCGCTGTGCCTGTGCGACCTGACGAGCGGCGAGCTGAAGCGCCTGACGCCCGAAGACATGGACGTCGAGCGCTTCCGTCTCTCTCCCGACGGGACGCGTGTTCTGGCCGTCGGCCCCGTATTCCGGGACGTCCGCACGCTGCGGAACACGGTCCTCGAGATCGGACTGAACGACGGAACGAGCCGCGTCCTGCTCGACGGCGACAAGACGGGCTTCGCCTGCAAGTGCGCCGATTACGCCCCCTGGCGGGAAAACGGGGAGGAGATCCTCGTCCTGGGAAGCGATTTCGCCGCGTACGGCGTCAACCAGAACGCGAAATTCCATACCCTGCGCGACGGAAAGCTGACCTGCATCACGCCGGAACTCGACAGGGGACTTCGGAATTCCATCGCCACGGATTGCCGCTACGGCTGTGCCGACCTGAACCTGAGCTTTTTCCGGGGCGCGGGCAAGGCGTGGTTCGTGTCCGCCGAGGGGTATCGTTCCGTGCTCGAGCGCGTCGACGCGGCCGGAACGATCGAATGGATCACGAAGACCCTTTCGACCGTCGACGACTACGACGTGAGCGGCGAGAGGGCCGCCGTGGTCGGGATGCAGGGAAACGACCTCGAAGAACTCTACCTCGTTGACGCGGACGGGGAACGCCGTCTCACCGACTTCAACAGGACGGTTCTCGAGAACGTGGACGTGATCGAACCCGTACATGTCACGGTCGAAAACGGAACGGAAGAACCGCTGGACGCCTGGGTCATGAAACCCGTGGGCTTCGTCGAAGGGCGGAAGTACCCGGCGATCCTGAATATCCACGGCGGACCGAAGATGGCCTTCGGCGACGTCTATTTCCACGAGATGCAGTGCTGGGCGGCGAAGGGGTATGTCGTCCTGTACGCGAACCCGCGTGGCAGCGACGGGCGCGGCAATGCGTTCGACGATATCCGGGGAAAGTACGGGACGATCGACTACGACGACCTCATGGCCGTCACGGACTGGGCGATCGCGAAGTTGCCGTTCGTCGACGCGGACCGCATGGGCGTGACCGGCGGCTCCTATGGCGGCTACATGACGAACTGGATCATCGGACACACGAACCGTTTCCGGGCGGCGGTCGCGCAGCGCAGCATATCGAACTGGATCTCCAAGGCCGGGATTTCGGATATCGGCTACTACTTCGTCCCGGACCAGCAGGCCGCCGACATCTGGACGGACGAGGAAAAGCTCTGGCGGCATTCGCCGCTGAAGTACGCCGACAGGGCGAAGACGCCGACGCTGTTCATCCATTCCGACGAGGATCACCGCTGCGAACTCACGCAGGGTCTCCAGATGTTCTCGGCGCTCAAGCGCTTCGGCGTTCCGTCGCGGATCTGCGTCTTCAAGGGGGAGAACCACGAACTCAGCCGTTCGGGACGACCCAAGCCGCGTCTCGCGCGCTTGCGGGAGATCATCGCCTGGTTCGAACGCTATCTGAAGGACTAGCCTTTTCGGACGAGACAGGGGACGGGACGCCCGTGAGGGGCGTTTCGTCCCCCGGTCTTCCGTCCGTGGGCCGGAAGCTATACGAGCGGCTTCGCGAGCGGGAGCGTGAACTTCTGTTCGGTCACCGTCTGCCCCCAGAGCACGTGCCGTTTCTCCTCCGCGAGCGTGAACCCTTCCTCCCTGTAGAGCTTCAGCGCCGCCTTGAGCGAGTCGAGCGTCCACAGGAACACTTCGGAAAACCCCGAAACCCGGCAGTGTTTGACGGCCTCGTTCACGAGATAGCGTCCGAGCCCGAGTCCCCGGATGTCCGGATGGAGCAGGAACCACCGGAGCTGCGCCGCGTCCCGGGATGCGTCCGCGATGGCGATGCACCCCTTCACCGTCCCCTCCCGCTCGACGAGCCAGATCTTTTGGCGTTTCGACGGCTCGAGGACGAAATCGCAGAGCGGCCGGGCCACGTAGGTCTCGAAGGTTGTGTCGAAGCCGTATTCCTTTGCGTACAGCGTTCCGTGAAGGGCGACGACGGCCCCCAGGTCGCCGGGTTTCAGTTCCGTCCGGATCCAGACGTCCTTGTGATCCTTTTCGAAAAATGCCCCCATGATGATCCCCCCTTTGAATGTCCGGTAATCGTACGAGTATTCAAATCCAAAATGCGCCGTTTGTAAATGATGCGCGTAGAATATGGGGGAAAATTCGAAGCGTGCAGGGGATGGTTCGATGATACGATGTATGCGTTTTGAAGATGCGGCGGCGGTTCTGGACATCTACCGGGACGGGATCGACGGCCGGAACGCGACCTTCGAGACGGTCGTTCCGGCATGGGAGGCGTGGGATCGCCGGCATCTGCCCCACTCGCGTTTCGTCTTCGCGGAAGACGGCGGAGCGGTCCTCGGATGGGTGGCGCTGACGCCCTATTCCTCGCGCGAGGCCTACGCGGGCGTGGGGGAGGTGAGCGTCTACGTCCGTTCCGGAGCCGGAGGGCGCGGGATCGGAACACAGCTTCTCGGGGCGGTCGTCGCCTCGTCCGAGGAACACGGAATGTGGACGCTCTTCAGCGGTATTTTCCCCGAGAACGGCGCGAGCATCCGCATTCACCTGAAGAACGGCTTCCGGATCCTCTGTCAGCGGATGAAGGTCGCCCGGCTGGACGGAGTCTGGCGGGACACGCTGCTTCTGGAACGCCGGAGCGAACGGATCGTCTGACCCGCGCCCGTCCGGGCGTGCGATACGAAAAGGGGGTTCCGTTCCTGCGGAACGTCGCGCAGGAACGGAACCCCCGGCAGCGAGACGCGCTACTTCTTGTATTCCTTGACGAGCTTCATGACCTCGTCGACGAGTTCCGTTCCGATTTCCTTCGAGAACTGGTCGTAGACGGGCTTCACGGCCTCCTGGAACTTCGCGCGCTGTTCCGGCGTCAGGATCGTGACGTCCATCTTCGTCTTGAGCTTCTCGAGGTACTCGGCGTTCATCTCGCGGTTGAGCTTCCGGTTATGGACCTTCGACTCGTTCGCGGCGTCCTGGACGATCTTTTTCAGATCGTCGGGGAGCTTGTCCCAGAACTTCTTGGAGATGAGCAGCACGAACGGCGAATAGATGTGCCCGGAATCGGTCGCGAACTTCTGGACCTCGAAGAAGTTCTGCAGGAAGATGGTTCCCCACGGGTTCTCCTGTCCGTCGACGACCTTCTGCTGCATCGCGGAGAACAGCTCGCCGAACGCCATCGGCGTCGGGTTCGCGCCCATGACCTTGAACGCGGCGAGGTGGATGGGGTTCTCCATCGTCCGGACCTTGAGCCCCTTCATGTCCTCCGGGGTTTTCACGGCGCGGGTGCTGTTCGTGAGCTGGCGGAAGCCGTTCTCCCAGTAGGCGAGTCCGATGAGCCCCTGCGCGGGAAGCATGTCGAGGATCTTCTTCCCCACGGGACCGTCGAGGATGTAGTCCGCGACCTCTTCGCCCGGGAAGATGAACGGCAGGTCGTAGATCTTGAACGCATTGACGAATCCGGTCATCGGGGCCGTCGAGGGGCAGGTCATCTCCTGCGTCCCCATTTTGAGGGCCTCCATCATTTTCCGGTCGTCGCCGAGCTGGCTGGAGTGGTAGAGGTCGACCTTGATCCGGCCCTGGCTGTTCTTTTCGACGAGCTCCTTGAAGAACACGAGCGATTTGTACTGGGCGGACTTGTCGTTGAGGCCGATCCCCGCCGAAATCTTGAATGTCTCCGCTGCGAACGCGACGGAGCAGAAAGCCAGAAGTACTGCGATCGCCACAAGAACCTGAGAAATCTTCTTCACGATGCCTCACGTCCCCTTTCCTGCACCTTTCATCCCGGATGTCCTATCCCGGGACCGCTTTTCCCTCGGGCGCGTCGACACGGCGCCGTCATGCGCGGAACGTTACGGAACACCATTCGTCAGGGATCGTCCTCTTTCGCTGCCTCCCCCCTTTGCAGTCGGCACAGTTGTTTTTCGATTGCGCCTTTCCTACTGCATGACCATGTTCGGGATGAAGAGCACGATCTGCGGGAAAAACAGGAGGAGCAGCAGCGTGACGACTTCCGCGACGACGTAGGGGGCGATCGAGCGGACCAGGTCGTCGAAACGGACGTTCGCTATGCCGCACGTCACATACAGCACCGTCCCGACGGGCGGGGTGATCAACCCGATGCCGAGGTTGATGGACATGACCACGCCGAAGTAGACGGGATCGATTCCGACCGATTGCACGAGCGGCAGCAGGATCGGCGCGAGGATCAGCATCGCGGGCGTCAGGTCCATGACGAAGCCCACGAAGAACAGCAGAACGTTGGTCAGCAGCAGGACGCCCATACGGGAAGAGGTGATCGACCGCACGGTCTCGGCGAGTTCGAACGGGACGCGCGCGCGCGTCAGGAGCCATGCGGTTCCCATCGCCATGCCGCACAGGAAGAGAACGATGCCCGTCGTCTTGGCCGTCGAGAGGAAGATTCCGGGGATATCCCGGAGGGAGACCTCCTTGTACACGAAGAGGCCGAGAAAGAGCGCGACGAACGCGGCCACGGCCCCTGCCTCCGTCGCGGTGAAAATGCCGCCGAGGATGCCGCCGACGATGATGACCGGAATGGAGAGCGCAAGCCCCGCCCCCTTGAACGTCTCCCAGACGCGTGCGCCGGAGAAGCGCCTGCTCGCGTGGCGGGAGGCGATGTTCCGTTTCTTCGTGATGAAATACGTCGTGATCATGAGCGAAATCCCGACGAGAATTCCGGGAATGATTCCCCCGAGGAAGATCTTCGCGATGGAGGTGTTCGTGACGATGCCGAACAGGATGAACGGAATGCTCGGCGGGATGATGATCCCGATGACGGCGGCCGACGCCGTTATGGCTCCGGCGAGCGCCGGGGGATAGCCCTGCCTGACCATCGGCGGCACGAGTAATCCGCCGATCGCGGCGGCCTCGGCGACCGCGGAGCCGCAGATCCCGCCGAAGAACATGCTGCTCAGGATCGATACGTGTCCCAGTCCGCCCGTGATGTGCCCCACAAGCGAGTCCGCGAAGTCGACCAGACGCTTCGCGATCCCGCCCCGGTTCATGACCTCGCCGACGAACATGAAAAACGGAATGGCGAGCAGCGGAAAGCTGTTCATCCCCGAGATGATCTCGGCGGGAAGCACCATGAAGGGCAGGTCCATGACGAGGAGCATCACGAGATTCGCGACGCCCAGGCTGAAGACGATCGGAACGCCGATAAGCGTGAATCCGAAGAGCACCGAAAGAAAGATCCAGAGCATCAGCCGTTCCCCCCCGTTCCTTCAGCCGGAAGATCCGGCCGGAAAAGCGCCGCGAGACGCCCGAGAATCTTGACGACATTCAGAACGACCATGAGCGCTCCCGTCGCGGGGACGATCATGTAGATCCATTTCATCGGGATATAGAGCGCCGGGGAGAGGTTCGTCGCGGAGTCCGCGACGATCCGCCCGTAGATCGTGATGACCAGGAGGACCGCGCCGATGGCGATGTCGCCGAAAAGCCGCACGAGCGTCTGAAGCTTCGCGGGGCGGATGCGCTCGACGATGAAATCGAGCCCGAGGTGCTCGTCGTACGCGTAGGCGTAAGCCGCACCGAGGAACGAGATCCAGATGAAGATGAATCGCGAGAGTTCGTCCGCCCAGCCCAGCGAGCTGTTCAGGCAGTATCGCGTGAAAACGGACGCTCCCACGACAAGGAACAGGATGATCGCCATGACCGTGAGGAGAAGGCGGTAGCCGCGTTCGGCGACGTCAAGAAGCCGCTTCATCGGGCGTTTCCCCCTTCGGGCGGAACGTAGACGGGCAGGAGGTCGCCCCCGTTTTTGACCACGATCACGCGCGCGTCCGCTCCGTTGCGGGCGAACGCCATCGCGAGCGCCTCGGAAGGCGTCGCGGCGTAGTCCATGTGAAGGCGCTCCGTTGTCGTCCGGTCGATGCCCGGGCTGACCAGGATGCCCCTGCGTCCGTTGTCGAGCACGATCCGCCCGACGTGCGCGATGTGCGCGGCCAGGGTCAGATCGTCGATCTTTCCGTTGCGGACGAGCTCGTCGATCTCGCGGAACGGAAGGTAGCCCAGTTCCGAGAGCTCCGGGTGTCCGTTCGCGACGCCGTCGGGACACGGGGTGACGATGACGAGCGTGCCGCCGGGCGCGAGGGCCAGATCGGCGGAATAGATCCCCTTCGCGGCCTGCCAGAGTTCGC